>NZ_OY726398.1:2556891-2876503 GCF_963378105.1 Mycolicibacter sp. MU0102
GTCGCCGTCATCCCAGACCATCACCAGGCCCAGATCGGCCAGTGGGGCGAACACCGCGCTACGCGTGCCGATCACCAAGCGTGCCCCGCCACGCAGCACCGACAGCCAACGCCGGTAACGGGTGGCCGGGCCCAATCCGGCGGACAGCGCCACGACCACCGACTCGTCGATTCGCGCCGTCGCGGCACCACACAGCGCGTCGACGTCTCGCTGATCGGGCACGATCGCCAGTGCGGTGCGGCCGGCGCGAATCGTCTGGGCGGCGGCGTCGACGAACCGGTCGGTCCACGAGTCCCCGGGTAGCACCTGCCAGACCGCGCGAGCGGCCCGGCCTTCGCCCAGCGCGGTCAGGAACGATCCGCCCGCCACATACCGCTGCCAGCCGGCGGGATCTACCGGGGCGATGACGGGCGGTTCGATTGGCGTCACCGCTTCGCGTTCCACCCTGGCGTGCCGCGGCGGCACCGCCAGTCGCAGCACGTCGGCCCGGCTGCCGGCATAGCGAGCGGCCACCGCCTCCACCAGCCGGCGGACCTCGTCGGTGAGCACCGGTTCGGCCGAGACCACCCGCTCCAGCCGACCCAGCCGGCCGACATGATCGGTGTCGACGCGGCGCTCCCAGACGAAGGCGTCGACGAGCCGGCCATGAAAGCGCACCCGCACCCGCGACCCGGGCCGGGCATCCTCGGCCTGCTCCGGCGTGACGAGATAGTCGAACTCACGATCCAGGTGCGGGACCGAGAGCATCGGCAGCACCCGAGCGATGGGCTCGCTGCGCTGGAGCGGCGCCCCCAGCTTCGCCTCTCCTCCGTCGAGGCTCGCTGAACCGCCGGCGCCGAGGGGTGGTTCCACCTCTGCCTCACCGTCGACACTCACCACGCAGGTCTAGCAGACGCCGCCGACCGCGGCTGACGGCGGATCACAAGCGCAGCGGGCTGTGGATCGGCGGCGATGACGCCGGCTGCGCTGAATTACGTTGCTGCGGTATGCCCGAACAGCGCGGGACCCACGCCGTCTCAGCGCGAGGCCGCGAGGCGGACCTCGCCGCGCACCTGCAGATTGCGATGCTGACCGATCGCGTACTGACCGCCACGGTGCACGACGCCGCCGATCACGCCCGCGCAAGTAGCCACCACCTCGATGGCATCCGGGACGAGATCCGTGACGCGCTAGACGATCCGTGGGCACCGGTGTGGGCCACCCCGGCCGGCGTCCGCCAGCTCCAGCTGTTCCTGGCCGCCAAGACTCGAGAGATATGGCGGGTGCTCGGCGACGCGGTCGCCGACAATCGACGCCAGGCGGCGCGGTTGCGGTCGGTGGGTGCCGGCTACGGTGTGCCGGCCCGGCTGCGCGACCGGATCAACCGGCAGGCGCTGGCCGACGACATTCGCCGGGTGGTCAACGCGACGTCAGCGGTCAGCGCCGCCGACATCGTGCGCTACGAGAACGCGCTACGCGTCCGCGACGGGCTCGCAGCCAACTGCGGTGACGACGAAGCCCCGGTGCTGCTGCTCACCTATGAACCGGCAGCGTTCGGCGGGCGCGGGCGGGCCGCGATCGCGATCGGCGATCCGGACAACGCGGACAACACCACCGTGCTGGTCCCCGGCGCACACAGCAGCGTCCGCGATGGCTACCTGTCGCACCCCGACGGGCGCAATGTCTATCGCGAGGCGGTCCGCTCCGATCCGGATCGCAGCAATTCGGTCGTCGTGTGGATGGGTTATCGCGCGCCGGACAGCCTGTTCGATCCGGCGGTGACGCAGCCGACCGCCGCCCGGGCGGGGGGCCGACTGCTGGCCGCCGACGTCCGCACCCTGGCGGCGTCGCACGTGGGCGCCTCGCACGTCACCGTGGTCGGACACTCCTATGGTTCGACAACAGTGGCCGACGCTGCGGCCTCGGCCGGACTGGGCGCCGACGACGTAGTGCTTGTGGGCTCACCGGGAACCGACCTGGCCCACAGCGCCAACGACTTTCACCTGCCCGCGGGAGGACATGTGTATGTGGGGGCGGCATCATCGGATCCGATCACCGGTTTCGGCGGCCAGCCCCAACTGCCCCTGCCGGCAACGTCGGCAACGGTCGGGCTCGGCGCCGATCCCGCCGTAGACGGCTACGGCTCCACCCGGTTCAAAGCCGAGAACCACGGCGTGCCGTTGCCGATGAGCAGCCACAGTTCCTACTTCGCTCCCGGCGGCGAGTCCCTGTTCAGCATCGGCGACATCGCCTCGGGCCATGGCGATGCGTTGGCGACCCACCACATGACCGCACTGCACCGCCGTCGACTGCCCGCGTTCGATCCGGAACGACTGCGCCCCGGCACCGGAGGCCACCGGCACTAAACCGGCGGCGAATCTCAGTCCGCAGTCGCCTCTTCGGTGCCGGTGGACCGGCCGAAGAAGAACCCGGCCGTGATCAGCAGCTGTGCTGCCGCGTAGGCCCACCAGATGGGCACCGCCAGCAGTTCATTGCCCAAGACGAACTGGCTGGCTCCGATCATCGCGTCCGACACCGCGAAGCACACCGCACCGACCGCGGTCCAGGGGGTGGGCAGCTTCGCCAACAGCGCGGCGCACACCATCGCGCCGAGCACCCCGACGTACACCGTCACCGGCAGCGTCATACCTTCCCGGGCCATGCCGGGCCAGAACCACGCCAACAGCACCAGGCAACTCACCGCGACCAGGCCGGCCCCGACCAGCCGGCCGCGCGACACCACCGCCAACGGCACCAGCGCGCCCAAAAAGCACAGGTGCGCCACCAGGAACGCGGCCAGACCCGCGACGAAGGACGGTTCCCACCACGGGATCGCCAGCAACCAGTCGCCGGTCGCCGAGAAGATCAGGGCCGGGATCAACCAGCGCGCCTCCCGCAGGATCGGGTGCGCGGCCGCGGCGAAGGCCAACAGCACCGCCATCGCCGCCTTGAAAGCCGGCTGCCCGATCCACTGTCCGGTCAGCGCCTCTCCCGGCATCGAGCGCAACGCCACCACCGTCAGGAAGATGCCGTAAGCCACTCCGAGCCATCCCGCCGCAGCCCAGGCGGTGAAAACTCGTCGGGTTGCGTACGGTGTTTTTATGCCAGCAATCGACCCCATAGTGCTGAAGGTACTGGACGCCATCCCGTTCCGACTGACACTGGACGACGGCGCCGAAGCGGCGCGTCGCGCGATGCGTGACCTGCCACATCGCCCCATACACCCGGAGCTGCCCAGTGAGGACCGGGTGATCGACGGACCGGGTGGTGACCTGCCGATACGCATCTACCGGCCGGCCGGCACCGAGTCTGGTGCCGCCCCGGTGGTGGTGTTCTTTCACGGCGGCGGCTTCGTCGCCGGCGACCTCGACACCCACGACGGCACCGCGCGAATGCATGCCGTCGACGCGGGCGCGGTGGTGGTGTCGGTGGACTACCGGCTGGCCCCCGAGCATCCGTTCCCGGCCGCCGTCGAGGACGCGATGGCGGCCACCGAGTGGGTGGTGGCACACGCCGCCGAGCTGGGTGTGGACCCATCCAGGCTGGCGGTGGCCGGGGATTCGGCCGGCGGCAACCTGGCTGCGGTGGTGTGCCAGCTGGCCCGTGATGCCGGTGGGCCGGCGATCGCCTTCCAGCTGCTGTGGTACCCGGCGACCACGTACGACGGCAGCCTGCCGTCGTTCACCGAGAACGCCAATGCGCCGATCATCGACAGCGCCGCGATCGCCGCGTTGACGCGCGCCTACGCCGGGGACCTGGACCTGAGCAGCCCGCCGCCGATGCTGGCCCCGGCACGGGCCGAGAATCTGGCCGGCTTGCCACCGGCCTACATCGCGGTCGCCGGCCACGATCCGCTGCGCGATGACGGCATCCGTTACGGCGAGTTGCTGGCGGCTGCCGGGGTTCCGGTGCAGCTGCACAATGCCGAGACGCTGGTTCACGGTTATCTGGGCTACGCCGGCGTGATCCCGGTGGCCACCGACGCCGCCGACCGTGGACTGGCCGCTTTGCGCGCTGCCCTGGCGTGATGCGATGCGGCTGAACCAGGTCACCGTCGGCAGCACCGACCTGGACCGCGCCGAGCGGTTCTACCGCCTGCTGGGACTGCGGCTGATCGTCAAGACGGACGACTACCTGCGATTCGAGTGCCCGGACGGGGACAGCACCTTTTCGGTGGAGCGCGTCAGCCAGGTCGCGGCCGGTGAGCAGGTGACGATCTATTTCGAAGCCGACGATCTCGACGAGCAATACCAGCGGTTGCGCGGTTCGATTGAATTCACCCAACCACCGACCGACATGCCGTGGCTGTGGCGTGAGGCCCGACTGGACGATCCCGACGGCCACCGGTTGTGCCTGTTTCACGCCGGACAGGCCCGACGAAATCCGCCGTGGCGCCAACCGCCGCAGGAAGCCCAGGATTTGCCGTAACACCACCCCGGTCCCCCGGCGTGCGCGCTACCGTCGACCTCGATCGAAATCGGCGATGAGGAGCGGACCGTGAGCGAGGAACCCGACCACGAGCTTCTGATCGTCGGGGCCGGCTTCTCCGGCATCGGAGCGGCGATCAACCTCGACCGCGCCGGGATGTCGGACTTTTCGATCATCGAGGCCGGCGACGGGGTCGGCGGCACCTGGCACTGGAACACCTATCCGGGTATCGCCGTGGACATTCCGTCGTTCTCCTACCAGTTCTCGTTCGAGCAGAGCCCGCACTGGTCGCGCACGTATGCGCCGGGCGGGGAGCTGAAAGCCTATGCCGAGCACTGCGTCGACAAGTACGGTCTGCGCTCGCGAATCCAGTTCGCCACCAAGGTGGTTGCCGCGGAGTTCGACGAGGACCGCGGTTGGTGGCGGGTTCAGACCGAACCGGCCGGCGGACCGCCGCATCAAGCCGGAGTGGTCACGGCCCGGTTCCTGATCAACGCCAGCGGGGTGCTGACCACCCCGAACCTGCCTGACATCGCCGGTGTCGACACCTTCGCCGGGGTGACGATCCACACCGCCCGCTGGGACCACGCGCAGGACCTGACCGGCAAGCGCGTAGCGGTGATCGGCACCGGAGCCTCTGCGGTGCAGGTCATCCCGGAGATCGCGCCGAAGGTTTCCTCGCTCACCGTATTTCAGCGGACACCGATCTGGTGTTTTCCGAAACTCGATGTGCCGCTGGCCGCTCCGCTGCGCTGGGCGATGAGGGTTCCCGGCGGCAAGTCCCTGCAGCGGCTGGCCAGTCAGGCCTACGTCGAGGCGACCTTCCCCATCGCGGCGCAGTATTTCACGGTGTTTCCGCTGGCCAAACAGATGGAGTCGGCCGGGCGGGCGTATCTGCGGCGCCAGGTGCACAATCCCGAACTGCGTAAGCAGCTCACCCCGCGCTACGCCGTCGGCTGCAAGCGCCCCGGCTTCCACAACACCTACCTGTCGACGTTCAACCGCGACAACGTTCATTTGGTGGTCGACCCCATCGACCGGATCACTCCCACCGGCGTCGTCACCGCCGACGGGACGTCCCACGAGGTCGACGTGCTGATCTTGGCCACCGGGTTCAAGGTGATGGACAGCGACAACATTCCTACGTTCGCCGTCACCGGCACCGGGGGCCAGACGCTGGCCCAGTTCTGGGACGAGCACCGGCTGCAGGCCTACGAGGGGGTCAGCATCCCCGGATTTCCCAACTTATTCAGCGTCTTCGGCCCCTACGGCTACGTCGGGTCGTCGTATTTCGCGCTGGTCGAAGCACAAACGCACCACATCGTGCGGTGCCTGACGAGCGCCCGTGGCCGTGGGGCGACCCGGATCGAGATATCCGAGGCGGCTAACGCTCGCTACTTCGACGAGATGATGAGCAAACGGCACCGGCAGGTGTTCTGGCAGGACAGCTGCAAGTCGGCCAACAGCTACTACTTCGACAAACACGGTGATGTCCCGTTGCGGCCCACCACCACGGTGGAGGCCTACTGGCGCAGCCGGCACTTCGACATCGACGACTACCGGTTCAGCGCTTAGCCGCCGGCAAGCACGCACAGCAAAAGCCCCGCATTCCGGCAGGAAATGCGGGGCCTTTGGCGTTCGAAATCAGATGGCGCGCTTGAGGTCGTCGACCTTGTCCAGCTTCTCCCACGGCAGTTCGATGTCGGTACGGCCGAAGTGACCGTAGGCCGCGGTCGGTGCGTAGATAGGACGCAGCAGGTCCAGGTCACGCACGATCGCGCCCGGACGCAGGTCGAAGACCTCCGGCACGATCTTCTCGATCTTGACCGGGTCAACGGTGGCGGTGCCGAAGGTCTCGATGAACAGACCGACCGGCGCGGCCTTGCCGATGGCGTAGGCCACCTGGACCTCGACGCGCTGCGCCAAGCCCGCGGCGACGATGTTCTTGGCCACCCAGCGCATCGCGTACGCGGCCGAGCGGTCCACCTTCGACGGGTCCTTGCCGGAGAAGGCGCCGCCGCCATGGCGAGCCCAGCCGCCGTAGGTGTCGACGATGATCTTGCGGCCGGTCAGACCGGCGTCACCCATCGGGCCACCGACGACGAAGTTGCCGGTCGGGTTGATCAGCACACGAGTCGAGGAGGAGTCCAGGGTCTCGTGGGCGAGTTCGGCCAGCACGGTGGAGATAACGTGCTCGCGCAGGTCGGGGTCCAGCGTGTTGACCAGGTCGATGCCCTCGGCGTGCTGGGTGGAGATCACCACGGTGTCCAGCCGGGTCGGGACGTCGTCCTCGTACTCGATGGTGACCTGGGTCTTGCCGTCCGGGCGCAGGTAGTCCAGCGTGCCGTTCTTGCGGACCTCGGTCAGCCGCCGCGAGAGGCGGTGGGCCAGCGCGATGGGCAGCGGCATCAGCTCCGGGGTGTCGGCGATCGCGTAGCCGAACATCAGGCCCTGGTCGCCGGCGCCCTGGGAGTCCAGCGGGTCGGCTGCGCCCTCGACGCGGGCTTCATGGGCGGTGTCGACGCCCTGGGCGATGTCGGGCGACTGTGCACCGATCCCGATGTTGACGCCGCAGCTCGCGCCGTCAAAGCCCTTCTCCGACGAGTCGTAGCCGATCTCCAGGATGCGCTCGCGCACGGTGTTGGTGATGTTGGCGAACGCTTCGCGAGCGTTGGTCGTCACCTCACCAACCACGTGCACCTGGCCGGTGGTGACCAGGGTTTCCACCGCAACACGTGAACGGGGGTCATCGGCGAGCAGGGCGTCAAGCACCGAGTCGCTGATGGCGTCACAGATCTTGTCGGGGTGGCCCTCGGTCACCGACTCACTGGTGAACAGCCGTCCCTTTTCGCTCACAATGTCGCCTTCCGGGTAATCGATCAAGAAGTTAGCTCGGGCTAATATAGCCGTGCGGTCCTCGGGAGAGCCTGGCAGCCCGGTGCGCATCCCCCATACCACGGGCCGGGTTATGGCTGCGCTGCCCCGCGTTCAGAAAATCCTCGACAACATCCCCCACAAACGAGAAACCTGAACGACTCGGCCCTGCGAGCGCCCACTCTACCGTCCCGCGGCCGGTGTCGCCGTTTCGACCCGGACCGCCCAGCCGACCAATGACCGCAGATAACTCAGCACCAATTCGTCCGGGTGTGCCCGCGGATCGGTGAGATGGAGCAGGGCCAGTTCCTCCAATGCCGACAACAACAGTCGTGTCGTCACTCCGTCGGCGTCGATCGGGTGGCCGGCTAACCGGGACAGCCGCCTCGCGGCGATGGTTCGGGCATAGCGACGGCCCGCTTCGGTGCGGGCGCCCAACTGCGGCGGGGCGCCGGCCGGCGGACTCAGGATGATGCGCCAACTGGTTGGCGCCGCATGCAGATATGCCAGGATGCCGCGACCGAGCGCGTCCGGGTCGTCTTCGAGGGGGCCCTCTACGCTGCGCATTCCAGCGAAGGCGATCGCCGATTCGCGGTCCAGTAGCGCCGTCATCAGTCCGGCCAGATCGCCGAAGTTCTGATACACCACCGTCCGGGTCACCTGCGCGGCGCGGGCCACCTGTTCGATGGTTAGCGCGGCATAGCCCCCGGCGGCGACGATGTCGCGGGCGTGGTCGAGCAGCTGCATCCGTCGCGCGTGTGCCGACATCCGCCGCTTCGGCTCGGGCTGCGCGCTCACGTCGATGCCGGCAGCTCGAGCAGTAACTCCACGGCGCGGGCAGCGCTCTGCGCGGCGCTCTCCATGGTCGCCGACCAGTCGGTACGGGTCCAGTCGCCGGCGAGCACCAGGCTCGGCACCGACGTGCGCTGATCCGGGCGCAACCCATCGGTGCCCACCACCTGCGAGAAGGTGGCCTTGGGCATCTTGACCACCTGCGCGGCCACCACGTTCGCCTCGGCCGCGGCCGGATAGTAGCGGCGCAACACGTCCATCTGCTCGGCCACGATCTCCTCGTTGGACCGGTGAATCTGCTCGTAGGCGCCGCTGGTGGTCAGACAGTACAGCCAGGCACCGTTTGGATCGCGGCGCTGCATCCGCTGCCGGTCGAAGACCTCATCGATGACGCCCGTACCGCCGATCACCGATTCCATCGCCGCCTCGGTGCCCAACGGCCGGTCCAGGTAGAGGTTGGTGCTCACGATCGGTGTGTAGTGCAGCTTTTCTGCCGCGGCGTAAATTTCGGCGTGTTCGGGCAAATCGTCGAGCAAGCCGGCGATATTCGAGTTGGGCACCGCGCACACCACCGCGTCCGCCGCCACCTCGGTGCCATCCGCCAACTGCACGGCACGAACGGCGTTGTTCTCCACCACAATTCGCCTAGCCACCGCGCGGTAGCGCACGTCCACGCCCAGCCGGTCGAACACGGCGAGCGCACCGGTGATGTAGAGCGTGTCGAGGTCGGTGGTGGGATAACCGATCGTCACCGCGCTGCGGTGGCGCAGCCCGAGTCGGATTCCGGTGGCCAGGACATCGGCAAAGACTTTCGCCGAACCCCGGTCCACCGGCTCAGCGGCGATACCGAGCGCCAGCCAGTCCCACACCGCCTCCCGGGCCTTGGCGGGCATCCCGACGCGGCGGAGCCACTGGTCGGTGGAGAGGTCGGGCAGATCGGCGGGTTGGAACAGCGCCTCGCCGGTCAGGCGTACCGTTGCCGCGGCGGTCCGCAGCCGGTCCAGCAGGCTCGCGTCGGGATGCGGCCCGAACAGCGTTCGCACCGCGCCCAGTCCACGGGTCACCAGGGTGGTGGCGGCCCCGCCGGGCCAGCGCAGCGTTCCTGCGGTCGGAAATTCGACCATCGATCGGGTCCCGACGCTGGTCAGGTAGCGAAACAGGTGGTCGTAGCCGCTGGCGATCACATGCTGGCCGTTGTCCGCGAGGTCCGCGATGCCCTGCACCTGCATCGCCTGGGTGCGTCCGCCGAGTCGCCCGCGCCGCTCCAGCAGCGTCACCTTCTTGCCGGCCTCGGCCAGCCAGACCGCAGCGGCCAGCCCAGCCAGGCCGCCCCCGATCACCACGTAACGTCGATCGTCCACGCCCGACCCCTCTCGGCTAACTTACGATCTGAAAGTTAGTCCAGGGAGGACGACCGGTCAACGATCCCGTGATGCTGCGATAGGGGGCCGCGTCAGCCGCGGTTGCTGTCGAGGAACGCCGCGATGGCGTCCACGATGCGGCTGGCCATCAACGTCTTGGAGCCCGACTCCAGGGCGGACTCGGTTCCGTCCGCGGCCAGCAGCCACCCGTCGTTGTGGTCGACCTCGAATGCCCGGCCGTCCCCGACGGCGTTGACCACCAACAGGTCGCATCCCTTGCGGCGCAGCTTCGCCCGGGCGTGGAACAGCACGTCGCCGTTCTCGTCGCCGGTCTCCGCGGCGAAGCCGACGATGGCCCGCATATTGGGCAGCTGACCGTCGGTACGGGCACGCACCGCCCCGGCCAGCACGTCCTCGTTGCGGACCAGTTCTATGGTCGGCTCCCCCGCGTTGTCGGGGCCCTTCTTGATCTTGGCCTGCGCGACCCGCACCGGGCGGAAGTCGGCAACGGCGGCGGCCATCACCAGCACGTGCGCCTCTGGGGCGTGCTTGGACACCGCGTCATGCAGCTGTTGGGCCGAGCTGACGTGCACCACGTGGACGCCGGCCGGATCGATCAGGCCCGCAGTGTGCGCGGCGATCAGGGTGACCTCGGCACCGCGCTGGGCCGCCACCCGGGCTACGGCGTAGCCCTGCTTGCCCGAACTGCGGTTACCGATGAAGCGGACCGGGTCGATCGGCTCGCGGGTGCCGCCCGCGGTCACCAGGACCTTCTGCCCGGCCAGGTCGTGAGGCAACGCGTCGGCGCGCTCCAGCAGCAGCGACGCGAAGGTGTTGATCTCTTCGGCCTCGGGCAGCCGGCCGGGGCCGGTGTCGGCGCCAGTCAACCGGCCCGATGCGGGCTCAAGGACCACCGCGCCGCGTTCCCGCAGCGTCGCCACGTTGGCGACAGTGGCCGGATGCTGCCACATCTCGGTGTGCATGGCCGGGGCGAACAGCACCGGACAGCGGGCGGTGAGCAGGGTGGCGGTCAGCAGATCGTCGGCGCGACCGGCGACGGCGCGCGCCAACAGGTCGGCGGTGGCCGGTGCCACCACCACCAAGTCGGCCTGCTGGCCGATCGCCACATGGGGCACGCGAGGTACATCGTCGAAGACCCCGGTGTCGACCGGCTGACCCGAGAGCGCCTCGAAGGTGGCGGCCCCGACAAAGCGCAGGGCGGACTCGGTCGGGACGACGCGAACCGAATGCCCGGCCTCGGCGAGCTGTCGGACGACGGTGCACGCCTTATATGCGGCGATGCCCCCGGAGACACCGACGACGACCCGTTTCTGGCCCACCGGTCTGACCCGTCCTGCCCGGCTCGGCGCTACTCGCCTTCGGTGTATTCGAGCAGGTCGCCGTGGATCTCGCGCAGCGCGATCGACAGCGGCTTCTCCTGCAGGCCGGGCTCGACCAGCGGCCCGACGTACTCGAGGATGCCCTCACCGAGCTGGTTGTAGTAATCGTTGATCTGGCGCGCCCGCTTGGCCGCGTAGATCACCAGCGCGTACTTGCTCGACGCGCGCTGCAGCAGCTCGTCGATGGGCGGGTTGGTGATGCCGAGAGGCGTGTCGTAACCGCCGATCGACGCCGGGTCGAACTCCTCGGCGTCGGTCGCCACGGCCGAGTCGGTCTGCGAGGTACTCACTTAAGACAATCTCCTGAAGCTGTTTGACTGGGGGCGGGTCGCGCCTGCTGGTTGTTGTCCGGGTAAATCAGACCGCGCCCGGTGCGGTATCCACCAGCAAGGATACCAATTCTGAGCAGGCTGTTTCCAATCGACTGTTGACCACGATGGCGTCGAAGTCTCCCTGTGCCGCCAACTCGGTGCGCGCGGTGGCCAATCGGCGTTCCATGACCTCGGCGGATTCGGTGCCGCGGCCGGCCAGTCTGGCCTGCAGCGTCTCCCAGTCCGGCGGGGCCAGAAACACCGTCACAGCCTCCGGAAGGGCCTTCTTGATGGCCCGGGCCCCGGCCAGGTCGACCTCGATCAGAACGGGCCGCCCGGAGCGGGTGGCCTCGACCACGGGAGCCGCCGGGGTACCTGAGCGCTGCAGGCCGCCGTGAATATCGGCCCACTCCAGCAGCTCATTTTTCTCAACTAGCCGGTCGAACTCGGCCGGCGAAACAAATCGGTAGTCGATACCGTCCACCTCCCCGGGCCTGGGTGCCCGGGTGGTGGCCGACACACTGAAATACAGGTCCGGTACCTGCTCCCGCAGGCACCGGACCACGCTCGACTTACCGACCGCGGATGGACCGGACAGCACTACAACGCGTCCCGCGTGCCCGCTGTCCGGTCCTCCACCGGTATTCACTGCCGGGTCAGGAGAAGTCGAACTTCTCCAGCAGCGCCTTGCGCTGCCGGTCGCCCAGGCCGCGCAGCCGGCGGGTGGGGGCGATCTCCAGCTCGGTCATGATCTCCTGCGCCTTGACCTTGCCGACCTTCGGCAACGCCTCCAGCAGCGCAGACACCTTCATCTTGCCAAGGACCTCGTCGGTCTCGGCGTCCTTGAGCACCTGCTTGAGATTGGTGCCGCCACGCTTCAGCCGGTCCTTGAGCTCCGCTCGGGCCCGACGTGCGGCCGCCGCCTTCTCCAACGCGGCGGCGCGCTGCTCGTCGGTCAACTGGGGAAGGGCCACGATTCCTCCGTCTCGTCATCATCGACAACGTCGATGTTTTCCTTGTCCCGGCCAGGTACTTCGGCCAGAGACGACGACCGTACCCACGCCGTCTGACGAAATCTAACCCCACCCCCCCGTTTCCGGCTACAAATGCCCAGCGTATGGGGTCTGGGCGCGGCGTCGTCCAACCCGCGTCGGCCGCCATCACTCGGCCCGCCCCAGGTGAACCGCAATCTTCGGCGGACCAGCCCGGAAAACCGCCCTGAGCTCGACGTTTGCTGTTTTCTGCCGACGGGATGGGACGCCGCGCCATGGGCGCAGCGGTGGCCTTCTGGATGTGACTGGACATTCATGCCCATTGACTTCGCACCTCGCGGCGTGTCGGGCGTGTCGAGGGCAGATTCGGCCACCCGACTCCATCGCCGCTCGGCTCCACCGCGACGAGGATCACCATCTTGACGCGGTGGCTGACCACCAGGTTCTGCCCCGAATTCGTCATGCCAGTGCGCGGGCGCCGCTGATTCGCCGGCAGACAGCCCCGGAGCCACCAACCCCACTTATTTCCATCCGAAGGCGCTTGCCTCGTGACAAGAAACGGAACCCAGCAACCCGGTGGACTGACAGCAACTATTCAGGCAGTTTCTACATTTGCACGGTCGAAGCTGCGGGTTAGCCGCCTAATGTTCCGGCCAGGTGGGTGGTCCACCCGGGGGTGTTTATGGGGGGTATGACTATGAACATTTCCGCTGAATACCGTTTCGGTAGAGAAAGTGGGAATTGATGGCGATGACGACAGTCGGCCGTGCTGGCCGGTGGGCTCTTGCGGCGTCCGCGGCGTTGGCCCTCGGCGTTTTCGGGATAGGCGCGGCCAGCGCCGATCCCCACGACGGAGTCACCGGTGGCGCCGGCAACAACGGCGGGGTGAATGTCAACATGGGGCCTTTCGGCGGCGGGATGAATACCGGCAACAACGGCGGCTTCAACATCGGCCCTAATGGAATCGGCACCGGCGGCGGTCAAAACAACAGCGCCAACGTCAACATGGGGCCGTTCGGCGGCGGGATGAATGTCGGCCGAAACGGCGGCTTCAACTTCGGCCCTAATGGAATCGGCGCCGGCGGCGGCCAGAACAATAGCGCCAACGTCAACATGGGCCCCTTCGGCGGCGGTTACAACGCCAACACCGGTGGGGGCGTCAACTTCGGCGGCCGGTAACCGGCAATCCAGGGCCTGCGTGGGCGCCCCAAACGGGCAGCCCACGCAGGCCCTGTTGCGTCGAGTGGGACTGTGACGACGTGACACGCCGCTTTGGCCTAGCCAAAGTCACGCTCGGAGAAAAAGTGTGTGGCTCGGCAGGCCGAGTGTGATCTCGCTAGGTCCGGGAGCTATCCCGCAGCGGCCAAGTAGGCCACGGTGTCCCGCAGCCGCTCCGCCGCGGCACGCAGCGCACCCGTGTCCGGGCCGGCCCGCAGCACCTCACGCGAGACCGCCGGCAGCAACGTGCCCGCAGCGGCCCCTCCGAGCCCGGCAAGGGCCTCTGGGCGCCCTCCCTGGGCGCCAACACCCGGCACCAGCACCGGGCCGCCCAGGGCACTCAGATCGGGCACCTCACGCAGCGTGGCGCCCACCACCACTCCGATCGAACCCAGGCCAGCCGCATTCTCGGCCCGATTGACTTCGGCGGCGGCGTCGACGATCGCCTGCGCCACGGTGCGGCCGTCGGCGTCCTGGGCACGCTGCACGCTCGCGCCCTCCGGGTTGGAGGTGGCCGCCAACACGAACACACCCCGCTGATGCTGTGCGGCAGTCTCCAGCAGCGGCTGCAGTGACCCGAAGCCCAGGTAGGGCGAGGCCGTCACCGCATCGGCGGCCAACGGCGACGGTCCGGCCCAGGCGGCGGCGTAGGCGGCCATGGTCGAGCCGATGTCGCCGCGCTTGGCGTCGGCCAGCACCAGCACACCGGCCTCGCGCAGCGCCGCGATGGTGCGCTCCAGCACGGCGAAGCCGGCCGACCCGTACGCCTCGAAGAACGCCACCTGCGGCTTGACCACGGCGAACCCGGCGAACGCCGCCACGCACGTTTCGCTGAACGCCGCCAGCCCGTCCGGCGTCGCGGGCAAGCCCCACGAGGCCAGCAGTTCGGGGTGCGGATCGATGCCCAGACACAGCGGCCCGCGGGCCGCCGTCGCTTCGGCCAGGCGTGCGCCGAACCCCGGGATCACTACTGCCCGCCGAGGGTGCTGTGCAGTTCCTGCAGGGAACGCACCCCGATATCGCCCCGGATGCCGGCCTCGATGCCCTGCACCGCCGCGGCCGCACCCTGGACGGTGGTGATGCACGGGATGTTCACGCTGACCGCTGCCGAACGGATCTCGTAGCCGTCCACCCGCGGGCCGGAGTTGCCGTACGGGGTGTTGATCACCAGGTCCACCTCCCCGGCGCGGATCGCGTCCACCGCGGTCAGCTCCGGGCGCTGTGGACTGGGCTCCTCGAAATTCTTGCGCACCACATCGCATGGAATCCCGTTGCGGCGCAGCATTTCCGCGGTTCCCTCGGTGGCCAGGACCCGGAACCCCAAGTCGGCGAGCCGTTTGACCGGAAACACCAGCGAACGCTTGTCGTGGTTGGCCACCGACACAAAGACCGTGCCGTGGGCCGGTAGCGAGCCGTAGGCGGCGGTCTGGCTCTTGGCGAACGCGGTGCCGAAATCGCGGTCGATACCCATCACCTCACCGGTGGACTTCATCTCCGGGCCGAGCAGTGAGTCGATCCCCGAACCGTCCGCCCGACGGAAGCGGTGGAACGGCAGCACGGCCTCCTTGACCGCGATGGGGGCGTTCGGGCCGACAGTGGCCCCGTCTCCCGAGGCAACCAACAGGCCCTCAGACCGCAGCTCGGCGATCGTGGCGCCCAGCATGACGCGCGCACAGGCCTTGGCCAGCGGCACCGCGGTGGCCTTGGACACAAACGGGACCGTACGACTGGCCCGCGGATTGGCCTCCAGGACGTAGAGCACGTCGTCCTTGAGGGCGAACTGCACATTGAGCAGCCCCACCACCCCGACGCCGTGCGCGATGGCCTCGGTGGCCCGCCGCACCTTTTCGATGTCGCTGCGCCCCAGCGTCACCGGCGGCAGTGCACACGCCGAGTCACCGGAGTGGATGCCGGCCTCTTCGATGTGCTCCATGATGCCGCCGATGTAGACCTCGGTGCCGTCGCACAGCGCATCGACGTCGATCTCGATGGCGTCTTCGAGGAACCGGTCGACCAGCACCGGATGCTCCGGCGACAGCTGGGTGGCCCGAGTGATGTAGCCCTGCAGGGTCTCTTCGTCGTAGACGATCTCCATGCCCCGCCCGCCCAACACGTACGAGGGCCGCACCAGGACCGGATAGCCGATGTCGGCGGCGATCCGCTTGGCCTGCTCGAAGGTCGTCGCCGTGCCGTACCGCGGCGCCGGCAAACCGGCCGTGGTCAGCACATCACCGAACGCACCGCGATCCTCGGCCAGATCGATGGCTTCCGGGCTGGTTCCGACGATCGGCACGCCGGCATCGGCCAGCCGTTGGGCCAGCCGCAGCGGAGTCTGCCCGCCCAGCTGCACGATCACGCCGACCACCCCGGGTCCGCCCTGCCCGGACTGCTGTTCGGCGTAGTACACCTCAAGCACGTCCTCGAACGTCAACGGTTCGAAGTAGAGCCGATCGGCGGTGTCGTAGTCGGTGGACACCGTTTCGGGGTTGCAGTTGATCATCACCGTCTCGAAGCCGGCCTGGCTCAAGGTGATCGCGGCATGCACGCAGCTGTAGTCGAACTCGATGCCCTGGCCGATCCGGTTGGGCCCAGAACCCAGGATGAGCACCTTGGGTTTGACGTCCTGGGCCGCCACCTCGGTCTCGGCGGCGGGGTCGAGCTCGAAAGTGCTGTAGTGATACGGCGTCTTGGACTCGAATTCCGCCGCGCAGGTGTCGACGGTCTTGAACACCGGGTGGATGCCCAGCCGGTCGCGCAGCAGCCGCACCCCGTCCTCGCCGGCCAGCTCCGGGCGCAGCACGGCGATCTGGTGGTCCGACAGGCCGCTGTATTTGCAGCGGCGCAGCAGGTCCGCGTCGAGCACCGGGGTGTCGACGACCTCGGTGCGCAGCGCCACCAGGCCGTTGATCTGCTCGACGAACCACGGGTCCACCCCGGAGGCCTCGGCGACCGCCTCCACGGTGGCGCCGAGGCGCAGCGCCAGCTCGATGTCATAGAGCCGGCCCTCAGTGGGCACCCGCAACCGCGCCAGCGCGTCGTCGACGCTGCCTTCGGGATCCGGTTTGGTCCAGAACCCGGCCCGGTCGGTCTCCAGCGACCGCATCACCTTGCCGAGCGACTCGATGAAGTTGCGGCCCAACGACATCGCTTCGCCCACCGATTTCATGGTGGTGGTCAGCCGCGGGTCGGCGCCGGGGAACTTCTCGAATGCGAAGCGCGGCGCCTTGACCACGACGTAGTCCAGCGCCGGTTCGAAGCAGGCCGGGGTCTCTTTGGTGATGTCGTTGATGATCTCGTCGAGGGTGTAGCCGATCGCAAGTTTGGCGGCGATCTTGGCGATCGGGAAGCCGGTCGCCTTCGAGGCCAGCGCGCTCGACCGCGAGACCCGCGGGTTCATCTCAATCACGATGAGCCGGCCGTCTTTGGGATCGACCGCGAACTGGATGTTGCAACCGCCGGTGTCCACCCCGACCTCGCGCAGGATCGCGATCCCCAGATCACGCATCCGCTGGTATTCCCGGTCGGTCAGCGTCATCGCCGGGGCGACGGTCACCGAGTCACCGGTGTGCACGCCCATCGGGTCGACGTTCTCGATCGAGCAGACCACGACGACGTTGTCGTTGCCGTCGCGCATCAACTCGAGCTCGAATTCCTTCCACCCGTAGATGGATTCCTCGATCAAGACGTTGGCTGTCGGCGAGGCGGCCAGGCCGTCACCGGCCATCCGGGCCACCTCGTCGAGGCTGGCCGCCAGTCCCGATCCCAGGCCGCCCATGGTGAAGGAGGGGCGAACGACGACCGGCAACCCGAGTTCGGCGACGGTCTCTTCGACCTCGGCCATGGTGTAGCAGACCCGGGAGCGCGCCGACTCGCCGCCGACCTTGGCGACGATGTCCTTGAACTGCTGGCGGTCCTCGCCGCGCTGGATCGCCTCGAAGTCGGCGCCGATCAGCTCGACGCCGTACCGCTCCAGCACGCCGTGCTCGTGCAGCGCCACCGCGGTGTTCAGCGCGGTCTGCCCACCCAGGGTGGCCAGCAGGGCGTCCACCTTGTTGCCGCGCTCGGCCTGTTGAGCGAGCACCTTTTCGACGAACTCCCAGGTGATGGGCTCGACGTAGGTGTTGTCGGCGTACTCGGGGTCGGTCATGATGGTGGCCGGATTGGAGTTGACCAGGCTCACCTGCAGGCCTTCAGCCTTGAGCACCCGGCAGGCCTGGGTGCCCGAGTAGTCGAATTCACAGGCCTGTCCGATCACGATCGGCCCGGAGCCGATCACCAGAACATGGCGCAGGTCATTACGGCGCGGCATTACTTCTCCCCTGCCATCAGGTCGACGAACTGGTCGAACAGGTATTCCGCGTCGTGCGGTCCGGCCGCGGCCTCCGGGTGGTACTGCACCGAGAACGCCCGGCCGTCGGCGAGCTTGACGCCCTCGACGACTCCGTCGTTGGCGCAGGTGTGGCTGACCACGGCCGGGCCGAAGTCGGTGTCAAAGCGCTGGCCTGCTTCGCCTTCCAGGGCGAAGCCGTGGTTCTGCGCGGTCACCGCCACCCGGCCGGTGGCGTGGTCGATCACCGGGATGTTGATGCCGCGGTGACCGAACGTCATCTTGTAGGTGTTCAGGCCCAGCGCCCGGCCCAGGATCTGGTTTCCGAAACAGATTCCGAACAGCGGGATTCCGGCACCGAGCACCTCACGGGTCAACGCCACCATCGCCTCTGCGGTGGCCGGGTCCCCGGGCCCGTTGGACAGGAACACCCCGTCTGGCTTCAGGTCGGCGATCTGCGCGAAGTCCACCGACGACGGCAGCACGTGGCTGCGGATTCCGCGCCGCGAGAAGTTGCGTGGCGTGTTGGTCTTGATGCCCAGGTCCAGCGCGGCGATGGTGAAGCGGTGTGCACCCTCGGGTTCCACCACATATCCCGCGTCAGTGCTGACCTGGCCGGCGAGGTCGGCGCCGAGCATCGACGGCTGCTCGCGGACCCGGGTCACCAACTCATCCGGTGATGCCAGCGCGTCACCGGAGAACACCCCGGCCTTCATCGAGCCGTGATTGCGCAGGTGGCGCACGATGGTCCGGGTGTCAACCCCGGCGATACCGACGATGCCCTGGCGTACCAGCTCGTCGTCGAGAGTTCCGGTGGCCCGCCAGTTCGACGCCCGCGGCGAAGGGTCGCGCACCACATAGCCCGCCACCCAGATCTTTTCGTCGCGGCTCTCCCCGTCCTCGCGGTTCCAGCCGGTGTTGCCGATCTGCGGGGCGGTGGCCACCACGATCTGCCGGTGATAACTGGGGTCGGTCAGGGTCTCCTGGTAGCCGGACATCCCGGTGGAGAACACCGCCTCACCCAGGGTCTGTCCCACAGCCCCGAACGGTGTTCCGGTGAACGTCCGGCCGTCCTCGAGAACCAGCACCGCTCGCGAGTTCATCTGTCGTCTTCCTCTTCTTCTAACCAACGGCTGTGCTCAGCGCGGTCGTCCGCGCGGAAGCCGGTGTCTATCTCGGTGCCCGACGGCAGTTGCCAGCGGATCGCCAGCACTCCGTCGTAGGGTCGGGTGGGGAATGAAGGAATAGTGCGCCCGGCGATGCCGCGTTCGGTGCGGATCGCGATCACCGTCTCCTGAGGGATCCAGATCGGCCGGGCGCCGCTGCGCTGCACCATGATTCCCTCGGGGTAGCGGGTCAGCACCGCCTTGGTGCGATAGCCCAGGTCGCCGACCACTACCCGGTCGTTCCACTTCGGTGCCAGCGTGCAGCCCAGGTACTGCCCGCGGGTGGCCGCCACGGTTGGCGACCCCACCGTGTCGGGCACCATCGGCAGTGTCCCGATCAGGGCGTCCTGCAGCTGGCCGCGGCGTCGCCAGCCGCGCATCATCAGCCGGATCACCACGCCGATCAGCACCACCAGCAGAAAAGCGAAGACCAGCGAGCCGATCAACGTGGGGGTGTTCATGCCGGGCTCTTCCCGTCCCGAGCGGTGATCCGGCCACGCAGCAGGGTCGCGGTGACGGTCGCGGGCAGCGTCATCTCTTCATAGGGGGTGTTGTCCGAGCGGCTGGCCAGCTGCGCGCCGGTGACCACCCAGGTGGTGTCGGGATCGATGACCGTCAGGTTGGCCGGCTCGCCCACCTCCAGCGGACGGCCCTGGTCGGGCAGGCCGACGATCTGGGCCGGCCGCTCGCTCATCACTCGGGCCACGTCGCGCCAGGTCAACAGGCCGGTCTGCACCATGGTGGCCACGACCACCGACAGCGCGGTCTGCAGGCCCAGCATCCCGGGCCGAGCGACCGAAAACTCGCAGCACTTCTCGTGTTCGGCGTGCGGGGCGTGATCGGTAGCCACGCAATCGATCACGCCGTCGGCCAGGGCGCGGCGCAGGGCGACTGTGTCACTGGCCTCGCGCAGCGGCGGGTTGACCCGGTTCATTCCGTCGTAGTCGGCGAGCCGGCTGTCGTCGAGCATCAGATGATGCGGGGTGACTTCGGCAGTGACTGAGATACCTTGCGCCTTAGCCCATTTGAGGAGCTCGACCGTCCCAGCGGTGGAAGCATGGCAGATGTGCAGTCGGGCGCCGGCGTCGCGGGCCAGCAGGACATCCCGGGCCACGATCGACTCTTCGGCGACGCGCGGCCAGCCGGCCAGGCCCAGCCGGGCGGCGTTGGGCCCCTCGTGAGCGACCGAGCCGACAGTCAGGCGCGGCTCCTCGGCGTGCTGGGCGATCAACACCCCCAGCCCGGTCGCGTACTCCAGCGCGCGTCGCATCACCAGCGGGTGGTCCACACAGACACCGTCGTCGGAGAACATCCGAACACCGGCGGTACCGGCGGCCATCATGCCCATCTCGGTCAGCTGCGTGCCGCCCAGTCCGACCGTGACAGCGCCGACCGGATGCACGTCGACCAGGCCGATCTGCTGTCCGCGTTGCCAAACATGGTCGGTGACCACCGGAGAGTCGGCTACCGGATCGGTGTTGGCCATCGCGAACACCGCGGTGTAGCCGCCCAGGGCCGCCGCCGCCGAGCCGGTTTCGATGTCCTCGGCGTATTCACGTCCCGGTTCACGCAGATGGGTGTGCAGGTCGACGAAACCCGGCAGCAACACCTGCCCGGGCGCGTCAATCACCTCGCACTCATCCGGTGCCGACAGACCGGTACCGATCTGGGCGATCTGGCCGTCTTCCACCAGGACATCGACCTGGTCGCCTTCGCCGTAGCACCGCACTCCGCGAATCAGCACGCTCACAGCGCTGCTTCCTCTCCCGCCGACCCCGAATCTCCCGTCGATTCGCTACCCACCAACAGATGGAACAGCACCGCCATGCGCACATGTACACCGTTGGAAACCTGTTGCAGCACCGCGGATTGCGACGAGTCAGCTACCGACGAGGAGATCTCCATGCCGCGCAGCATCGGACCGGGGTGCAGCACCACCGCGTGCTCGGGCAGCATCGCCCGGCGCTTCTCGCTCAATCCGTAACGCACCGAGTACTCCCGCGTCGACGGGAAGAATCCGCCGGTCATCCGTTCGGCTTGCACCCGCAGCATCAGCACCGCGTCGGCAGCCGGCAACTCGGCGTCGAGGTCATGCGAGACCGTCACCGGCCAGTCGGCCACCCCGACCGGCAGCAAGGTCGGTGGGGCCACCAGCACCACCTCGGCGCCCAGGGTCGACAGCAGGCTCACGTTGGAGCGGGCCACCCGGCTGTGCACGATGTCGCCGACGATGACGACGCGGCGGCCCTCGATGCCGCCGAGGCGCTGGCGCAACGTCAGCGCGTCCAGCAACGCCTGGGTGGGGTGCTCGTGGGTGCCGTCACCGGCGTTGATCACCGCGGGACCGCCGTCTTCAGCGGCTCCAGTCCATTCGGAGAGCAGGTGTGCCGCACCCGAAGCCGGGTGCCGGATGATCAGCGCGTCGGCGCCGGCGGCCCGCAGGGTGAACGCGGTGTCGCGCAGCGACTCCCCCTTGTTGACCGAGGATCCCGACGCGGACACGTTGATCACGTCGGCGCTCATCCACTTGCCGGCTACCTCGAAGGAGACCCGGGTCCGGGTGGAATTCTCGTAGAACATGGTGATCACGGTGCGCCCGCGCAGGGTGGGCAGCTTCTTGACCTCACGCCCCACCAGCGCCTGAGCGAAGCGGTCGGCGTCGTCGAGGATCGCGGTGGCCTCATCACGGCTCAAGTCGCCGGCTGCCAACAGATGCCTGGTGCTCATCGGGTAATCACCACCTGGTCGCGACCGTCATGTTCAGCCAGTAGGACGTGCACGCTTTCGCCGCGGGCGGTCGGCACGTTCTTGCCGACGTAGTCGGCGCGCACCGGCAGTTCGCGGTGACCGCGGTCCACCAGCACGGCCAGCTGCACGATCCGGGGCCGGCCCACGTCGCGCAGCGCGTCCAGTGCGGCCCGTACCGATCGTCCGGCGAAGAGCACGTCATCGACCAGGATCACGCACGCGTCGTCGATGCCGCCGGCCGGAATAGAGGTGGGCTCCAGGGGCCGCGGGGGCTGACGCATCAGGTCGTCGCGGTACAAGGTGATGTCCAGCGCTCCGTGGGCGACCTCTACACCGCAGAATTCGCTGATCTTGCCGGCCAGTCGCTGGGCAAGGGTGACACCGCGGGTGGGTATACCCAACAGCACGACGCGCGGGGCGTTGGCCCTATCGGGGTCGTCTAAAGCCGTCTTCTCGATGATCTGATGTGCGATCCGAGAAACCGTGCGACCTACGTCCGCCGAGGACATCAATTCCCGGTCGGTGCTGGAATTACCGGCAGCGCCCATGCGAAACCGCAGGACCTCCTTCTCCGCCTCTCAGGACGGATCGTTAAAGGATGTCGAACTGCCGCGTAGCCTAACATCTGCCGCGCTTGCGATCGCCGCTAACCTGACCGGGTGAATCTCGACCCCAATCAGGCGCCGCTGCGCGAGGCCTGCGATACCGGCCTGCTCGCCGGCGTGGTGACACTCGTCTGGCAGCGCGGCTCGGTGCTGCAGGTCAACGAGATCGGCCATCGCGATGTCGGTGCCGGCCTGCCGATGACCCGCGACACGGTCTTCCGGATCGCCTCCATGACCAAGCCGGTCACCGTCGCCGCCGCGATGACTTTGGTCGACGAAGGCCGACTGCGGCTTTCCGACCCGATCGCGCACTGGTTGCCCGAGTTCGCCGCGCCGCGCGTGCTGGTCGACCCCGCCGGTTCGCTGGAGGCCACCACCGCGGCACGGCGCGCAATCACGGTCGACGATCTGATGACCCACCGCTGTGGCATCGGCTACGGATTCTCTGTACCCGGCCCGATCGCGCGGGAGTACCAGCGGCTGCCCTTCGGACGCGGGCCCGAGGCCTGGCTGACCGCGCTGGCGGCGCTTCCCCTGGTGGATCAGCCCGGTGAGCGTGTCACCTACGGCCACGGCACTGACGTGTTGGGTGTGCTGCTGTCGCGGATCGAGGGCAAGCCACTGCCGCAGGTGATCGAGGAACGGATCCTGGGCCCGCTGGGGATGGTCGACACCGGTTTCTGCGTCACTCCGCAGGCACGCGGGCGCAGCGCCACCATGTACCGCGTCGATGGGGACACGCTGCGCGACGACGCGATGGGGCCGGTACCGATTGCGATGCCGGCGTTTCCCAACGCCGGAGGCGGCCTGATGTCGACCGCCGACGACTACCTGGCCTTCACCCGCATGTTGTTGGCCGACGGCATGTTCGACGGCACCCGGGTGCTCTCGGCCCAATCGGCGCGGGCGATGCGCACCGATCAGCTCACCGACGACCAGAAGCGGCACCCGTTCCTGGGAGCCCCGTTTTGGGTGGGCCGCGGCTTCGGGCTCAATCTGTCGGTGGTGACAGACCCGGCGAAGTCCCAGCCGCTGTTCGGGCCGGGCGGTGCGGGTGCGTTCGGCTGGCCGGGCGCCTACGGCACCTGGTGGCAGGCCGATCCGGCCGCGGACCTGATCCTGATCTACCTGGTCCAGAACTCTCCGACGCTGTCCACCGACATGGCCGTCGCGGTTGCCGGCAATACCTCGATCGCCAAGCTGCGGGTGGCGCAGCCGAAGTTCGTCCGGCGGACCTACGCGGCGTTGGGCTTGTGAGCCGGGCATCGAGAGCGCTGAAATAGGGCCGTTTCGGCGGGGGCTGTCGCGTCCCACCCACGCGGGGTGACCGTCGCTGCGACGATTCAGTAGCCCGGATTTCACGTCGACGACCGGAATCAGCGCGTAGCCTCGGGCCAGGAGTCGCCTTCGCTGGATTGTGCACGTACGCCTGCAGGGAGCTGACATGGCCGTTTCCATCGACCGCAGCCCGTATCCCCTGGTCCAACCGGGACGACCTCGACACCCTGAAATCTATGGGCGAGGTGACCGGCCACTTCAGAGGAACACGTTGTCCACGAGCGCACCGGTAGCACACCGATATCAACCGGTCAGGAGTGAATATGGGTGAGACTGCGTTCGGCACGGGCATTCAGTCGTTCATCGAGCGCCGGGCAGCGGTGTTCCGGGGACGCTGACCCGACAGCCACTGGGAGGCATGTCGTGTTCATGAAGATGGCTACCGGCGCGCTGCATCTCTACCAGCAATCGCCGCACGACCGGGGGTGTAACGCGATCAGCCACTTGGGAAGTCAGGTTGCCGCACTCGACGACCTGTATGCGCGAATGGCAGCGTCAGGCCTGCGCGTGGGCAAGCCGATCCGCGACGCTACTTCATGCCCGAGGCTCCTGACGGTGTCCTGCTTGAACTGTTGTACGAGCCGGGAACCGGCCCTGCCGCCGTCGTCCACGATTACTTCGGGATGCCAACGACTGTAAGCAACAGTGCATCTGCGTAGGAAGGAAGTTGTGATGAGACGTTCTGGCAGCTGGTTCGGCTGGGTTGCGCTGACAATCGGGGTCGCCACCGTGGCGGCATCATTTCTGGTGACCTCGACGACTCCTGGCGCAAGCCTGACATTGGGCTTCGGTGCGTTGACCGCATACTTTGGGGCGTTGGCCGTGCTGGTGCGAAACCCGACACCCGACCACTGGAGCTTGGTAGTGGTAGGGCTGGCAATGTTTATTTTGCCTTGGCTCGGTGAGGGTTTCGCCCCCGACCGTGGCGCAGCTTGGACGTCGTGGGTGGCAGGATTTTTGATCCTCGTGCTGGGGCTGGTCGCGTGGCAGCGCGACAATCCGCCCACCAAGACCGGCATCAACGAATACGGAGCTGCGCCGCAAAAGATTCCCGGCGCTTGGGTGGGCCGGTCAACACTTGTCGTTGGGCTTGTCACGGTGGTCTGCGCGGCTGCCGCGCACTCCATGCCTACCGGAGTCATTGTCACCGTGGGATTGGGGGCCCTGACGATGATGATGGCGGTGTGGTCGCTGCTGGCCGCCGACCCGACCCACGATCACCTGAAAATCGCCACGACAGGCATTCTGTTGTTCATCGCACCGTGGATGGTGGGCTTCGCCGGCGAGGATGTCGCCTGGACGGCGTGGGTGGCCGGATTCATCGTCACCGCACTCGGCACCGCGGGCTACCTACGCGGGGATGCCCTGGATCACGGTCGTCACGTTCATGAGGACGCAGCATCGTCGTATCGACAGCGGTATCCGCATAGCGAACCCGGCCATCCGGGCGACCAGGGGTAACCACGACAGCTGGTTTGCGTGACAGGTTGATCGGTGCCCGACTGCCGCGTCAGGGAAAAGCCCCGATTATTCAGCGGGCACCCTAGAGCTCCTTGCCCTCAAGACGGGCCTTCTCCAGCGCGGCGTCACGCATCTGCGCCCGCTCTTCGGCGGTCCAGCGCGTGGTCGGCTCGACGACCAGGGTCTGGACGGAGTAGCCCAGCATGGTGAACACGTACTCCAGATACGGCCGCTGGAAGTCCTGCAGGTCGGCACGATCGCCGTCGTAGGCGCTGGAGCGGGTCAAGATGAGCTGCAGGGGCTTGCCCTCCCCCAACGTGCCCACGTGCTCGCCGCGCTCGTTGACGGTGAAGCTGGCCATCGGCTGCACGATGACGTCGATCCAGGCCTTCAGGGCATGCGGCACATGCCAATTCCACATCGGCGAGGACACCACCAGGCGATCGAATGACCGCACCCGCTCGATTTCGGCCAGCACCTGAGACCAGATCTGCTTCTGCTCGGGGGTTCGGCGTTCGCCGTAGAGCGGAGCGAACTTGGCGAACGCGGCATCACGCCCGAACACCAGCATCTCGTCGGTCCACACCGAGAACCGTTCGACATCGCCGACCGCTGCCGCGGGCGCGGCGTCCAGGAAGGCCTGAGTCAGTGCCGAGGACAGCGAGTGCTCTTGTTTCGGGCTCGCCTCCACCCACAGAGTTTTCATGGTGTCCTTCGCGTCGGTCAGATCATCGAGATCGGTGAGATCTTCACGCCGGCCTCGAGTGCGCCCGACAACTCGCGTGCCACGTCGTAGTCGAAGACGACGTGTCCGCAGATGACGTCGACATCGCGTTTGGCGCGCTGGAGCGGGTTGTCCACGAACTGCGCACTGGCACCGGAGGCTTCGAGCAGATCGGCGATCACGGCACGGGATTCGTGCACGATATACGCGGCCGCCGCCCGAGCATCGGCCCGAACGGGGCGACTGATCCGCTCCCGCACATCCACCGCGTCTTGAATCCGGCCGGCGGTGTCATCGAGAAGTCCGCGCAGCGCACGCAGCCGCACCCGCGCATCCCCCAGGCGGATCTGGGCCGCCGGCTGATTCTTCTGTGCCGCACCGGAATACGCCAGAACCCGTTCACTCAGGCGTTCGGCGAACAGGTCGGCGACCCATTCGGCCGACCCGAGGGCAGGCATCGCGGCGACCAGGGCCAGCGCCGGGACCATCGGCCACCGGTACGCCGAGCCATCATGCAGCTCGGCGCCGGGGGCGGTTCCGGAGTAGATGTCGAGGACCTTGACCAACCGGTGCGACGGGACGTGCACATTCTCGATGACCACATCGTTGGAGCCGGTGGCCCGCATGCCCGCGGTGTGCCAAACGTCCTCGATGCGCATGTCGGCCGCTGGGAGCAGCACCAGCGCCGGGTAGGGCCCGTCGTCGGGTCCGCAGATCGCTCCGACCATGATCCAGTCGGCGTCGGCCACCCCGGTCGCCCACGACCAACGCCCGGACAGCCGGATGCCGTCACCGTCGGGCACGCCGCGCCCGGTCGGCGCCAACGGCGCCGGGCACAGCACCGGCCCGTCGGCGAACACCTCGTCCTGGGCCTGCTCACCGAAGAGCGCCAGCATCCAGTTGTGCAGCATGTAGAACCCGAGCGTCCAGGCACTCGACGCGCAGCCGTGCGCCATGCGCCGGATCGGGTCGAGGATCTCGGGAAACTCCGCCTGGCGCCCGCCGTAGCGAGCCGGCAAGAGCAGGTCGGCCAGGCCGGACTTGCGGAAGTCCTCGACAGTTTCCGCCGGCAGTCGGCGCAGCTCCTCGGCTGCTGCGGCGCGTTGCGCCAGTCGGGAGATGAATTCCTCGGACACCACCGGTGCCGTCATGGTCGCCATGCCCGGACCGTACCATACCTTTTGGTATGGAGGTCAGTGTCGCAGCATGACGTCCAGGAACTGTTCCCGCCCGCTCGCCACTCGTGAGCTCGGCGCCGAAACGGACAGATGCAGAAACCCGATGCCGGCGGCGAACGTTGCGTTGGCACGCATGTCGGCCTCATCGGTGTCGAAGCCGTCGTCGAGAAACGCCTGCCGAACCGCCTTGAGCACCCGCAGATCAGAGCTGCGTACCGCCGCGGCGACGCTGTCCTCCGACCGCGCCCATTCGCGCATTGCACGTTCGAGCATCCAATGGGCGGGCCCGACCAGGGCGGCCATCATGTGCGATAACCGCTCGCGCGGCGGCAGTTCCGACAGCGCATCGAAGTCGCCGCGGTCCGAGTCGCGCACTGCGGCAAAGGTGTCGACCAACGCCTGCCGGTAGGTCTTCATATCGGCGAAATGCCAGTAGAAACTGCCTTTGGTGACCCCGAGCCGCTTGCAGAGGCGGTCGATGGTCAGCGCCTTGACGCCGTCTTCGGCCAGAATCCGGAAGCCGGCCTGCACCCAGTCCTGTACGGACAGCCGGGGATTGCCGCCCGACCCGCCAACTGCGTCCGACGTGGCCATGGCGAGTCAGCGTACTGACCCGGCCGCTTCCTGCAAGGCCCGACGCGCATACGCGCGAACGTCGGCGTCGTTGTCCTTGACCGCGAGCCCGAGCGCATCGCGAGCGGCGACGTCGGATTCGGCCCAGCGGGTCAACCCCAGCACGGCAGCTTTGCGCACGTCGAGATGCGGGTCCTCCAGGGCCACGGTCAGCAGCGGCACCGCCGCCTCGGCGTGTGCACCGACCAGCGCGCGGGCCGCGCCGACCCGCACCTGCCAAGCCGACTCACGTAGTGCCGATGTGATGACGGTGAGGTCCTGCGGCCCGCAGCCGATCTCACCGAGCGCGGCCAATGCGGCCGCACGCACCAGCGGGTCCGGGTCGCCGATCAGGACTCGCGCAGCATCCGCCCCGGCACGCAACGTCGCCAAGGCGTTGGCTGCGGCGACGCGCACTTCGCGGTTGCCGTCGCCGGCCGCGATCGCCACCGTCGCTGCATCGTCGACCGAGACCAGTGCACGCACCGCTTCGATGCGCACGCGGTGGTCGGGATCGGCCAGTGCGGCCCGGTAGTCCGCCGGGTCTCCGATCCGTCGGCTGGACAACAGGTACACCACGGCGGCCCGCACCACCGGATCCGGCGAGTTCAGCTGCGCACCGGCCAACTCCGGATCGGTAACCACTTCGACGAGCTCGCGCGCTCCGTCGGCAGCGGTCCGGCGCACCACCGCGTCAGCATCGGCGAGCGCGGCGAACAGCGCAGCGGCGTAGCCGTCGGGAGTGTGCTCGCTCAGCGCGGCGACCGCGGTACGGCGCACCGCCGGATCGGGATCACTGAGGTAGTCGTCCAGATCGGCCAGTGTGGGCTCCTCCAGTGCGACGACCGCCGCGATACGCGGCGACGGCGGGTTCACCGCGGCCGGCGCCGCAACCCGCGACACCGCGGTCGCCGGAGCCTGGCCGCCCAGCAGCGGGGGCTGCGTCACCGCATGCACCGACTGGTCGGTCGGCGGCAACCCGTCCAGTTCCGGGACAGCCACGAAGTAGGGGGCGACCGGACGCTTGAGGAATTCCATTGCACCGTCAGCACGTTTGCGCACGTTGAGGTGGTAGCCCCACTGCGCGTCGTCACGACCGGGCAGGTCGGCGCGGTCGTGGTACAGACCCCAGCGGGACTCGGTACGAGTCAACGATGACCGGGCGGCCAACTCCGCGCAATCACGAATGAACGACACCTCGACGGCGCGCATCAGCTCGTGCGGGCTGCGGGCACCCATCTCGGCGATCTCACCGCGCATCCGCTCGAAGGTCTGCACCGCCAGCGACAGCTTGGCAGCCGACTTCGGCGGCGCCACATAGTCGTTGACGAACCGGCGCAGCTTGTATTCCACCTGCGGCTGCGGCGGACCGTCGGGATGGCGCAACGGGCGATAGATCAGCTCGTGAGCCTCGGCGAGCTGGTCGGCCGGCAGGTCCCCCGGCGCCGCGACCTCGCCCAGGGTGGCTGCCGCATCCGCTCCGGCGAGGTCGCCGAACACGAAGGCACCGATCATGTAGTTGTGCGGCACGCAGGCCAGGTCGCCGGCGGCGTACAGGCCCGGAACCGTAGTGCGGGCATTCTCGTCGACCCACACCCCCGATGCGGAATGCCCCGAGCACAAACCGATCTCGGAGATGTGCATCTCGATGTCGTGGGTGCGGTAGTCGTGACCGCGGTTGGCGTGAAAGGTTCCCCGGGTGGGCCGCTCGGTGGTGTGCAGGATGTTCTCCAGCGCCGAGAGCGTCTCGTCGGGCAGGTGCGACACCTTGAGGTAGATCGGCCCGCGCGCGGAGTCGATCTCGGATTTGACCTCGGCCATCATCTGACCGGACCAGTAGTCGGAGTCGACGAATCGCTCCCCCAGCGAGTTCACCTGATAGCCGCCGAACGGGTTGGCCACATACGCGCAAGCCGGTCCGTTGTAGTCCTTGATCAGCGGATTGACCTGGAAGCATTCGATGCCGGACAGCTCGGCGCCGGCGTGGTAGGCCATCGAGTAGCCGTCGCCGGCATTGGTCGGGTTCTCGTAGGTGCCATACAGATAGCCCGACGCGGGCAGCCCGAGGCGCCCGCACGGCCCGGTGGCCAGGATCACCGCCTTGGCGCCGACGGCCACGAATTCACCGGTGCGGGTGTGCAGTGCGGCGGCCCCGACCGCCCGGCCGTCGCGGGTGAGCACCCGCACCGGCATCAACCGATTCTCGATGCGGATCTTCTCCCGCATCGAGCGTTGCCGCAGCACCCGGTAGAGCGCCTTTTTGACGTCCTTGCCCTCGGGCATCGGCAGCACGTAGGAGCCGGAGCGGTGGACCCGGCGCACCGCGTACTCACCGTGCTCGTCTTTTTCGAACTTCACTCCGTAACGTTCCAGCCGCTGCACCATCGCGAAGCCGCGGGTGGCGGTCTGGTAGATGGTGCGCTGGTTGACGATTCCGTCGTTGGCGCGGGTGATCTCGGCGACGTAGTCCTCGGGCTCGGCCTTGCCGGGGATTACGGCGTTGTTGACGCCGTCCATGCCCATCGCCAGCGCCCCGGAGTGGCGCACGTGAGCCTTCTCCAGCAACAACACCTGCGCGCCGTGCTCGGCGGCGGTCAGCGCGGCCATGGTGCCGGCGGTGCCGCCGCCGATCACCAGCACGTCGCAGTCCAGCCGCTGCGGTGTAGCGACATCCGGGATCTGCAGGGGCGTCTGCGTCATGAGTGCTCCAATGCGGTGAGGATCGCGGCGCGCAGTCCGGGTTCTGCCCGGCCGCTGCGCGGTTCGGGGACGTCGATCAGCGCCCGCAGTGGCTCTCCGGCACGCCCGAGCACCGCGATCCGGTCACCGAGTGCCAGTGCCTCGTCGACGTCGTGGGTGACGAACACGATCGTGGTCGGGTGGGATCGCCAGGTGTCGATCAGCAGCGCCTGCATGGCAGCGCGGGTGGCGCTGTCCAGCGCCCCGAACGGTTCGTCCATCATCACCGCTCGAGGCGCGCCGGCCAGGCCGCGGGCCAACTGAACCCGTTGCCGCATTCCACCGGAGAGGCTTTTCGGCAGATAGTCGCCGAAGCCGGTCAGGCCCAGCTCAGCGATCCATCGGTCGGCTTGGGCCCGCCGCCCGGTGCGCGGTACACCGCGCAGCCGCAGCGCGAGCTCGATGTTGGAGCGCACCGAACGCCACGGCAGCAGCGCGTTGTCCTGGAACACCACGCCGCGGTCCCGCGAGGTTGTCCTCACCTCGGCGCCGTCGGCCAAAACGTGCCCCTGATCGGGAAGCAGCAACCCGGCCAGGGCGCGCAGCACCGTCGACTTGCCGCAGCCGGACGGACCGGTCAGCACCAGGATCTCGCCGGGGCGTACCGCCAGGCTCAGCTCCTCGATAACCGGAGAATCGGTGTAGGACAGCCGGACCCGGTCCAAAGTCAAACTCATGCCGACCGTCATCGCCCGTTCTCCTCACTGCGCGGCAGCCAGCGGGTCAGCCGCCGCCCGACCGTCTCCACCGCAGCCGAGGTGGCGAACCCCAGCACGCCGATGGTGATGATGCCGACGAACACGTCCGGGTAGGCCAGCACGGTGTAGGCCTGCCAGGTGCGATAGCCGATGCCGAGGCGCCCGGAGATCATCTCCGCGGAGATCACGCAGATCCACGACACACCCATGCCGACCGACAGACCGCCGAAGACCCCCGGCAGGATGCCCGGAATCACCACCTGGCTCAACACATCCCAGCGTCCGCCGCCCAGGGTGCGCACCGAGTCCTCCCACAGCGTCGGCAGGGCGCGCACCGCGTGACGGGTGCTGACCAAGATCGGGAAGAAGGCGGCCAGGAACGTGATGAACACGATGCCCTGTTCACTGGCAGGAAAGAGCAGGATCGCGACCGGAACCAACGCGATGGCCGGGATGGGCCGGATCAGTTCGGTGATCGGGCCGACCACGTCGGCGGCCACCCGCGATCTGCCCAGCAGGATGCCGGTGGCGACACCGACAGTCGCGGCCAGACCGAATCCGGTGAGAATCCGGATCAGCGACTGGGCCAGATCCAGCCAGTACGCCTCGGTGCCCAACCGGCGCACCAACGTGGTGAAGACCGCAGCGACCGTCGGCAGTGTGTCGAACCGTAGCCACCACCGCACGTTGGCGACGGTCAGCAGCTGCCACAGCCCCAGGGCGGCCGCCACCGAGACCAGCCGCAGCAGCCATGACCGCCGTTGGGTCCGGGCCCGGCGCGGTACCGCACCGACCGGAGCGGACGCGGCCGGGGCACCGGCCAGCACCGCGGTCACGCCGCACCCGCCAGGGCCTGCCGATAATCCAGCACAGTGCTGCCCGGATGCGCGGCGACATAGCGCCTCGCCCCGGCTGTGGTGTCGAACGGCAGGTAGTGCGTACCGTCGCGAACCCACGCCGATTTGTCGGCGAACCACCGAGTCCCCAGCTCGGCGTCGTGCACATAGGCGGCCCGCAGATGATCGCCGCGGGCCGTCGCGGCGCGCACGGCGTCCAGCAGCGCGTCAGAATCCGGCACCGTCACGGTGGTTTCGGATCCGTCCAGCCAGAGCTCGCCGCCGACCGTCGTGGGTTTGTCGATCTCGGCGACCGTCTTGTCGTAGTCCAGCTTTCGCGCATCGAACGCCGCGCGCAGCGGCTTGTCGTCGACAAACCCATCCACGTCGAAGTCGTCCAGCTCGGCAAAGTCGCCGATCGACTTGAGGTAGGGCACGTCGTTCTTCAACGCGGCGACCAGCTGCGGTTTGAGGGTGGCGTCGAATGAGGTGCCGCCCGGCCCGTTGTAGAGGTAGACGACCTCCTGCGGTAGCCCGCTGCCTTCGGCGACGATGCGGGCCGCCTCCAACGGTTTGCGTTTCAGGAAGTCGGTCGCATCCAGCTGGGCTTGCAGGAATGCGTCGAGCACTTCCGGGTGGGCCTGCGCATAGCTTCGGCGCACCACTACCCCGTGCAGGGTCGGGTAGTTGAGTTCGGCGCCGTCGTAGAGCAGCCGGGCGCGATCCTGATACACCAGCAATCCGGGCCAGGCCACGAACTGCGACAGGCCTTGAACCTGACCGGATTCCAGCGCTGAGGCCCCCACCTGAGGCTGCTGGTTGAGCACCTCGACGCCGGTTCCCGTGCCGGCCAGCGCGCGCAGCAGGGTGCCATGGCCGGCCGAGCCCACGCTGGCCGACACCTTGGCGCCGGCCAGGTCGGCCAACGTGTCCGCATGGGAGTCGGGCGACACCACCACCATGTTCAGCGCACCGGCGGGGTGGTAACCGGTCACCGAGACGATCGCGGTGCGGGCCTGCTCGTTGGCCCGGGTTCGGACGCCATTGACCAGCATGGGGTAATCCCCCATCGATCCGATGTCGATCTTCTCGGCGAGCATCTGCGCGGTGATCGGCGCCCCGGTGTCGTAGTCCTGCCAGTCGACCCGGTAGCGAGTTCCTGTCCGGTTGGTGATGTCGGCGAGCCGGCGCTCGAGATAGCCACGAGCGCGCAGCAGGGTGCCGGCGGTCGCGGTGTTGATGGTCTTGGACTGATAGCCCACCACCACGTCGACGGAATCACCCGCGGTCGTGGAATCCAGCGAGCATCCGGCCAGGGCGAGGACGACGCTGGTCAGCAGAATGAGGGATCTCTTCATGAAACACCTTGATGGTCAATGCATTCAGCGAATGAGATAGGGCATGTTGACGGTGACGGCGCCGGTCGGACAGCGCGCCGCACACGGTCCGCAGTACCAGCACTCGTCGACGTGCATGAAGGCCTTGCCGTTCTCCGGGTTGATCGCCAGGGAATCCAGCGGGCAGATGTCGACGCACAGCGTGCAGCCGGAGATGCACAGCGATTCATCGATCGTCACGGGGACATCGGTACGGCCGTTGACCAGCGTCATGGATAACTCCTCGTCAGGGTGCCGCGCATGGTGACGCGGTCACCGCGCATCCGGATGTATTCGAGATCGACGGGCCGGCCGTCCTCCAGGCTGGTGAGCCGCTCCAGCATCAGCAGGGCTGCGCCGCCGGGAAGTTGCAGGAGAGCCGCGGTGTGCGGGTCGGCCGGAATCGCCTCCAGCGCCAAGGTCGCATCGCCGAGGCGCTGGCCGCTGATCTGTTCGATCAGCGGAAACACGTCGGTGGACTCCAAGGGATGGGCCAGCACGGCGACGCCGATATCGGGCGCCAGATAGGTCTGGTCCAGGCTCAGCGGCACATCACCGAGGTAGCGCAGTCGTTCGATGAAGACCACCTGGGCACCGGCGCCGAGACCGAGCCGGCGGGCGACCGAGGGCGGGGCGCTTACCGTCGTCGCCACCCGCACCTCGTTGCGCACCTCTTGCGCATCGAAGGTCTCCTGCAGGCCGCGCAGTGAGTCCAGTCCGTGATCGTATTTGTGCTGAGCCACGTGGGTGCCGGTTCGCGGCCCGCGATGGATCAGTCCTTCGGCCTTCAGCGCGGCCAATGCCTCACGAACGATATTGCGGGAGACGACGAACTCAGTGGCCAGTTCCGGTTCGCCGGGCAACCCGTCGTCGTAGGCGCCGGCATGGATCTGATGGCGCAGCACATCGGCGACCTGCCGGGCCCGATCCGCACGGCGAATCGGCTGCGATGCGACGTGGGCTTCGGCCATGCAGACACGCTAAGGGCCGCCCCCTCGGCGACCCCAGAGCTGCGAATTCCGCTGATCGGGGGGACAAACTCATTGCGCCACCCGCCCGCTGCGGGCTGCCAGCGGAAACCTGCTGGTGTGGGCGCATTGCGCCGCCGCGGCGGCCGCAGCCTGGGTAACAATCGCGGTGAGGCTAATCGGCGACGCCGGGTGCCCGCGCATAGCGGGCCAGGGCCTCGGGCGTGAACACCGCCAGCCCCAGCTCGGGGTTGTAGCCGTGAATCTCTTTCACGTCGAGTTCGGCCAGGAAGTACAGGATCTCCTTGGAGATCACCTGGCCGGGCACCAGCACCGGGAAGCCGGGCGGGTATGGCACGACGAAGGTGGTCGAGACCAGCGTCTTGCCGTCGGCGACCCGGCGGCCGGCGTCGCCGAGCAGCACGTGCTCACGGTCGGCCTCTTCGTAGCCGCCGTAGAACGCCGCGCGCATGTCGCCGATCGGGCTGGTGCCGCCGGGACGAAACGCCGGTGCGAACGCACTGAAGTCGGGCAGCGGTGGCAGATCCTCGGTGATCTCGGTGACCCGGCGGCGCTGCAGCGCGCGGTCATCGGTGCTGGCCGCATTCCAGGCGCGGTCCAGTTCGCCGGCGACCCGACGCAGCGCGTCGAGCAGGTAGTGCACGCTGGACCAGGTGACGCCGATGGTGAAGATCAACAGCACCGAGTTGATCGAGGTCTTGTTGATCTGAATTCCGAACCGCTGCATAAGGATCTTCTCGCGGAAGTCGTAGCCGGTCATCCCGGTCTTGCCGACGTTCAGGGTGACCCGGGTGGGGTCGAGCACGAACTCGTCGGACCGCCAGGCCTCGTTCCACTCCGCCAGCGCCCCCTGGCGTACCTCCCGGTAGGAGCTGACCGTCGATTCCCGGAATCGGTCGGGCACCAGATCGCTCTCGTCCAGGATGTGGAACCACTTGCTGATCAGCCGGTCCTTGCGCACCCGGTGGCGAAACACCAACGCCATGTCATAGACCCGCCGGACCATGTCGAAGCCTTCGATGTCCACCTGGCGGCGGGCCAGGTCCAGTGAGGCCAGCAGCTGCTGGTTCGGCGAGGTGGAGGTGTGGGTCAAAAACGCCTCGGCGAACGACTCGCGAGCCAGCGCGTTGAAGTCCTGATCCCGGACGTGGATCATCGACGCCTGCCGCAGCGCCGACAGCGACTTGTGGGTCGAGTGGGTGGCATAGACCCGCACCCGCGCCGACGGATGCGGCAGCAGCCGGTGCTCGCTCCACTGGTCGCGATCGATGCCTTCCATGCTGTCGTGCCACGCCTGGTACTCCTTGGCGTAGTGCGCCGAGCCCAGCCTGGCCTCCAGCCCTTCGGCGGCGACCATCGCGGTGCGTTGCCGCGCCCACGGCACCGCGGTCGCGAACGCGTACCAGGCCTCATCCCACAGGAAGCAGATGTCGGGCTTGATCGCCAGGATCTCCTCCATGACCCGGCGGGGGTTGTAGACGACGCCGTCGAATGTGCAGTTGGTCAGCAACAGCATTCGGACCCGGTGCAGCTGGCCGGCGGCCTCCAGGTCGAGCAGGGCACGTTTGATGGTGCGCAGCGCCACCGCGCCGTAGATCGCGAACGGCGCCAGCGGGTAGGCATCCAGGTACAGCGGATACGCGCCGGCCAGCACCAGCCCGTAGTGGTGCGACTTGTGGCAGTTGCGGTCGATCAGCACGATGTCGCCGGGCCGGGTCAGGGCCTGCACGACGATCTTGTTGGCGGTCGAGGTCCCGTTGGTGACGAAATAGGTGTGGTCGGCGTTCCAGGTCTTGGCGGCCTTGTTCATCGCCACCCGGATGGTGCCGTGCGGGTCGAGCAACGAGTCGAGTCCGCCGGAGGTGGACGAGGTCTCGGCCATAAAGATGTTGCGGCCGTAGAACTCTCCCATATCCTGCAGCGAACGCGAGTTGAAGATGCTGGCGCCGCGCGCCACCGGCAGCGCGTGGAACTGCCCGACCGGCTCGGAAGCATAGGCGCGCAGCGCATCGAAAAACGGTGTGGCGTAGCGCTTCCGGATGCCGGCAAGCACGGTGCTGTGCAGGTCGGTGACATCGTTGAGCCGATAGAAGCTTCGGTCGTAGACGTCCGGCTCGTCTTCGGCGTCGGCGGCGATCGACTCGTCGGTGAGCAGGTACAGATCGATGTGCGGGCGCAACAGGCGCATCCACTCACCGCATTCGATGGCGTCGCGGCCGCAGCCGATGCTGGTGGGGTCGTCGTCGGCGCCCAGCAGGGTGGTCATCAGCGGCACCCGGTCGCGTGAGCGCAACGGCAGGTCGTGCCGCACGATCGCCGCCTGGATCTCGCCGTTGAGGGCGACGGCGGTGACAGCATCTTCGACACTGGACACCACCAGCAGTTCGATCTGTACATCGTCGTCGGGGCTGCGCAGTCGGTGCAGGCTTTCCACCAGGCTCTCGGGCACATCCGGCGGTGAGTCGTCGGCCAGCAGCACCGTGTAGAACCGCTGCTGGCGGGCCTGGGCTACCAGTTCCTGATCCGACAGCGGCAAACCGAGGTCGAACAGCGCCGCGCGGTCGCCGTAGTCCGACAGCAGCCGCACCACCAGCGACACCCGCTCGGTCAGCGACACCGTCGCCATCGACTCCAGGTAGCCGCGGAAGGCCGCCAGGTTCGCGGCGCCGGGGAACAGCCAGTACCGCTCGTAGGCGCCCAGCCGGTCAAGCAGGCGTTTTACCCGCGCGGCCTCGTGGGTGGTGTCCAGGCCGGCCCGGTTGGCCTCGGCCAGTTGCCGGCAAGCGTCGTCAAGCAGATTCCAGGTGTCGACCCGCGAGTACGACGGGTTGGCCACCGCGGCCAACGCCGAAACCCGCAGTCTCCGATTCGGTGCGTCCCAGCCCTCGCCCATAGGGCAAGTGTGCCCGTGCTGTGGCGGCGCGGGGCCGGTTCAGTCCGCTGAGTCGGAGTCCGGCTCGTCCTCGGTGTCGGTGTCGGCGGCGGCGACCGTGTCGAGAGGCGCGGTGGCCCCCCGAACCGCCAGCGAGGCGGCCCGCAACTGCGGGGTCACCAGCATTACCTGGCCCAGCACGCCGTTGACGAACCCGGGCGACTCGTCGGTGGACAACTCCTTGGCCAGCTTGACCGCTTCGTCCACGGCGACCGGCTCCGGGACGTCGTCGGCATGCAGCAACTCCCAGATCGCCACCCGCAGAATCGCCCGGTCCACGGCCGGCAGCCGCTCCAGTTTCCAGCCCTGCAGGTGCGAGGTGATCAGGTCGTCGATGTGCGCGGCGTGCTCGGTAACCCCATTGGCCACCGTCACGGTGTACGGGGGCAGTGGCGACACGTCGGGCTGCGCACTCGCCAGCGCCGTTCGCAGCTCCGCGCCCTGGGCCGGGGTCAGTCCCCGGGCCTCGGCCTCAAAGAGCACATCGACGGCACGCTTACGGGCCTGGTGCCGGCCTTTTACCGGCTTGCCATCGGGCATGGTCAGGAGTTGACCCGTCCCAGGTAGCTGCCGTCGCGGGTGTCGACCTTCAGCTTGTCTCCGGTGTTGATGAACAGCGGCACGTTGATCTGGGCGCCGGTCTCCATGGTGGCCGGCTTGGTGCCCGCGCTGGACCGATCGCCCTGCAGACCGGGCTCGGTGTGGGTGACCTCCAGCTCGACGCTGACCGGCAGCTCCAGGTACAGCGCCACCCCGTTGTGGAAGGCGATCTGCACGAGCATGCTCTCCAGCAGGTAGTTCGCCGAGTCACCGACCAGCGATTCGGGCAGCGGGTGCTGCTCGTAGTCCTCGCTGTCCATGAACACGAAGTCGTTGCCGTCGCGGTACAGGTAGGTCGCGTCGCGGCGGTCGACGGTGGCGGTCTCCACCTTCACGCCGGCGTTGTAGGTCTTGTCCACGACCTTGCCCGACACCACGTTCTTGAGCTTGGTGCGCACGAAGGCCGGACCCTTGCCCGGCTTGACGTGCTGGAACTCGGTGATCTGCCACAGCTGGCCGTCGATCACCAGTACCAGCCCGTTTTTGAAGTCAGCAGTTGAAGCCACGGTCGTTCACGTCTCCTAGAGAATGGTCAGTTCCTTGGGGAACCGAGTCAGCAGGTCCGGGGCCTGCCCGGCAGTATCAGCGACCACGAGCGTGTCCTCGATACGGACCCCGCCACGATCAGCCAGATAGACGCCGGGCTCTACGGTCACCACAGCACCGGCAAGCAGTGTACCGTCGGCCGCCGCATTGATGCCGGGCGCTTCGTGTATCCGCAACCCGACCCCGTGGCCGAGGCCGTGACCGAAGGTCTCGCCGTAGCCGGCGTCGGCGATCACGGTGCGCGCGGCGGCGTCCACCGCACGCAGTTCCGCGCCCGGCCCCAACGCCTCTCGGCCGGCCCGCTGCGCGGCCTGCACCACCTGATAGATCTCCCGCTGCCAATCCGCCGGCGGCCCCAGCACGAAGGTGCGGGTCATGTCGGAGTGATAGCCGGCCACCAGGGCGCCGAAGTCGATCTTGACGAAGTCGCCGGCGGCCAGCACCGCGTCGGTGGGTCGGTGATGCGGAATCGCCGAGTTGGGACCCGCGGCCACGATCGTCTCAAACGACGCGGCGTCGGCGCCGTGGTCGAGCATCAGGGCTTCCAGCTCCCGGCGGACCTCACGTTCGGTGCGCCCCGGCCGCAGGCCGCCGCGCTGCACCAGATCACTCAGGGCCGCGTCGGCCACCTCGCAGGCCCGTCGCAGCAGGGCCACTTCGCCGGCGTCTTTGACCTCGCGCAGCGTCTCCACTGTGTTCGAGGCGCGGACCAGCTCGACGGGACAGTCCGCGCCGGCCACTGCTCCCTCCGCCTGCGTGGCCGCCGAAAGGGCGTCGAATCCGTCCACGGTCACCACATGGGCTTCGAAGCCGACCCGGCGCGCCCCGGCCGCTGCGGCCTGGGTGATCAGATGACGGGCCCCGGTGCGTTCGATCGCGATCTGCAGGTCGGGGGCCTGCCGGGCAGCCTGTGTGCGGTAGCGGCCGTCGGTTGCCAACACCGCCGGCCGCTCGTCTGCATAGACCAGCAGCGCTCCGGCCGAACCGGTGAATCCGGACAGATATCGCACGTTGATCAGGTCGGTGACCAGCATCGCGTCCAGTTCGGCGGCACCGATCGCGACACTCAGACGCGCCCGACGGGAGGAATGTGTCACGCGGTGTGACGGTACTCGCTACGCTGTGCCCCCATGAGCAAGTGGTTTCTGCGCGGGCTGGTGTTCGCTGCACTGATGGTCGTGATCCGCCTCATCCAGGGGGTGCTGATCAACGCCTTCGAGGCGCAGGCCGGTTTGATCAGCCTGGCATTGATGATCTTGTTCGCTATCGCAGTGTTCGTCTGGGGCCGTTCCGACGGCCGCGAGGACGCCAAAGCCACCGCCGACCCGGACCGGCGCGCTGACCTCGCGATGACCTGGTTGGGTGCCGGGCTGGTCGCCGGGCTGCTCAGCGGGTTCGTCTCGTGGCTCATCGGCCAGGTCGACAAGGCGCTCTACATCAGCACGTTCTTCAACGAGCTGACCAGCTTCGCGGCCTTCACCGCGCTGCTGGTGTTCGTAGTGGCGGTGGCCGCGGTGGCACTCGGGCGCCGCGCCATCGACAAGGAATACGAGAAGCATCCGGAACGCCGCCCGGTCCCCGCCGCGGCCGAGAGCCAGCCGGCGACCGACGTGTTCGCCACCGTCGGCGCTCCCGCGCTGGCCGCCGAAGAGACCGGCGCCGTGCAGACCGAAGCCGCCGCGCCGGCTCCCGACGCGACACTGGCCGGCCCCTCGGCCGGCTTCACCACCGAAGAGTTCCCGGCCGACACCGACGCCACCACCGAGTTCCCCGTGATCGAGGACAACGGCGGCGCCGAGGCTCAGTCCGACAGCGCGGTCTCCGAAACCGAGTCGTCCGAAGACTCGGCCTCCGACGACTCGACCAAGTAGCGCAGCGCCAACAGGTAACCGCGTACCCCGAAGCCGACGATCACACCGTTGGCGATCGGGCTCAGGTAGGAGTGTCGCCGAAACTCTTCGCGCGCATGCACATTGGAGATGTGTAGCTCGATGAGCGGGGCGGGCAGCTCGGCGCAGGCGTCCCGCAGGGCCACCGAGGTGTGGGTCAGGCCGCCGGCGTTGAGGATCACCGGTTCGGCGGCGTCGGCTGCGGAATGAATCCACTCCAACAGCTCGGCTTCGCTGTCGCTTTGGCGCACCACGACCTCGACCCCGAGTACGGCCGCTTCCTGCTCGATCAGCGCCTGTAGATCCGCATAGCTGGTGCTGCCGTAGACATCCGGCTCACGCCGGCCCAACCGCTGCAGGTTGGGGCCGTTGATGACGTTGATCCGGTTCATCGCCGCTCCAATCGGAATCGCCGACCCACCTCGTCGTAGGCGGCCGCCAACAGCATCGGGTCGGGCCCTTCCAGCCGGCCCGGCTTCGCCAGACCGTCGAGCACCACGAACCGCAGCACGCCGGCCCGATTCTTCTTGTCCCCCATCATGTATTCCAGCAGTGCGGGCAGCGCATCCTCGTAGTAGCTGACCGGCAGCCCGAGCGACAGCAGGATCGAGCGGTGCCGGTCCGCGGTCGCATCGTCGAGACGTCCGGTGATGCGGGCCAGTTCGGCGGCGAACACCAGGCCCACCGACACCGCGTCTCCGTGGCGCCACTGGTAGTGCTCCAGCGCTTCGATGGCGTGCGCCAAAGTGTGTCCGTAGTTGAGGATTTCACGCAGATCCGACTCTTTTTCGTCGGCAGCGACCACCTCGGCCTTGACCGTGATGGCCCGCCTGATCAGCTCGCCGAGCACCTCCCCGTTCGGATCCATCGCCGCCACCGGATCGGCCTCGATCAGATCCAGGATCACCGGATCTGCGATGAAGCCGGCCTTGACGATTTCGGGCATGCCCGCGACGATCTCGCGCTGCGGCAACGTCTCCAGGGTGGCCAGGTCGACGACGACGGCGGCGGGTTGGTGGAACGCACCGACCAGGTTCTTGCCGGCATCGGTGTTGATGCCCGTCTTGCCGCCGACCGCGGCGTCCACCATGGCCAGCAACGTGGTCGGTACATGCACGATCGAAATGCCGCGCAACCAGGTCGCGGCGGCGAATCCCGCGACGTCGGTCGCGGCTCCGCCGCCGAGACTGACCAGGGCGTCGCGGCGGTCCAGGCCGATGCGGCCCAGCACGTCCCAGATGAAGCCGAGCACCTGCAGCGACTTACCGTCCTCGGCGTCCGGGATCTCGATGCGGTGCGCCTCGATCCCCTTGTCGGACAGGTAGGTTCGGATACCCTCCGCGGTCGCTTCCATGGTCGGCTGGTGCAGGATCGCGACCTTGTTGCGCCCGGCGAGCAACCCGGCGAGATCACCGAGCAGGCCTTTACCGATCACCACCGGGTACGGCGGGTCGGTGGCCACCGTCACGGTGATCGGCTCGGGAATCTCGGTCACTTGCGTCCTCCGGTCTGTCGTGCGGCCAGCGTTGCGGGTGTGGGCGGGGCAACCGGCGGGGCGGCAGGGCCTGATGCCGCCGGTTGCGGGTGCGTGCGGCCGGCGGGTGCGCCGGACTCCAGCCGAGACACGATATAGCGCACCACCGCACCCGGGTTACGCCGGTTGGTGTTGACCCGGATCGTCGCGAGCCGTCGGTACAGCGGCACCCGCTGCGACATCAGCTCACGAAACTTCTCGGCCCGACCGGGGCCGGCGAGCAGGGGCCGTACCGTGCTGCCGCTGGTGCGACGCACGCCTTCGGCAGCGCTGATCTCCAGGAACACCACCGTGTGTCCGGCCAGCGCTTCGCGTACCCCGGGGGTGGTGACGGCTCCCCCGCCGAGCGACAGCACACCGTCGTGTTCGGCCAGCGCCTCCCGAATCACGTCTTCTTCGATGCGACGGAATTCCGGTTCGCCATCGGTGGCGAAGATATCGGCGATGGTGCGACCGGTGCGGGCCTCGATGGCGGCATCGGTGTCGAGCATCTCAACGTCGAGGGCCTTGGCCAGGCGCCGTCCTATCGTGGACTTGCCCGCTCCGGGCAAGCCCACCAGAACCGCTCTGGGCGCCATGAACTACCCCGAGGCCCGTTCCTGGTCGCCCGCCGGCACGCGGTCGGCCACCGAACGCCGGTAGGCCTCGATGTTGCGCCGGGTTTCGGTCAGCGAGTCGCCGCCGAACTTGTCCAGCGCGGCGCGGGCCAGCACCAACGCCACCATGGCTTCGGCCACCACGCCGGCGGCCGGCACCGCGCACACATCGGAGCGTTGATGGATCGCGACGGCTTCCTCGCCGGTGGCCATGTCGACGGTGGCCAGGGCGCGCGGCACCGTGGAGATCGGCTTCATCGCCGCACGCACCCGCAACGGCAGACCGTTGGTCATACCCCCCTCGAGCCCGCCGGCCCGGTTGGTGGAGCGCACCACACCGTCGGGTCCGGGGTACATCTCGTCGTGGGCCGCGCTGCCGCGCCGGCGGGCGGTGGTGAAACCGTCGCCGATCTCGACGCCCTTGATCGCCTGGATGCCCATGATCGCGGCAGCCAATTGGCTGTCGAGCCGGTCATCACCGCTGATGAAGGAGCCCAGACCGATCGGCAGGCCCGACACGACCACCTCGACCACACCGCCCAGAGTGTCGCCGTCGGCCTTGGCCGCCTCGATCTCGGCGATCATGGATTCCTGGGCGCCTGCGTCGAAGGCACGCACCGGGCTGGCATCGATGGCGGCCAGGTCGGCCGGTTGCGGCACCGGACCGTCGTACGGGTCGGAGTCGCCGATCGAGATCACGTGGGAGATCACCTGAACGCCCAGCGCCTGGTCCAGGAAGGCCCGGGCAATAGTGCCCGCGGTGACACGGGCCGCCGTCTCGCGCGCGCTGGCACGTTCGAGTACCGGCCGGGCGTCGTCGAAACCGTATTTGAGCATGCCGGCGAAGTCGGCGTGACCGGGTCGTGGCCGGGTCAGCGGCGCATTGCGGGCGCCACCCTCGCTGTCCAACAGGGCCGGGTCGACCGGATCGGTCGACATCACCGTCTCCCATTTGGGCCATTCGGTGTTGCCGATCTCGACGGCGATCGGGCCGCCCAGGGTGATCCCGTGCCGCACCCCCGACAGCACGGTGACCGCGTCGGCCTCGAACTTCATCCGGGCCCCGCGGCCATAGCCCAGGCGCCGGCGAGCGAGCTGATCGGCGATGTCAGCCGAGGTGACGGCGACTCCGGCGACCATGCCCTCGACCATGGCCACCAACGCGCGACCGTGCGATTCCCCGGCAGTTATCCAACGCAACACGTGTCCCATCTTCCCATGCCGGTCAGGCCCGCCCGGGCTTGGAGGAGTTTACGGTTGCACACACAGGCTGCTCAGTGCAGCGACAACCGAGATTCGATCTCGGCTCGAGACCCGCCAGCCGGGTTCAGGAACCGTTTTTGAGGATCAGGTAGGTGACGGCGTCGCGGCCGTTGCTCGGCGAGGTCACCGCATTGAGCTGACTACCGGCATTGCCGACCACCCCGTCGAGGATCTGGTCGAAGTCCTCCGCGGAGGTCTCCGGGTCGATCAGCACTAACGGCGATTCACCCGGTGGGACAGCGGAACTCGGGTCCAGCAGGTAGCCGCCGAAGGAGTCCGCGTTGGCGGCCGAGGTCTGCGCGAACAGGTCCAGCCACTGCACGGTGGCGTCGTTTCCTTCTGCGCTGGACAGCTGAATCGCCGGAACCTGCACGTCAGGCAAGGACGGTGATGCCATGTTGCTGGCAAGGACAATGCCGCCACTGGCGGCAACCGCAGCAGCTGCCACGCCCCCAACTACAGCTCGCTTCACGGTCACCCCCTCTGGCTACGCACCGGTCAGCAGCAGTTCAATACGATCGATGTTACCTAATAATGGGCTGAGCGGCAAACGTTTCCTGACAAGGTCACACTCGACGTTAATTTACGTTCCCTGAGCATTGCAGCGCTGAACGGCCGCCGGCGTGCACCTGTTCACCCCAGGCCCAAGCCCGCTGCCAGGGCGCTGGCCAGGCACATCGACGGCCCGTGCGGCACCGTGCGCCCGCGGCCCGCCGTCGCCACGAACAGCCCGCACAGCCCGGTCAGCAGCGGTGCGGTCAGCGCGGCCAGCAGCCACACGCCGGCGCCGAAGGAACCGGTCAGCGCCCCCAGCGCGACAGCCAGCTTGACGTCGCCGGCGCCCAATCCGGCCGGGGCGATCAGATGAACGACCAGATAGACCCCGGTAAGAGCCGCCGCGCCGCCCAGCGCCGCCGGGCCTCGGCCCACCGCGGCAGCCACTGCCGGAACCAGCACCGCCGCAGGCAGCGTCAACCAATTCGGCAGTCGGCGCTGCCGGATGTCGTAGCCACTCAGCAGCGTCAGCCACACCAGCACCGTCCCCGCCGCCACCACTTCCGCCGCCATGGCGTCATGCTCAGCCGAGGTCGGCGACCGCGCAAGTCATCTCCGCGCGGGGCGCGGGCCGACCGGTGAACAGCTCAACTTGGGTGAACGCCTGATGCAGCAGCATCTGCAGGCCGCTGATCACGGTGCCGCCGGCCGCGCTCACCGCGGTTGCCAGCGGTGTGGGCCACGGGTTGTAGATGGCGTCCAGCAGCACGGGCACACCGGCCAGGATCGGCGCATACCGGGCGGCGACATCGGCCGGCAGTGTGCTGACCACTACCGACGCGCCGGCGGCCGCCGCGGCCAGGTCGGGGTCATCGAGTGCGCAGAAGCGAGCCGGCACACCGACCTCGGTGGCCAACGCCACCACCCGCGCGGCGTTGTCGGCGTTGCGTGCGGCCACCGTGATGTGGCTGGCACCCAATTCGGTCAGCGCCACCACCGCGGCCGGGGCGGTGCCGCCGGAGCCCAGCACGATCGCTGACCCCGATACCGAACCGAGCGCCCCGCTCACCCCGTCGACGTCGGTATTGTCGGCCAACCATCCGGTTGCGGTGCGTACCAGCGTGTTCGCCGAGCCGATGCGTTCGGCGCGCCGGGTGCGTTCGTCGGCGAACGCCAAGGCCGCGAACTTGCCCGGCATGGTGACCGAGACGCCGACCCACTCCGGCCCGAAACCGGCGACCAGCGCCGGCAAGTCCTCGGCGTCGCACTCGATGCGCTCGTAGGTCCAGTCCAGCAGACCGAGCGCCCGGTAGGCCGCCAGGTGCAGTTGCGGTGAGCGCGAGTGGGCGATCGGCGAACCGAGCACCGCGGCCCGGCGCGGTCCGGGCTCAGCGGGAGCTGTCGAGGACACCGTTGTCCAGCGCCATCTCGATGTTGTTCAGGTGCTGCTGGTAGTTGTGCGTGAACAAAGTGGTGCCGTCCTTGTCGATCGTCACGAAGTACAGCCAGTCGCCGGGCTCCGGATGCTCGGCGGCATGCAGGGCGTCCGTTCCCGGTGAGCAGATCGGGGTGGCCGGCAGGCCGTCGGAGGCGTAGGTGTTCCACGGCGTCACCTTGGCCCGGTCGGCGTCGGTGGTGGCCACCTCCTGGCGGTCCAGCGGATAGTTGACCGTCGAGTCGAACTCCAGCCGCTGCGGCTCCCCCAGCCGGTTGTCGATGACCCTGGCCACCTTGGCGAAGTCCTGCGGCAACGCTTCGCGCTGCACCAGCGAAGCCACCACCAGCATCTCGTAGGGCGTCATGCCCAGCTGCACGGCGGTGCCGGGCAGGCCGGACTTGTCCAGCTCCGCGCTGCTCTGGCTGATCAATTTCGACAGCACGGTAGGCGCCGACGCGGTCGGGTCGACGTTCCAGGTGCCCGCCGTGATCAGCCCCTCAAGGCGTCGGTGGTCGCGCCCCAACTTGCTGACCGGCCCCAAGGCCCACTCGGGCACCGACAGTGCCTGTGGCGTCTCGATCTCCGCGGCGCGCCGCAGATCCTGGGCTTTCAGGCAGGTGCGGTCACCGTTGAGGTCCAGGCAGCTCGCCTCGGCGATGAGGGTGAACACTCCCGGCGTCACCCGATCGGTCTTCATGTCCGTGGTGTCATCGAGTTGACGACCCTCCGGAATCACCAGCTTGCCCACCCGATTCTGCGGGTCGGCGAGCTGCTGCACCGCGGTGGCCGCCGGGATCTCGGCCCGCAACCGGTAGAAGCCGGGCTGGATCGCCGCGATGGCGGAGTTGCCCTGCGCGGCGCCCAGGAACGTTCCGACGTTGGCGATCACCCCCGCCTCCAACATGGTTTCGGCGATCGCGGTGGTGAAGTCACCCTCATGCACCTCGATCAACACCTGCTCGCCGCCGCCACCGGTGAAGTCGACGACGGGACCGCTGGAGTGCCAGTACTTGGAGCCCAAGAAGACCCCGGCGATCGCGACCAGGACGATCAGCGCCACACCGAGGCCGCGGGCGATCCGGCGGTGCCGGTTGAGCTGGCGTCGCCGCCGGTTCTCCCGAGCCCGCTGGGTCCGGCTCATCCGGCGTCTCGGCGGCCCTACCGCTTCCGGTGTGGCCCTCTTCCCGGACTTGTCGTGAGCCGTCCCGGATCGTTGATCAGACATCGTTGTCCTCCGTCGGGGCCGGCGCGCTCAGGGCCCGGCGCTGGTCGAGCCAGCTCTGCAGGATCGTCACCGCGGCGGCCTGGTCGATCACCGAACGCTGACGCTTGGAGCGCATCCCGGCCGCATGCAGCGACCGCGCCGCGCTGACGGTGCTCAGGCGCTCGTCAGCCAGCCGCACCGGGGCGAGCCGACGTCGCCCGGCCAGCACCCGGGCCAGGTCGTCGGCCATCGCGATGGCGTCCTCGGCAGCCGAGCCGGCCCGGTCGGCCAGGGTGCGGGGCAATCCCACCACCACTTCGACAACGTCGTATTCGTCGGCAAGGTCAGCGAGTCGCCGTAGGTGTGAGCCGGAGGCGTGACGTCGCACCGTCTCCACCGGGGTCGCCAAGAGTCCGTCGGGGTCGCTACACGACACCCCGATCCGCACACTGCCCACATCCACCCCGAGCCGTCGTCCGCGGCCGGGATCGTCCGGCCCGCCGGGCCGGTCCGGGGTGCGATGGTGGGGTGAGGTCACGCCGGCGCGCTCCGGGCGACCGCCGCGCGGATCGCCGCGAGCGCGGCTTCGATCCCGGCGGAGTCCTTACCGGAGCCCTGCGCCAGATCGGCCTTGCCACCGCCGCGGCCGGACACCGCCGCCGCCAGGTCCTTGACCAGATCATCGGCGCGCAACCCGAGCTCTTGCGCGGCGGCGTTGGCGGCCACGACATACGGAACGCTGCCTTGCGAATCCGAACCATCGGCGATCAGCGCCACCACGGCCGGGCCCTCGCCCAGCTTGCCGCGGATGTCGCCGACCAGCGAACGCAGGTCGCCTCCGCCGATACCGCCCGACATCCGCTGCGCCACCAGGCGCACGTTACCGATCTGTTCGGCGCCGGCGGCCGCGTTCGCGGCAGCCGCTCGGGCACTGGCCAGCCGGGCGCGGTCCAGCTCCTTCTCGGCGGCCTTGAGGCGCTCGACCAGGTTGGCGACCCGAGCCGGCACTTCCTCCGAGGGCACCTTCAACGAAGAGGCCAGCCCGGCCATCAACGCCCGTTCCTTGGCCAGATGCCGGAACGAGTCCAGCCCGACGTAGGCCTCGACGCGGCGCACACCGGAGCCGACCGACGATTCGCCCAGGATGGTGACCGGACCGATCTGCGCCGAGTTGTGCACGTGGGTGCCGCCGCACAGTTCCAGTGAGAACGGGCCGCCGATCTCGACGACGCGCACCTTCTCGGGGTACTTCTCGCCGAACATCGCCATGGCGCCCATGGCCTTGGCCTTCTCGAGTTCTTCGGTGAACGTGTGCACCTCGAAGTCGGCCTGTACCGCCTCGTTGGTGACCTCCTCGACTTGGCGGCGTTGATCGTCGCTGAGCGCGCCCTGCCAGTTGAAGTCGAATCGCAGATAACCGGGCCGGTTCAGCGAGCCGGCCTGAACCGCATTGGGCCCCAACACCTGCCGCAGAGCGGCGTGCACCATGTGGGTGCCCGAGTGGCCCTGGGTGGCGCCCTTGCGCCAGCCCTGGTCCACCGCTGCGGTGACCGTGTCACCCTCGACGAATTCGCCGGACTCGACGTTGACCCGGTGCACGAACAGTGTCTGGGCGATCTTCTGCACATCGGTGACGGTGGCTTGGGCCGTCCCGGCACTGATGGTGCCGGCGTCGGCGATCTGTCCGCCGGCCTCGGCATAGAGCGGGGTGCGGTCCAACACCAGCTCGACGCGGTCTGCGGCGACATCCTCGTGCGAGATCACCGGCACCCGCTTGCCGTCGACGAAGATGCCCAGGATGCGGCCTTCGGTGGTGAGCTCGGTGAACCCGGTGAATTCGGTGGGCCCGGCGTCGATCAGCTCCCGGTAGGCGCTCAGGTCGGCGTGGGCGTGCTTGCGCGCGGCGGCGTCGGCCTTGGCGCGCTGCCGCTGCTCGGCCATCAGCGTGCGGAACCCGGCCTCGTCGACCTGCAGCCCGGCCTCCGAGGCCATCTCCAGGGTGAGTTCGATCGGGAAACCGTAGGTGTCGTGCAGGGCGAAGGCGTCGCTGCCGGAGAGCACGGTGACCCCCGCGGACCGGGTGGCTGCCGCCGCGTCCTCGAACAGCTTCGAGCCCGAGGTCAGGGTGCGGTTGAACGCGGTCTCCTCGGCGACCGCGATCCGGTTGATCCGGTCGAAATCGGTGACCAGTTCTGGGTACGACGGGCCCATGGCGTCGCGCACGGTTGCCATCAGCTCGCCGACGATCGGGCCCTCGATGCCCAGCAGCTTGGCCGAGCGGATCACTCGGCGCAGCAGCCGGCGCAGCACGTAGCCGCGTCCGTCGTTGCCGGGGCTCACGCCATCACCGATCAGGATGGCCGCGGTGCGGGAGTGGTCGGCGATGATCCGGTATCGCACGTCGTCGGCGTCATTGCCGGTGCTGTAGCCACGCGGCGCGCGGGTGGCGACCAGGTCGATGACCGGGCGAACCAGGTCGGTCTCGTAGACGTTGTGCACGCCCTGAAGCAGGAAGGCGACCCGCTCGATGCCCATGCCGGTGTCGATGTTCTGGCGCGGCAGCGGCCCGAGGATCTCGAAGTCCTCCTTGGAGGTGCCCTCGCCGCGCTCGTTCTGCATGAAAACGAGGTTCCAGATCTCGATGTAGCGGTCCTCGTTGGCGACCGGGCCGCCGTCGACACCGAACTCCGGGCCGCGGTCGTAGTAGATCTCCGACGACGGGCCACACGGGCCGGGGATGCCCATCGACCAGTAGTTGTCGGCCATGCCGCGGCGCTGAATCCGCTCGAGCGGCAATCCCGCGATCTCCTGCCACAACGCGATGGCCTCGTCGTCGTCGAGATAGACGGTGGCCCACAGCCGTTCGGGGTCCAGTCCGTAACCGCCGTCGGAGACGCTTCCCGTCAGCAGTGTCCAGGCCAGCTCGATGGCCCCGCGCTTGAAGTAGTCGCCGAACGAGAAGTTGCCGGCCATCTGGAAGAAGGTGTTGTGCCGGGTGGTGATGCCCACCTCGTCGATATCCGGGGTACGGATGCACTTCTGGATGCTGGTGGCGGTGGCGTACGGCGGCGTGCGCTGGCCCAGGAAGAAGGGCACGAACTGCACCATGCCGGCGTTGATGAACAACAGGTTGGGGTCATCCAGGATCACCGAAGCGCTGGGCACCTCGGTGTGGCCCGCTTTCACGAAGTGATCGAGGAAGCGTTTCCTGATCTCGTGTGTCTGCACTATCTATCGCTTCCCGCCGTCTCGTCCATTTAGACGGCACTACAGTACCGGGCTGCCGATCGCGTTCTCAGCAGGCAAGGATCCTCAGGTGGCGCCGGCGTCGATGAAGCTCAATCGCACACTTCGGCGAGGGTTGTCGCGGTTCAGGTCGACCAGGACGACCGACTGCCAAATTCCCAACAGCGGCTCACCCTCGGCCACCGGGACGGTGATCGACGGCGCCACGATCGCCGGCAGCACGTGGTCGGCTCCGTGGCCCGGTGACCCGTGGGCGTGCCGGTAGCGGTCGTCACGAGGCAGCAGCCGCTCCAGCGTGTCGACCAGGTCGGAGTCGGATCCGGCTCCGGTCTCGATGATCGCGACCCCAGCTGTCGCATGCGGCACGAAGACGTTGCACAACCCGTCACCGTGGCCCGCGCAGAACGACCGCACCTGCTCAGTGAGGTCGACAGTGCGCCGGCGCGAGGTGTCGATGTCGAGAACTTCGGTGTTCATGGCTCCAGGGTAGGAGCCGCCCCGGTCAGCGTTGCCCGTTGATCAGGGCTACCCGGGCAAGGGTGTTCTGCGCCATCTTGACGTGCGCGGCATCAACCAGCACGCCGTCGACCCCGACCGCGCCCAGCCCCTTCGCCTCGCCCTCGCGGTAGGCGGCCATATTGCGTTCGGCCAGCGCGATCTCCTGGGCGGTCGGCGAGAACACCGCGTTGGCGACCGGGATCTGGGTGGGGTGAATCGCCCACTTGCCGGTGAAGCCGTACAGCGAGGACCGGCGAGCCTCGCGCTCGTAGCCCTCGAGGTTTGCGTAGTCGGGGTAGGGCGAGTCGATGGCCTCGATGCCGGCGATGCGCGCCGCGACCATCACCTTGTTGCGGGCGTAGTGCCAGAAGTCGCCCGGGTAGTCCCAGATCGGCACGAAGTTGGTGTCCACCCGCGCGCCCTGGGACAGCGAGAAGTCCCCGACCCCGAAGATCAACGCATCGATCCGCGGGCTGGCCGTGGCGATCTCCTCGGCGTTGGCCAGCCCCTCGACCTCCTCGATGAGCACCTCGAGGCGGATCGGGCGTTCCAGACCGAGTTTGGCCTCCAGCTGGGTGAGCAGCAGGTCGACCCACCAAACGTCGCGGGCGGTGCAGGCCTTGGGGACGACGATGGTGTCGAGATTGGCCCCGGCGGCGGTGACCACTTCGATGATGTCGTCGTGGCACCACTGCGTGTCCAGACCGTTGATCCGGATGGCGCGCGCGGTGGCTCCCCAGTCCAGTTCGTTCAGCGCGGTGATCACCTTGGCGCGAGCGGCGACTTTCTCGGCGGGCGCGGTCGCATCCTCCAGGTCGAGGAAGACCAGGTCGGCCTGCGATGCGGCCGCCTTGGCGAACATGTTGTCGTTGGCGGCCGGTACGGCCAGCTCGGAACGGCGTAAGAGCATGGGCTGATCTCCTAACTCACAACACGCCACGGGCGCGCAGGTCGTCGATGTCGGATGAGGTGAGGCCGAGCAGTTCGCGGTAGACCTCGGTGTTGTGCTCCCCCAGGCGCGGGCCCAGGTGCTCGACGCGCCCGGCCGCGTCGGAGAAGCGTGGCACCGGGGCCTGGACGGTCATCGCGCCCAGTTCGTCGTCCTCGACCTGGACAAAGACTTCGCGGTGCGCCAGCTGATCGTCGGCGACCAGGTCGGTGATGTCGTACACCGCTGCGGCCGCGACCTGTTCGGCGTCGAGCACCGCCATGGCTTCGTCCAGGGTTTTGGTCGCCACCCACTCGGCGACCACCTGGTCGACTTCGCGGGCGCGGGCCAGCCGGCGCTGCGGGTCGGAAAAATCGGCGTCGTCCACCAGATCGGCGCGCCCGATCGCCCGAAACACCCGCAGTGCCAACGCCGGTGAACTGCCCGACATGGCCAGCCAGCGACCGTCGGCGGTGCGGTAGGTGTTGCGCGGCGCCGAGATGTCCCAGCGGTTGCCGGCCCGGGTCGGCACCAACCCGAGCTGGTCGTAGCCGAGCAGGGTCTGCTCCAGCAGGCGCGCCAGCGGGTCGATGAGGTTGACGTCGATCAGCTGACCCGGCCCGCCGTGCACGTCGCGGTGATACAGCGCCATCATCACCGCGTAGGCAGCGTTGAGCGACGCGACGCCGTCGGCCAGCATGAACGGCGGCAGAGTGGGCGGACCGTCGGCTTCACCGGTGATGTTGGCGAAGCCGCTCATCGCCTCACCGAGGGTGCCGAAGCCCGGCCTCTCACTCTTGGGACCGGAGAGCCCGAAGCCGGTTATGTGCAGCATCACGATGCGGTCATTGACCGCGCGCAGCGCCTCGTAGTCCAACCCCCAGCCGCGCAGGGTCTGCGGACGGGTGTTGGCGATTACCACATCGGCGGTGGCCGCCAGTCTGCGCACCAGCTCCTGGCCTTCGGGCACCCGCAGGTTGCAGGTGATCGAGCGCTTGTTGCGCGACACCGACTTCCACATCAGACCGACCCCGTCGCGCTGGTTGCCCCAGCCACGGATCGGGTCCCCGGACCCGGGTTGCTCGACCTTGATGACATCGGCGCCGAACTCGCCGAGATAGGTCGCCACCAGTGGCGCGGCCGCCAAGGTCGCCAGGTCGAGCACTCGGACGCCGGCAAGCATCGCCCCCGTCATGCTGGCACGGCGGCCGCGGCGGGCCGGGGTAGGCCCAGGTGCTCACGCAGGGTGTTGCCTTCATAGTGGGTGCGGAACAGTCCGCGACGCTGCAGCTCCGGGACGACCATGCGGACGACGTCCTCGTAGGAACCCGGCGAATGCGTTGCGGCCAAGACGAATCCGTCGCAGGCGCCGCCATGGAACCACTCCTGCATCTGGTCGGCGACCTGAGCGCCGGTACCGACGAAGCGTGGTCCCTGCAGCAGGGTGGCCCGATGCCCGGCAAGGTCGCGCAACGTGATATCACCGCCGATGTGGGCGCGCAGGTTCTGCACCAGACCGCGGATTCCTGACACCGACGCGATCAGCTCGTCGGTGATCGGATCGTCGAGGTTGTGCTGGGCGAAGTCGTAGTTCATCAGCTCCGAGAGCAGCGTGAGCGACGCCATCGGGTGCACCAGGTCGTTGAGCAGGATCTGTTCGCGGTCTTTGGCCTGGGCCTCGGTTTCGCCGACCACCGCGTAGGCCATCGGGCAGAGTTTCACTGTCGCCGGATCACGCCCGGAGTCGCCGATACGTTCCTTCTGATCGGCGTAGTGGCTGCGCGCCACCTCGATACCCGGGTCTCCGGTGAAGATCAGATCCGCCCAGCGGGACGCGAAATCGCGGCCGCGGCCCGACGACCCGGCCTGCAGGATCACCGGACGGCCCTGCGGGGTGCGCGGCACCGTCAACGGTCCACGCGAGGAGAAGTACTCGCCGATGTGGTTGAGTTCGTGCACCTTGGCCGGGTCGGCGAAGATGCCGGCGCCGCGATCGGCCACGATCGCGCCGTCTTCCCAGGTGTCCCAGAGCCCGGCGACGACGTCGAGGAACTCGTCGGCGCGGTCGTAGCGTTCGTCGTGGCTGAGATGGCTTTCCAGGCCGTAGTTGTGCGCCTCACTGTCATTGACCGAGGTCACCACGTTCCACGCTGCCCGGCCGCCCGACAGGTGGTCGAGGCTGGCGAAGGTGCGGGCCACGTGGAACGGCGGGTAGTACGTGGTGGAGTACGTGGCGCCCAAGCCGATCTTCGCGGTCGCCTGGGCGAGAACGCCGAGCACCACGGACAGATCCAGCTTTACCGGCCGCGCTCCGTAGCGAACCGCTTCGGCGACCGAACCGCCGTAGATGCCCGGCATCGCGAGTCTGTCGTCAAAGAACATCAGATCAAAGCAGCCTTCTTCGAGCTGCCGGCCGATCTTGGCGTAGTAAGAGGCGTCGAGGTAGCCGTGCTCGCTGGCGGGGTGGCGCCACGATCCGGCGTACACCGAGGCGTTGCCGGCCTGCATGAAGGCGACCAGCGCCATCTGATCGGTCCGTTTCGTCATACCCCACTGTCTATCATCTGATATATCAGATATCAACTATTGAGTTTCAAAGGCGTGTACGCTTCGCCTGTGGCGGCCAACAATGTCGACATCGGGGGCACCGTGCGCGAGCGCGCGGCCCGCGAGTTGCGCAACCGCATCCTCACCGGTGAATTGGCGCCCGGCACCCGCCTCGACCTGGACGCCATCACCACGGAGTTCGCCACCAGCCGCACGCCGGTGCGCGAGGCCCTGCTGGAGTTGTCCTACGAAGGCCTCGTGGAGGTCGCACCGCGCAGCGGCGTCACGGTGATCGGCATCCGCCCCGAGGACGTACTGGACAGCTTCACCATCCTGGGCGTGCTGACCGGCCAAGCCGCCGCCTGGGCCGCCGAGCGGATTTCCTCTGCCGACGTCGAGCGCCTGCGGACGCTGACCGCCGAAGTTGAGGCGCTGCGCGGCTCGGACGCCATCGGCGACGCCAACTGGCAGTTCCACCAAGAGATTCATCGGGCCGCACATTCGCCGCAACTGCTCAACCAGATCCGGCACGCGGCGCGGGTGGTACCGACGAACTTCCTGACGGTGTTCCCCGAGCACGAGCACCATTCACTGGAAGACCACCGCAAGCTGGTGCAGGCCCTGGCCGACCGCGACGCTGAAGCCGCGCGCGCCATTGCCGAGCAGCACGTTCTGGACGCCGGACGCTCCCTCGCCGACTGGCTGGGCCAGACCGGCTCGGCCGGCTGACGAAAAGCACGCCTGGTGAGCTAGCGGCGCCGGATGATGGCCCTGAGTCGCGCCAGTCGCCCGCCGATCTCGCGTTCCACTCCCCGACCGGTGGGCTGGTAATAGTCCACTCCCACCAGATCGTCGGGTGGATATTGTTGCGGCACAACACCGTCGGGATGATCGTGGGCGTAGCGGTAGCCGACCGCATTGCCCAGTGACTGCGCTCCCGCGTAGTGCCCGTCGCGCAGGTGCGCCGGCACCGCCCCGGCTTTGCCGGCCCGGATGTCGGCCATTGCCGCGCCCAGCGCGGTGGTCACCGCGTTGGACTTCGGCGCGGTGGCCAGGTGCACCGTGGCGTGCGCCAGGGTCAGTTGCGCCTCGGGCATGCCGATCAACGCGACGGTCTGCGCGGCGGCCACCGCGGTCTGCAGCGCGGTCGGATCGCCCATCCCGATGTCTTCGCTGGCCAGAATCATCAGCCGGCGGGCGATGAACCGCGGGTCCTCCCCCGCGACCAGCATCCGGGCGAGGTAGTGCAACGCGGCGTCGACATCGGAGCCGCGCACCGACTTGATGAACGCGCTGATCACGTCGTAGTGCTGGTCGCCGTCGCGGTCGTAACGCACCGCGGCCTGATCCAGGGATCCCTCGACGATCTCGACGGTGATCTGTTCGCCCGCCGCCACCCCTTCCGACGCCACTTCCAAGGCGGTCAACGCCCGGCGGGCGTCGCCGGCGGCCAGCCGAACCAGCAGGTCGACCGCGTCGGGTGCCACCTCGATGCGTCCGCCCAGGCCGCGTTCGTCGTCGATGGCGCGCCGCACCACCGTGGCGATGTCCTCGGGCCCCAGTGGCCGCAGCTGCAGGATCAGCGACCGGCTCAGCAGCGGGGCGACCACCGAGAACGACGGGTTCTCGGTGGTGGCGGCCACCAGCAGCACCACTCGGTTCTCCACCGCCGCCAGCAATGCGTCCTGCTGGGTTTTGGAGAAGCGGTGCACCTCATCGATGAACAACACGGTCTGCTCGCCGTAGGCGGCGGCACGTCGCGCGGTGTCGATCACGGCGCGCACCTCTTTGACCCCGGCACTCAGCGCTGAGAGCGCCTCGAATCGGCGTCCGGTGGCGCCGGAGATCAGCGAGGCCAGCGTGGTCTTGCCGGTGCCGGGCGGCCCGTAGAGGATGACCGAGGCCGCCCCGGAGCCGTCGACCAGCCGGCGCAGCGGCGAGCCCTGCCCCAGAAGGTGATCCTGGCCGACCACCTCATCGAGGGACGCCGGACGCATCCGCACCGCCAACGGCGTGGACGGGGCGGCGCCGGGTTCGGGCGCCGGGGCACCGGTGAGGTCGAACAGGCCGTCGGACACGCCTTCAGGCATACCATTCCCGCCTGAACACCGTGACGTCAGCGGTGCATGATCACCCCGCGAATGTTTTTGCCGTCACGCAGATCCTGGTAGCCCTCGTTGACCTGCTCCAGGGTGTAGCGGCGGGTCACCAACTCGTCGAGCTTGAGCTGGCCCGCGTCGTAGAGGCGCAGCAGTCGCACGATGTCGTACTGCGGGTTCGCCCCACCGAACAGCGTGCCTTTGATCGTCTTTCCGAACAGGGCCAACATCGTGCCCGACACCTGCACGTCGAGGTCCTCCAGCCGGGCCATCGCGGCGATGACGACGGTGCCGCCCTTGCCGACGGTGTTGATCGCGGCGGTCGTCACGGCCTCACCGAGGTCGCCGACGGTGATCAGCGCCTGGTCGGCCATCTGCCCCCAGGTCAGCTCGGCGATCTTGGCCATCGCCTCGTCGGCGGTGGCGAACGCGTGCGTGGCACCCAGCTTCAAGGCGGTCTCGCGTTTGAACTCCACCGGGTCGACGGCCACCACGTACTTGGCGCCGGCGTGCGCCGCGCCTTGTACGGCGTTGATGCCGACCCCGCCGATGCCGTAGATCACCACGGTGTCCCCGGCGCGCACCCCGCCGTCATAGTTGGCCGTCGCCCACCCGGTGGGCACGCCGCAGCCGGCCAGGACCGCGGTCTCCAGCGGCAGCCAGTCATCGACCTTGACCACCGAGTGCTGCGAGACGGTGGCCCGCTCGGCGAAGGTGCCCAGCATGCAGAACCCGCCGTAATCGGTTCCACCGGAGTGGAACCGGAACGTGCCATCGGGCATGCAGCCCTCCAGGATGGTGGCCCCCATGTCGCACAGGTTCTGCCGTCCGGTCGAGCAGTACCGGCAGGCTCCGCAACTGGGGATGAAGCAGCACACCACGTGATCGCCGGGCTTGACCTTGGTGACCCCGGAACCGACGTCCTCGATGATCCCGGAGCCTTCGTGTCCACCGACGATCGGGAACCGGGACGGCCAATCCCCGTCGGCCAGGTGCAGGTCCGAGTGACACAGCCCGGCCGCAGTGAACTTGATTAGCACCTCGCCCGGACCGGGCCCGTCGAGGTCCAATTCCATGATCTCGAAAGGCTGGTTGGGCGCATGCGCCACGGCGGCAATTGTTTTCATGCCTGCCATCCAACCGGCTCAGACGACCTCGGTGGCCCGATTCAGCCGAATCGCTAACCGCCGGTCCAGCTTCGCCTCTCCTCCGTCGAGGCTCGCTAACCGCCGGATTGAACCGGTTGCGTCACGAAGTCGATCAACTCCTCGACCCGGCCGATCAGATCCGGCTCCAGGTCGGTCCAGTCCCGCACCCGGCCCCGGATGCGCTGCCAGGCCGCGGCGATATCGGCCTGACCGGCGTGCGGCCAGCCCAGCGCGGCGCAGATCCCGTGCTTCCACTCCACGTTGCGGGGAATCTTGGGCCACGCCTGCATTCCGAGCCGCTCCGGCTTCACCGCCTGCCAGATGTCGATGTAGGGATGCCCGACGATCAGGGTGTGTGCACCGCCGGGTCCACGGCGCACCGCCTCGGCGATGCGAGTCTCCTTGGAGCCGTCGACCAGATGGTCGACCAGCACCCCGAGCCGGCGGCCGGGCCCGGGCTGGAATTCGGCGACGATGCCCGCCAGGTCATCGATGCCGCCGAGGTATTCAACCACCACTCCCTCGATGCGCAGGTCCTCACCCCAGACCTGCTCGACGAGTTCGGCGTCGTGGCGGCCCTCCACGTAGATGCGGCTGGCCAGCGCGACCTTGGCGCGTGCGCCACGTACCGCCACCGAGCCCGACGCCGTCCGGACCGGCGCCGTGGGTGCGACCGGGCGAGGCTCGGTGAGAATCACCGGCTTGCCGTCGATCAGATAGCCCGGGCCGACGGGGAAGCCGCGGGTGCGGCCGTGCCGGTCCTCCAGATCCATCCGCCCGTAGGCGATGCGCACGACGGCCCCGACGAAGCCGCTTTCGGCGTCTTCGACCACCATGCCGCGCTCTAGAGGCACCTCCACCGAGCGGACTCTGCGGGCGGCGTGCGGGTTGCTGGCGAGGATGTCGGTTCCATAGCGGTCGGCCACCCGAGGCAGCCTAGCGCCGATCGCGAGCCCGGCGGAGCCGGGCGCGGCGGGTCGGGGCCATCCGCCTAGGGGCGTCCGGCCATGCCGCCGGGGAACCGGGTGCGCGATTCCGGCGATTTTTTCTCGGCCAGCCCACGCCGGGAGGCCCCTTCTCCGCGACTAGCCAACTACCACTCTGGCCCCAATAGTCACTTCAGCAACATTAGCAACTCAAAATTCTCTTAATTTCTAAGAGATCTCTCGCAACATACGTAACAATCACAACTTCGTTAACTCAAACAACTGCTGTTTACTTTTGCCTCAATTTATAACAACAAACCCATTTGCATCTTTAGGTGACCAAAATGTGCAATTTCATCATTTATCGCGTTATGCTCTGAAACCTCACTGATAGACACCTATCACGGAGGTTGTGATATGTACCGGAACACGGCACGGCGTGTCGTGCAGTTTGGACGGCGGCAGCTGACTTGGGCCACGTCCGGGCTGATCACCGGGGGGATTGTGGGCACACTGCTGTCTTCAGCCGGCGTGGCTCATGCAGACAACATGGCGATGGGCTGGGATGCGGTCGCCCAATGCGAATCGGGCGGCAACTGGGCCGCCGATACCGGTAATGGCTTCTACGGCGGTTTGCAGTTCAAGCCATCGACGTGGCGCGCATTCGGCGGTGTGGGATCTCCGGCGAAAGCGTCGCGAGAAGAACAGATCGCGGTCGCCACTCGGGTTCTCGATGAGCAGGGTCCGTATGCCTGGCCGAAATGCGGGCCGGGACGCGTATTCCCGTCGTCGGTGAAGGGCTGGGTGCCGCCGGCAATGCGTCAGCTGCTCAAACCGTTCTGGTGAGCCCGGCTACGGCGCCTTCGCCGACAGCACCGCCTGGGTCTGGGTGACCCGGGCGACCAGCTTGCCGTTGTCGTCGGTCAGGTCGGTCTGCACGACGATCGTCGTACGGCCGACGTGCAGCGGAATGCTGGTCGCCGTCACCACGCCCGCACGCACCGCGCGGAAGAAGTTGGTCTTCGACTCGATCGTCGAGGTGCTCGCGCCCTGCGGCAGGTTGACCACCGCGCACACCGCTCCGGCGGTGTCGGCAAACGCCATCAGCGCTCCCCCGTGCAGCATGCCACCGGTGGTGCAGCGCTCCGGAGCCCACGGCATGGTCGCGCGCACCTCTTGGGGTGACAGTTCAGCGATCTCGATCTGCAACGCCGCCGCGAACGGCATGTTGGCGACGACCAGGCGGGCGAACTCAGCCGAATCCATGCCGTCAGCCTTGCCGACCGCCCCGCCGCTGTCTAGCGCCTACCTCAGCGCTGTTGGGGCACCGCGTCGATGCCGGCTTCCTTGCGCTGCGCAGCGGTGATCGGCGCCGGTGCGTCGGTCAGCGGATCGATGCCGCCACCGGACTTCGGGAACGCAATGACCTCGCGGATCGAGTCGACACCGGCCAGCAATGCCACCACCCGGTCCCAGCCGAACGCCAGACCGCCGTGCGGCGGTGCACCGAAACTGAAGGCGTCCAAAAGGAATCCGAATTTCTCGTTCGCCGACGCCTCGTCGATCCCCATGACCTTGAAGACCTGCTGCTGAATGTCGCGGCGGTGAATACGGATCGAGCCGCCGCCGATCTCGTTGCCGTTGCACACCACGTCATAGGCGTCCGCGAGCACCGAGCCGGGGTCGGTCTCCACACTGCCGGCGTGCTCCGGCTTGGGCGAGGTAAAGGCGTGGTGCACCGCAGTCCACGCGCCGGAGCCGACGGCCACGTCGCCGGCGGCGGTGGCGTCGTCGGCGGGCTCGAACAGCGGAGGGTCGACCACCCAGGTGAACGCCCAGGCGTCCGGGTCGATCAGGTCCAGGCGCCGAGCGATCTCACCACGAGCCGCCCCCAACAGCGCGCGAGACTGCTTGGCAGGTCCGGCCGCAAAGAAGATGCAGTCCCCCGGCGCCGCACCCACGTGCCCGGCCAGCCCGGCACGCTCAGCATCGGTCAGGTTCTTGGCCACCGGCCCGGACAGCTCTCCGTCCTCGCCGACCAGCACGTACGCCAGGCCCTTGGCGCCGCGCTGCTTGGCCCACTCCTGCCAGCCGTCCAGCGTCCGGCGCGGCTGCGACGCCCCGCCGGGCATGACGACCGCACCCACGTACGGGGCCTGGAAGACCCGGAAGGTGGTGTCGGAGAAGAACTCTGTGCACTCCACCAGTTCCAGGCCGAAACGCAGGTCGGGCTTGTCGGAGCCGAACCGGCGCATCGCGTCGGCGTAGGTCATCCGAGGCAGCGGCAACGGCAGGTCGTAGCCGATCAGCGCCCACAGCGCCTTGAGCACCGCTTCGGCGATGCCGATCACGTCCTCGGAGTCGACGAAGCTCATCTCCAGGTCCAGCTGGGTGAACTCCGGCTGCCGGTCGGCGCGGAAGTCCTCGTCGCGGTAGCAACGGGCGATCTGGTAGTAGCGCTCCATGCCGGCCACCATCAGCAGCTGCTTGAACAGCTGTGGACTCTGCGGCAGCGCGTAGAACGAACCGGGCTGCAGCCGCGCCGGAACCAGGAAGTCGCGGGCACCTTCGGGAGTGGAGCGGGTCAGCGTGGGCGTTTCGATCTCGACGAAGTTTTGCTCCGCCAGCACCGAACGGGCGGCCGCGTTGGCCCGCGAACGAAGTCGCAGTGCGGCGCCGGGCCCGTCTTCGCGACGCAGATCCAGGTAGCGATGCTTGAGCCGGGCTTCCTCGCCGGCGGACTCGTCGAGCTGAAACGGCAAAGCGGCAGACTCATTGAGAACCGTCAACCCCGTCGCGTTGATCTCGATGGCCCCGGTGGGCAGATCGGGATTCTCATTGCCTTCGGGGCGAACCTCGACGACACCGGTGACCGCCACGCAGAACTCGGCCCGCAGACGGTGCGCCTGCTCCAGGACAGCGGCGTCGCGGAACACCACCTGCGCCACCCCGGAGGCGTCGCGCAGGTCGATGAAGATGACACCGCCGTGGTCACGTCGACGCGCCACCCAACCGGCAAGCGTGACGCTGAGCCCGGCGTCGTTAGCCCGCAGTGAGCCGGCGTCGTGGCTGCGCAGCACGAAATACCCCCTTGGTGACGGTTAGTTCGATAACGGTTTGACGGTCGCCAAGTCTAGAGCCCTCTCGTGACACTGCCCCGCGCCGGTCGGTGCTTTAAGCTGGCTCACTGTGACTAACGGCACCGATGACCTCGACTTTGACTACGACGACGAGGACGAAGACGAGGACTACGACGAGGCCGACGCCCCTAAACAGAACAAGAGCCTCAAATGGGGGTTGGCCGCGGTAGTCGTGCTGGCCGTGGTTGCTCTGGTGTTGGTCGCGGTGGTGTTGCTGGGCGGTGACCCCGGCAAGAGTTCGCTGGACGGCTCGGCCTCCAGCCGCAGCGCGGCGACGGCGGGTATCGCCAGCGCGGACGACACGGCTCCGGTCTCGATCATCATGGATGACCCCAGTTGTACCGCGTGGACATCGATCAGCAGCAACCTGTCGAGCACCCTGTCGATGCTGGGACAGGGGAAGTGGAATGAGCGCGACCAGTCGATTCCGGCTTCGGCGTGGAGTGACGAGCAGAAGAAGCAGTACCTGGCCGCCGGCCAGGTGGTGCGCAACGCTGCCGCCCAGACCGTCGGTCTGGTGAAGTTGACCCCGCACCGGGTGATGCGCGAACTCTACGAGCAGTTCATCGCTTACGCGCGGACCTTCGTCGAGCACATTCCCACCTACACCGAGCGGGACGCCGCCCTGGCCGGCACTGCGCACAGTGCGGCATCGGCGCTGGCGGCGATCTGCGCCGCCGCCAACAACGGCTCGGCGGCGACCCGCGCCCCGCTGGTCGAAGCGCAGAGCGCGCCCACGAAGACCGCCTCGCCGGGCAACCCGGCCAACCCGCAGCGATACCTGACCGGATCTAATCCGGTGTGCGCGGACTGGAAGGCCACGCTGGACAAGTTCGGGGTCGACGCCGCCGAATGGCACGGGATCGACCCCAGCATCCCGGGGACCTACTGGAACCCGCAGCAGAAGGCGGTCAACCTGGCGGTGGGTCCCATCATGATCAGCCTGGCCAACAAGATGCAGCAGCTGGGCCGCCGCAGCAATAACCCCACCCTGCAGGACTTCGCGGAGCTGTCCGCCCAGTACCGGCGGGCGTTCGTGTTGGCGCTGCCGACCTACGACCCGACCGACAACTACCTGGCCAATGCCGCGACGTTCCTGTCCACCACGGTGCTGGGTGCATGCTCGTCGGCAGCGATCACGGGCTGACCACAGCACACTAGACGCGCTGACACAGTGGCCGGGGCTGATTAGCCCCGGCCACTGTCGGCTTAGCGCCGGCCGTCCCGCTCTCCCCAGAATGCAAGAAACCGGCGCAGCCCGCAGGCTGCGCCGGTTTCTTGATCGCGATTGGCTTGGGTCAGGCCCAGCTGGAGCCGACCGAAGCGTCGGTGTTGGCCATGTTGTTGCCGGCCGACTGCACCTTCTGACCGTGGCTGTTGGCCTGCTCGTAGATCACCGCGAAGTTGCGGCCCAACTGCGCCACAAACTCCTGGCACGCCACCGAACCGGCGCCACCCCAGAAGTCACCGGCGGCCAGCACATCGTGCACGATCGCCTGGTGCTCAGCCTCCAACGAAGCAGCCTGGGCACGAATCAACGCACCGTGGGCATCCACATCACCGAACTGGTAATTGATCGACATGTTCGTGGTTCTCCTTCTGCCTAGCTGCCCGACAGGATCTGCTGCGACGCAGCTTCCTGCTGCTCGTAGTGGTTAGCGTCGCGAATAAGACCGTCGCGCACACCGTGCAACATGTTCACGATGTTGCGGAACGCGGTCTGCATCTGACCCATGGTGTCCATCGAAGTCCGCTCCGCCAGACCACCCCAGCCAGCACCGGAGATGTTCGTCGAGGACGCCCACATCCGACGAGCCTCGTCCTCCACCGTCTGCGCGTGCACATCAAAACGGCCCGCCATCGAACGCATCGCGTCCGGATCAGTCATAAAACGTGTTGCCATGCTTTTTCTCCCTCTTGCTCTTCAATTCGTTGTGATAGCCGGGCGCCGACCCGGCGGACACGTGTGTGTGTTCAGGCCCCTTCCGCTACCCGCCAGCCGGCGAACGGGGCATAACCTTGGGGGCCTTGGCGGCTATCGCGCCCATGCCACGGCCGGCCATCGCGCCCATCATGGCGTGGCCGAACGGGCCGCCCGGCAGTCCCGCCGACATGGTCTGGACCGGGGCGCTGACCGTGGTGGCAGGCAGTACCGGCGCGGCGCGGACCATGCCGTCGGCGGCCGACGCCCAGGCTCCCGGCACCTTCAGCGCGCCCATCGAGGCGGCTTGGCCGAGCTTGGCGGAGATGGCGCTCGTGGCCGAGCTGAAGTGGCCGGCCAGCACGCCGACCGCACCTTGCAGCTTGTCGTTGACGAAGTCGCCGATCTGGGTCATCAGGGTGCCGGCGCCCCCGGCCGCCGACTGTCCGGCCAGCGTGCCCGCCGTTCCGGCCGCTCCGCCCATCCGGGCGAACTGCATCAGCATCGGCAGGAACCGCACCAACATCATCGCGGGCGTGCTCAACGTGTTAACCGGCATCATCAGCTGCGAGATCGTGGTGGCCGAGAGCCTCGGGTCCAATCCGAGTGCGGTGGCCATGTCCTTCATGCCGATCGCGTCGAGCAGCCCACCCACGGTGGCCAAGTCATAACCGGACGGCCCGGTGTTAGGCGGAGTGACGACCGGACCGCCATCGGCCGATCCCGGTGTCCCCTGCGTCGTCGCCTGAGCGGACTGCGGCGGTGTCGACACCTGCTGCAGCGCATTGTTGTTCGCCTCCGCAGAACCGCTGTAGGTGTCCATCGCGGCGCCGTCGGTCGCCCACATCACTTCGTACTGGTGCTCAGTGGCCTGGATCAGCGGGGTGTTCTGGCCAAAGAAGTTGGTCGAGATCAGCGCCAGCAGCATCGCCCGGTTGGCCGCGATCACCGCGGGCGGCACGGATGCGGCCCGCGCCGCTTCGAACAGCCCGGCTGCCTGGGTGGCCAGCGCAGCGTTGTTGGCGGCGGTCGCCGAGGCCTGCTCCAGCCAGGCCACATACGGCGCGGTGGAGGTGGTCGCCGCCGCCGAGCCGGCCCCAGTCCAGGTCGAGTCCAGATTGGCAATCACCGAATGCGTCGCGGTGGCCGACGTCATCAACTCGCTCGACAGCTGAGCCCACGCCGCCGCGGCTTCCAGCAGTGGACCCGAACCGGGCCCGGTATATATAAGCCCGGAGTTGATCTCGGGCGGAAAGACACTGAAACTCATTGAGGCGCCCCGCTTCAGCCAGCAGCCGTGGCGTTGACAGCCTCGGTGAGGGCGTAAGCGTTCGCGTTGCTACCCAAAGTGGCCGCGATCTGCTGGTGCACTGCTGCCGCCTGAGCACTGACCTCCTGGAACAGCGAGCCGTGAACCGAGAAGTGGGCAGCAGTCATCGCCGACACCAGGTCGGCGGCAGGCGCGGTCACACCAGTGGTAGGAGCAGCAGCGGCGGTGACCCCCGCGGTCATCGAGTCGCCGATTCCGGAAAGGCTTCCGGCGGCCGCCGTCAGAATCTCTGGCTGAGCGGTTACGAACGACATTGTTCCTCCTGGGGGGTCGTGCAAGCGTCTCGGGAAGTGTTGGGTACTCGAAGTCGGCGTCAATACTTGACGTACGTCACTCTAGCGGACAGTTGTAATAACGGTCTGATAAAGCTGGGGCGCCCGAGGCGAACGACAACTCGTGGCCGGAGCACCACGGGGCCCTGCGACTACGAGTTGAAGCGTTCACCGAGCAGACGACCTCTCTTGAATCCTGGGGCAGGTAGCTGCGGCAGCCGTCGCTGGAAGCGTCCTATTGCGGCCGGATGCAGAACGTAACACCGGCGCGACCTCGGGGTACAGCACGACGACAAACATTCAGTAAAGCTTTGGGATCTGGTCAGACAAAGCTCTATTCACTTAGCCAAGGCGCGGGATTGGACGCGTTCAACCACGCTGAACCGGGCCTGGCGGCGGGCGCCGGTATGCGAAGCTAAGGTGCCCCAATCGGTCGGCGGGCACCATCTAACTACGGACAACTCCACGGAGCGTGCGATGACCTTCAACGAGGGTATGCAGATCGATACCAGCACCACCTCCTCAGGCGGCGGCGGTCGTGGGATTGCGATCGGCGGTGGCGTTGCCGGGCTGGTGATTCTGGTGGTGGCGCTGCTGTTGGGAGCCGATCCCGGCGAGGTGCTCAGCCAGCAGCCCGTGGATCGCGGTCAGTACACGTCGCCGGGCTTCGACCTCGACAAATGCCGCACCGGCAAGGACGCCAATAAATACGTGCAATGCCGGGTGGTCGCCACGGCCAACTCGGTGGACGCGGTGTGGTCGGACCTGCTGCGTGGTTACACGCGTCCGCGCGTAGAGCTGTTCAGCGGACAGACGTCCACCGCCTGCGGGGCGGCCAGCAGTGCGGTCGGACCGTTCTACTGCCCGGCGGACCAGACCGCCTACTTCGATACCGACTTCTTCAAGGTGCTCGTCGACCGGTTCGGCTCCAGCAGCGGGCCCCTGGCGCAGGAGTATGTGGTCGCTCACGAGTTCGGCCACCACGTGCAGAACCTGCTCGGCGTGCTCGGCCGGGCCCAGACCGGCGCGCAGGGCGCGACCGGCGCCGGGGTTCGTACCGAGCTGCAGGCCGACTGCTACGCCGGGGTCTGGGCGCACTACGCATCGGTGACCAAGCAGGAGGGCACCGGGGTGCCGTTCCTGCAGCCGCTGACCGACCAAGACATCAGCGATGCGTTGTCGGCGGCGTCGTCGGTGGGCGACGACCGCATTCAGCAGGCCGCCACCGGTCGAGTCAACCCGGAGTCCTGGACCCACGGTGCGTCAGCACAGCGTCAGCACTGGTTCACCGTCGGCTATCAGAGCGGCGACCCCAACCAGTGCGACACCTTCGCCGCCGCTGACCTGGGTTAGCCCTGGGTCAGCGCGAGAGCAGCTCGCGCAGCTCGGCCTGGCCCGCCTCGTCGAGCGGCAGCAGTGGGCGGCGCGGTTCTCCGGCCGGCACCCCGAGCATGTCCAGGCCGGCCTTGACCGTGGTGGGCAGCCCGCCGGCCACGATGAACTCCAGCAGCGGCTTGAGGTCGTCGTAGCAAGCCTGGGCCTTGTCCAGTTCACCGGCGGTGACCGCGGTGTAGAGGTCCAGGCAAGGCTGCGGACGTAGGTTGGGTGCCGCGGTGCACCAGCCGGCCGCCCCGGCACGCAGCGCATCGAGCACCAGCGGATTACTGCCGTTGAAGAATGGCAGGCGCCCGTCGGACAGCGTGGCGATCCGCAGCATCCGGCTCAGATCGCCGGTGGATTCCTTGACCATGGTGACGTGCTCGATGTCCTCGGACATGGCCACCAGCAGCTCCGGACTCATGTCGATCCCCGAGGTCGCCGGATTGTTGTAGGCCACGATATCGATGTCGATGGCGTCGGAGACGGCCGCGTAGTGCGCGATGATCTCGCGTTCGCACAGCTTCCAATACGACACCGGCGAGACCATCACCGCGTCGGCGCCGGCCTGCGCGGCATAGCGGGCGCGGCGCACGGTACGCGCAGTGGTCAGGTCTGAGACACCGACCAGCACCGGCACGCGCCCGGCGACCGCGGCGACCGACGCGTCGACGCAGGTGTCGAACTCGTCCTCATCGAGGTAGGCGAGCTCACCGGTGCTGCCCAGCGGGGCGATGGCGTGCACCCCGGCCTTGACGAGACGGTCGATGACGGTGGTCAGGACCGCGGTATCGATTCCGCCGTCGCGGAACGGCGTCACCGGGTAGCCGATGACTCCATATAACTGTGCTGCCACGTGGGACTCCTTGCTTATCGGGTGATCCCTCTACTGATTGATCACAGTGGGGTGGCCGGCCAGAGCCCGGCGGGCGTAGTAGGCGAAGTTGGCCTGGCTGCGGTTGGGCAGCAACGTCCAGTCGTGGGCTTCGCGGGCCAGCTTCTCCGGGAGTTCTTTGATGGTCCCGGCGGCCATGGCCGCCAGCTGCAGTGCGGCGGCCCGCTCGATCAGCACCGCCAGCGAACAGGCCTCCTCCACGCTGGCGCCGGCCACGATCTGGCCGTGGTGCGCCAGCAGGATCGCCTTCTTGTCCCCGATGGCCTCGGAGATGATCTCGCCCTCCTCGTTTCCGACCGGGACCCCCGGCCACAGCGGCAGGAAGGCGCAGTCGTCGTAGAGCGGCGTGGTGTCCATGTGCGAGACGATCAACGGGGTCTCCAGCATGGACAGTGCAGCGACATGAAACGGGTGGGTGTGCACGATGCACTGGACATCGGGACGGGCGCGATAGATCCAGCTGTGGAATCGGTTGGCGGGGTTGGCCATCCCCTCGCCCTCGATCACGTTGAGGTCTTCGTCGACGAGCAGAAGATTGGCGTCGGTGATCTCGTCGAATCCCAGGCCGAGCCGTTGGGTGTAATAGGTCCCGGGCGCCTCGGCACGGGCGGTGATCTGTCCGGCCAGGCCGGAGTCATGACCGCGGTCGGACAGCGCGCGGCAGGTCAGCGCCAGTTTCTGGCGCGTGGACCACTGACCTCCGGTGAAGTTCTCCGCGAAGCGTTGCTCCGCGCGATGCATCAGGTCGGATTTTGAATCGTCGAACGTGGTGCCCATGGCAGCTCCTCGGTGACGGAAGTGGATGACACGACCATATCCGATAGGACACTTTGTGTCATCTCCTGTGTCATGATGGACGCATGACGCAACTGCTGCGCGCCGTCCGCAAGCAGCGCGGCCTCACCCTCGAAGGCCTCGCCGAGCGGACCGGGCTGACCAAGAGCTACCTGTCCAAGATCGAACGCAGTCGCAGCACGCCGTCCATCGCGGTGGCCATCAAGGTGGCGCAGGCCCTGGACGTCGATGTGGCGCAACTGTTCTCCGAGCGCGGTGACGAGGACAAGATCGCCGTGGACCGGGCCGCGGACCGCAGCGAGGATCGGCAGCGTTACCGGGCAATGGCCGCCAATATGCTGGGAAAGTCAATGTCCCCGTTCGTCGTTCGCCCCACCGGCGACGCCAGTCGCGACGGTCATCCGGTTCATCAAGGCCAGGAGTTCGTGTTCGTGCACACCGGGACCGTTGAATTGGAGTACGGCGATACGACGTTGACGCTGGGCGCCGGTGACAGCGCCTACTTCGACGCCTCGATCAGCCACCGCCTGCGCTCGGTGGGCTCGGGGCCGGCCGAAGTCGTCGTAGTCGCCGCCGACGAAGCCGGCGGTGCGCAGTGAACACCGAGCTGCTGTTCTCCTACGGCACCCTGCAGCTACCGGAGGTGCAACGCAGCACGTTCGGGCGCGAACCCGATGGCCGGCCCGACGCGATCATCGGCTACGACCTGGACTACGTGACGATCACCGATCCCCACGTGGTGGCAGTCAGTGGCAGCGACCGTCATCCGATCCTGCGCCCGTCGGACGCACATGACGCCGCTGTCCCTGGCACGGTGTTTGCGATCAGCACCGCCGAACTGGCGGCCGCTGACGAGTACGAAGTCGACGCCTACCGGCGGATCTCGGTGCCACTGCGCTCAGGGGCGCAAGCCTGGGTGTACGTGTTCGCCGGCTGAGCCGGATCCGTCACCAGGGCCGGGTAGCGCAGGACACCCCACTGCCGCCCTGCTGCGACACCACCACTTCGCCGTCGACGGCGATCTCGCAGTGGAACTCCGGGTTGATCCGCAAGCCACCGCTTGCGGTGACCAGCGCCCACTGACTCGGATCGGCCAGCGTGGTGGTGTAGACCACCGGCGCTCCCCCGCCGATCGGCACCCGAACCGTCTCGAGGTACTCCGAGGAGTTGGCGTTGTAGGCGGCCATGCTGGGCGGGTCGGTCTTGATGTAGGAGATGTTGCCGGTCAGGTCGCTGGTGGCGGTGATGGTGTAGGTGACCTCGTGGCCGCCGGTCGCGCTCTTCTTCGGGGCGTCGGCCGACGGTTCGGTCGCGTTCTCCGTTGCGGTGGGCGTCGGCGAGGGTGCCGCATTCTCGGTGGGCGATGCCGCCGGGCTCTCAGTCGGCGATGCTGGGCTGGTCTCGGGGTCTGCAAGTGACGTCGCATGGCTGGCTGCCACGCCGGCGGCGGCCATCAGCAGCACCGTCCCGAACTTGACTGTCACGTTCCGCATGATCGTCATACCGCGCCACGCTACCGGAGGGCCGGCTCCGACGAGGGCCAGCAGCTGCCCCTCATGCCACACCGGCCCGACTATCAGGCGTCGCTCAACCGCGTGCGTACCTCGGCGACAACATCGTCGATCGGCACATCGACCTGCTCCCCGGTGGCCAAGTTCTTGACGCCGACGGTGCCTGACTCCAGGTCGCGGTCCCCGGCGACCAGGGCGATGACGGCCCCGGAACGGTCGGCGGCACGCATCGCGCCCTTGAGGCCGCGGTCCCCGTAAGCCAGGTCCACGCGCACCCCGGCGGCCCGCAACTGTGCGGCGATAACGGCCAGCCGCAGCTTGGCCGTCTCGGAAAGGCCCACCCCGAACACGTCGCATCGGCTGGTCTGCCCCACCGTCTTGCCCTCGGCGGCCAGCGCGAGCAGGGTGCGGTCCACGCCGAGACCGAAGCCGATCCCGGACAGGTCCTGGCCACCGAGCTGACGCATAAGCCCGTCGTAGCGGCCTCCGCCACCGATCCCGGACTGCGCGCCCAACCCGTCGTGCACGAATTCGAAGGTGGTTTTGGTGTAGTAGTCCAGGCCGCGCACCATCCGCGGGTTCACCACGTACGGGACCCCGAGCGCATCCAGGTGTGCCAACACGGTGTCGAAGTGCGTCCGGGCGGCTTCGGAGAGGTGGTCGAGCATCACCGGGGCGTCGGCGGTCATCTCACGCACGTGCGGACGCTTGTCGTCGAGCACCCGCAGTGGATTGAGCTGCGCGCGCTGGCGGGTCTCCTCGTCAAGGTCGAGCCCGAAGAGGAACTGCTGCAGCAACTCTCGATAGGCGGGGCGGCAGGTGTCGTCGCCCAAGGAGGTGATCTCCAGCCGGAAGCCGTCCAGGCCCAGGGAACGGAAGCCCGCATCGGCGACCGCGATCACCTCGGCGTCCAGGGCGGGATCGTCCACCCCGATCGCCTCGACCCCGACTTGTTGCAGCTGCCGATAACGGCCGGCCTGCGGGCGCTCGTAACGGAAGAACGGCCCCGAATAGCAAAGCTTGGCCGGCAACTGACCGCGGTCCAGCCCATGCTCGATCACCGCGCGCATCACGCCTGCGGTGCCCTCGGGCCGCAGGGTGACCGAACGGTCGCCGCGATCGGCAAACGTGTACATCTCCTTGGAGACCACGTCGGTGGACTCTCCCACCCCGCGTGCGAACAGTGCGGTGTCCTCGAAGATCGGCAGCTCGATGTCGCCGTAACCGGCGCGGCGAGCGACCGTCAGCAGTCCATCGCGGACCGCAACGAAGCCGGCCGAGGCCGGAGGGACATAATCGGGCACCCCTTTGGGTGCGACAAACGTGCTCACGCACTGAGCCCTTCTAGGAACGGGTTGTAACGGCGCTCCGCGCCGATGGTGGTCTTGGGTCCGTGGCCGGGTAGCACCACGGTCGCGTCGTCGAGGCAGAGCAGTTTGTCGACGATCGAGGTCAGCAGGTCCCGGCCACTACCCCCGGGCAGGTCGGTGCGGCCAACCGAGTTCTGAAACAGGGTGTCCCCGCTGAAGACGAGGCCGGCCACTGCATTCTCGAAACCCTCGACCCGGAAGACCACCGAACCGCGGGTGTGGCCGGGTGTGTGGTCGACGGTGACCGTGGTGTCGCCCAAGCCGATCTTGTCTCCGTCGCGATCCAGTTCGATCAGCTGCTTGGGCTCAGAGAACATCGCCTTGCTCAATACCCCGAACAACGCCTGCCCCGGGACGGTGCCCAGTGAGCGCAGCGGGTCGGTGAGCATGAATCGGTCCTCGGGGTGAATGTAGGTGGGACAGCCGTAGGTGTCGGAGACCTTCTGCGCCGACCAGATGTGGTCGATGTGGCCGTGCGTGAGCAGCACCGCCGACGGCGTCAGCCGATTCTCGTCAAGCACCCGCCGCAGCCGGGCCATCGCGCGCTGGCCGGGGTCGACAACGATCGCGTCCGAGCCCTGCCGTTGCGCCAACACGTAACAGTTGCACGCCAGCATTCCAGCGGGGAATCCGGTGACCAACACGCCGACCAGTTTCCCATTGCACGCCGGGTCGGCGGTGACGCGGGCGGCGCAGGCCCGCTCTGGCAGACTTGAGGCCCGACTCAGTCAGCGAGCCAGGAGGTTACCGCCGGTGCCCACGAACTCAGAGCGGCGTGCCGCCGCCAAGCGCAATCTGGACCAACAGGTGCAGCAGCGTGCCGAGGCAGCCCGCAAGCAGCGCCGGTCACTGATGATCGTCGGCGCCGTGGCGGCAGTGTTGCTGATCGCCGGGGTGGTGTTCGTGGTGCTGCGCGACAACGATCCGGGCAATGTCAACGCGAGCGGTTCGTCGGCTTCGAACACATCGGAGTCCGCGGACTCCTCCGACGCTTCCGGGGCGCCGGCCGCCAGCGCCGGGCAGCTGCCGAAGTTCACCGCATCGCCTCAGTTGGGCGCCGACTGCCAGTACCCGAAGGCGCGGCCGGCCACCAAGGCCGTCGAGCCGCCGCGGTCCGGCAAAGTCCCGACCGACCCGGCCGAGGTCAGCGTCTCGATGATGACCGACCAGGGCCCCATCGGGTTGATGCTCAACAACGGCCAATCCCCTTGCACCGTCAACAGCTTCATCAGCCTGGCCGCCAAGGACTTTTTCTCCGGCACCCAGTGCCACCGGCTGACCACCTCGCCAATGCTCAGCGTGCTGCAATGCGGGGATCCCGCCGGCGACGGCACCGGCGGCCCGGGCTACGAGTTCGACAACGAGTACCCCACCGACCAGTACTCCCCCGGTGACCCCGCCGCCCAGCGGCCGGTCACCTACCCGCGCGGCACGGTGGCGATGGCCAATGCCGGACCCGGCACCAACGGCAGCCAGTTCTTCCTGGTCTACAAGGATTCGATGCTGCCGCCGCAGTACACGGTATTCGGCAAGATCCAAGACGACGGCCTGGCCACCCTGGACAAGATCGCCGCGGCCGGTGTGCAGGGCGGCGGCGAGGACGGCTCGCCGGTCACCAAGGTGACCGTCAAATCGGTGCGCGCCGACTAGCACTGCCATTGAGATTGCGTCCAGGGCTGTTCCTGTCGAGGCGGATTCATGGTTTGGTTGCAACAGTGGTTTCTGTCGGGGGTGACAGTAGTCGCTTGAGGACTTGGGCGGGGCTGTCCCAGTCGAAGCGTTTGCGGGGTCGTCCGTTGAGTTCGGCGGCGACTTCGGCGAGGTAGTCGGCGGAGTGCACTGACAGGTCGGTGCCCTTCGGGAAATATTGGCGCAGTAGCCCGTTGGTGTTTTCGTTGCTGCCGCGCTGCCATGGTGAGTGCGGGTCGCAGAAGTAGATGTCGATGTCGGCTTCGAAGCTGATACGGGCATGGTGATGCATTTCGCTGCCTTGGTCCCAGGTCAGGGACCGACGTAGGGCTTCAGGCAGGGTTTTGATCGCAGCGATCATCGCCTCGGCCACCGTTTCGGGGTCGCGACGTGCCGGCAGATGCAGCAACTGGACGAATCCGGTGGAGCGCTCCACGAGGGTGCCGATCTGGGAGGCCTGGTTCTTGCCGATGATCAAGTCGCCTTCCCAATGGCCGGGGACGGCACGGTCGGCGGCCTCGGCGGGACGTTGGCTGATATTGACCATGCCCGCAATCCGGCCCTGCGAGGTGGGGCGGCCGGTACGTGCACGGGGTTTGCGCAGCGCTCGCCCGGTGCGCAGGCACTGAGTCAGCTCACGGCGCAGCTCGCCGCGTCCTTGCACGTAGAGCGCCTTGTAGATGGTCTCGTGGGACACCTGCATCTCCGGGCGGTCAGGGTAGGTCTTGGCCAACAGCCCAGCGATCTGCTGCGGGCTGTATTTCATGACCAACAACGCTTGCACCTCCTCGCGCAGCGCCCGGTGGCGGGCCAGCTTTCCCGCTTTGGGGCGCCGCGCCCGTTCTTCGCTGCGGCGTTGCGCGATCCGTGCCGAATAGCCGGACTTGGCATCCCAGCCCGCTCGGCGAGCACCGAACCGGTACTTCGCTCGGTAACGACCTGGCGCGGTACGGCACCGGCCATTGGCGTGGATCTCGCGCATGATCGTCGACGGAGCCCGGTTGAGCCGGCCGGCGATTGAACGGATCGACTCCCCGCCAGCGGTGCCGATCATGATCTGTTCACGGTCGTCCGGTGACAGTCGCGGTCGTTTGCGTCCCTGCGGATCCTGCATTCGTGGGTTCACACCACCGAATCTGCGGAACCATTTACCGCCACAGGTCACCGACACGCCGACCAACAGAGCAGCGTCTGACGACGAGCATCCCGCAGCGATCAAATCCCAGAACCGACGCTGCACCGACAACACCTGCGGTTGACCAGTCATCAACACCCCCAACTACGAAGTGTTGCAACCACCCCCTGAGCCCAGGCGAGAAATCGCAACCCTGGATGCAATCTCAACGCAACGGGCACCCGCGTCAGGCCGCCGACGTCACTCGGTAGACGTCGTAGACGCCCTCGACGTTGCGGACCACGTTGAGCAGGTGGCCAAGGTGCTTCGGGTCGCCCATCTCGAAGGTGAACCGGCTGATCGCCACCCGGTCTCGTGAGGTGGTGACCGAGGCCGACAAGATGTTGACCTTCTCGTCGGCGAGCACCTTGGTGATGTCCGACAGCAGCCGGTGGCGATCCAGTGCCTCGACCTGAATGGCGACAAGGAACACCGACGACGGCGACGGCGCCCACTTGACCTCGATGATCCGCTCGTCCTGCTGGCGCAGCGCGTCGGCATTGGTGCAGTCGGTGCGGTGTACCGAGACCCCGCCGCCGCGGGTGACGAAACCCATGATCTCGTCGCCGGGCACCGGGGTGCAGCACTTGGCCAGTTTGGTCAACACCCCGGTGGCGCCGGGAACGGCGACGCCGACGTCGTCGGTGTGGCGTTCGCGGCGCGGGATGGTCAGCGGCGTGGAGCGCTCGGCCAGGTCGTCCTCGGCCTGGTCCACCCCGCCGAGCTGGGCCACCAACCGTTGCACGACGTGATGGGCCGAGATGTGATTCTCGCCGACGGCGGTGTAGAGCGCGGACACATCGCTGTAGTGCAGTTCGCGGGCCACCGCCGCCATCGACTCGCCGTTGACCAGTCGTTGCAGCGGCAATCCGGCCCGGCGCACCTCGCGGGCCATCGCGTCCTTGCCGGACTCCAGGGCCTCCTCGCGGCGCTCCTTGGCGAACCACTGCCGGATCTTGGCCTTGGCTCGCGGCGACACCACGAACTGTTGCCAGTCCCGCGACGGCCCGGCGTTCTGCGCTTTCGAGGTGAAAACCTCGACCACTTCCCCGTTTTCGAGCTTGCGCTCCAGCGCCACCAGCCGGCCGTTGACCCGGGCACCGATACATCGGTGCCCGACCTCGGTGTGCACGGCGTAGGCGAAGTCCACGGGCGTGGAACCGGTGGGCAAAGTGATCACGTCGCCCTTGGGCGTGAACACGAAGATCTCTTTGACGGCCAGGTCGTAACGCAGCGACTCGAGGAATTCGCCCGGATCGGCGGCCTCTCGCTGCCAGTCCAACAGCTGGCGCATCCAGGCCATGTCGTCGATCTCTGCGGCGGTGCCCAGGTGCGGAACACCGTTGCGGCCCTTGGCCTCTTTGTAGCGCCAGTGCGCGGCGATGCCGTACTCGGCGGTGCGGTGCATCTCCCGGGTGCGGATCTGGATCTCCAGCGGTTTGCCCTCTGGACCGATCACCGTGGTGTGCAGCGATTGGTAGACCCCGTAGCGAGGCTGAGCGATGTAGTCCTTGAACCTGCCGGCCATCGGCTGCCACAGCGAGTGCACGACACCGACCGCCGCGTAGCAGTCCCGGATCTCATCGCACAGGATCCGCAGTCCCACCAGGTCGTAGATGTCGTCGAAGTCGCGCCCGCGCACGATCATCTTCTGATAGATCGACCAGTAGTGCTTGGGTCGGCCTTCGACGGTGGCGGTGATCTTCGACTTCGCCAGGGTGTTGACGATCTCGGCGCGCACCTTGGCCAGGTAGGTATCGCGTGACGGGGCGCGGTCGGCCACCAGCCGCACGATCTCCTCGTAGCGTTTGGGGTGCAGGATCGCGAACGACAGGTCCTCGAGCTCCCACTTCACCGTGGCCATACCCAGCCGATGTGCTAGCGGCGCAATGACTTCCAGCGTCTCGCGTGCCTTGCGGGCCTGCTTCTCGGGTGCCAGGAAGCGGATGGTGCGCATGTTGTGCAGCCGGTCGGCGACCTTGATCACCAGCACCCGCGGGTCGCGCGCCATCGCGATGACCATCTTGCGGATGGTCTCGGCCTCGGCCGCGGTGCCCAGCACCACCTTGTCCAGCTTGGTCACCCCGTCGACCAGATGAGCGACCTCGTCACCGAATTCGGCGGCCAGCGCGGCCAGCGTGTACCCGGTGTCCTCGACGGTGTCGTGCAACAGCGCGGCCACCAACGTGATGGTGTCCATGCCCAACTCGGCCAGGATGGTGGCAACAGCCACCGGGTGGGTGATGTAGGGATCTCCCGAATGGCGCAGCTGGGTGGCGTGGCGCTGCTCGGCAACCTCATAGGCTCGTTGCAGCAGCGCCAGATTGGCTTTCGGGTAGTACTGCCGGTGCACCGCCACCAGCGGCTCGAGCACCGGGCTCAATGCCCCACGTTGGGCGGTGATGCGCCGGGCAATCCGGGCCCGGACCCGCCGCGACGCGCTGGTCGGGACCTTCAGCAGGTCGGTGCGCTCGGAGGGCGAGTCCTGGGCGACCGCCTCAGACACCGTCACCGGCTGGCCGGCGTCAGCGCTGTACCGCTCGGGGCCTGAGCCCTGCTCGGAGCCCTGCGCTATGCCTTGTTCAGGGCCCACTGTGCTCACCTCCGACCACAAGAATATCGACTAAATCAGGTGCAGGCTGTGCAGCTGCAATGGCGCCACAGCGGCGCGTCCGCCCAGTCCCGCCAGCTCCAGCACCACCGCCGCCGCAACCACCTCGGCTCCTGCCCTATCCAACAATCGCCGTGTTGCGGCCAGGGTACCGCCGGTGGCCAGCACGTCGTCGAGGATTACCACCCGGCGCCCGGCCACGTCGATTCCGTCGGCCGGAATCTCCAGTACGGCAGTTCCATATTCGAGCTGATAGCGCTCCGAGAGCACCGGCGGCGGCAGCTTGCCGCCCTTGCGGACTGCCAGCGCGCCCACCCCGAGCCGGTCAGCGACCGCCCCGGCCAGCAGAAATCCACGTGCGTCGATGCCGGCCACCAGATCAGCGCCGGCAGCAACGCGAGCCAGCGCCTCGGTGACCGCGGCCAGTCCGGCGGCGTCGGCGAAGACCGGTGTCAGGTCTTTGAACGCGATTCCCGGGGTGGGAAAGTCCGCCACCTCGCGCATCAACGCCGCGATGACCTGACCGGCGCCTGCTGCAGGCCCGGCTTGGTTCACTGTTGTAACTCCCAGCGGTCCATATTCCAGCCCGCGCCCCACCGGGTGGGGTTGGCAGCGACACCATAGGTCTTCTTCGACGACAGCAGGGTGCGCTGCTGTCGATACAGCGGCAGCGTCGGCATGTCGGCCCACAGCACCGGAGCGCTCTCGGCGAGCAGCCGGACCATCTCGGCGGGGTCGGCGGTGACGGCCAGCGCGGACACAACGCCGTCGATCTGATCGTTGTGATAGCCGGACAGGTTGTTTCCGTTGCCGCTGAACAACTCGTAGGCGTCCACTACTGACGATCCGCTCGACCCGCTGCCGGTGGAGCCGCCGGTGCTGGCGAGCAACACGTCGATCTGCCCCTCCCGCAGTGCCAGCGGGCCGATGGCGTCGGTGGCCACTTCGGTGACGGTGATGCCGGCGGGTGCACACGAGCTCGTGATCGCCCCGATGACCGCGGCCAGCCGGGTGTTGGGACCGCGGTAGCCGATGCGCACCGTCAGCGGTTTGCCGCCTAGCGCGTCGCGGGCCGCGTCGGGGTTTGCCCGGGCGAACTGTTCGGCCTCGGGCACGTTCTCGGCCTGGTCGAACGCGTCGTCCATGGCGGTGTTGAGCCGGGAGTTGACCACCGGTACACCCGCGTCGCGGGCGATGATGTCACGCGGGGTGCACAAGGCCACCGCCCGGCGTGCGGGAGTCTCCGACAGCGGGCCGGACGGAGCGAAGATGAGCTGCTCGATGCCGCCCGAGGGGCTGTCGCTGCTCTGGTAGTCATCGGGGGTGATCAGCGACCCGGCGGATCCGGTCGCCACGTCGACGACTTCGATGACGCGTTTGTTGACCCGGTCGGCGACGTCGGCGGTCTGCGGCCACACCGTGATCCGTTTGGTGACCGGCTTGGCGCCCCACCACAGGTCGTTGGCCACCAGCACGACGGCGCCGCCTTCGAGCACCGAGTCGATCTTGTAGGGCCCCGACGACGGAAAGTACCGCAGGTCAGCGCCGCGGTCGAGCTGCCAGGTGGTGTTCCAGGCCTGCGCGACTTTGCCGATGACCTCGTCGGCGGGCCCGAGTCTGCCCAGCACGGAGTCGGTGATGTTCACACCGAGCTTCTCGCTGATGACGTGCGACGGCATCATCGAGGTCGCGGTGAACAGTTCCTCGTAGTCGACGATGTTGCGGTCGGCGAAGAACGACACCCGGGCCTTCTTGGCACCGGACTGGCACTCAATGTTCTCGATGTCGAGGTAGCCGGCTCGGCTTGCGGCGTCGAAGCCCGGGAAGCGGCCGGACTGGGCCGCCCACGCGAGCACCAGGTCGTCACAGGTGATGGGTTTGCCGTCGGAGTACACCGCGGCGTCGGCGATCTGATAGTCCAGCACCAGCGGGGCGCGGCCCACCACGGAGATGCTGCCGAAGTCGTGATCGGTGACGATCTGGCCGTCCGGCCCGTGGTAGCCGAAGCCGATCAGGGTCCGCGAGAACGCCTGGGGCCCGGCCGACGCCGCACCGGCCACGGTCGTGCTGTTGTAGGTGGTCAGACCGCCGTCGACGGCGTAGTCGATCTGATCGACGGTTGCGCTCGTGCACGCCGGCACCGACCAGACGCCGAGGCTGGTGGCGAGCGCCACCACCCACGTCGCAGCGTGCCGACAGCGGGCCGCCATCGCCGGTTACCGGCCGGCGCCTGGCTTGCCGGTCGGACCCTGGCTGCGCCGGCTGGTGGGGCGGACCGGCTTTGCACCGGGCGCCGGGGTGCCCGCCGTGGCCACCGTGGCCTCGTCTGTGTCGGCACCGATGTCTTCGGCGTCGTCCAAGGCCTCGGTACCGGCTGCTGCCGGCTTGGAACCGGTCGTGGCGTTGCGCCGCCGCATCACCCGGCGGGTGTGGTTCTGCACCAGTTGGGTGCGTTCCCGCAGCGTGACCAGCAGCGGGGTGGCCAGGTAGATCGACGAATAGGTGCCGACGACAACACCGACCAGCTGCACCAGCGCAAGGTCCTGCAGCGTTCCCACACCCAACAGCCACACGGCGACCACCATCAGCGAGATGATTGGCAATGCCGAGATCAGACTGGTGTTGATCGAGCGCATGAAGGTCTGGTTGATGGCCAGGTTGGCTTGTTCGGCGTAGGTGTAGCGGGTTTTGTGCTCGAAGCCGCTGGTGTTCTCCTCGACCTTGTCGAACACGATGACGGTGTCGTAGATGGAGAACCCGAGAATGGTCAACAGGCCGATGACGGTGGCCGGTGTGACCTCGAATCCGACCAATGAATACACCCCGGCGGTCACGAGAATGTCGAAGACCATCGAGATCATCGCCGAGATGGTCATGAACCACTCGTAGCGCACCGTGATGTACAGCGACGCCAACAGCAGGAACACCACTAGGGCGATAACGGCCTTCTTGGTGATCTGCCCGCCCCAGGTCTCCGACACCGCGGAGTCACTGATCGCCTGCTTGCTCGCCTCACCGTTGGGCCCGACCGGCTGGAAGGCGTCGAACAGGTCGTCGCGCAGCTTCTCGGTCTGCTCGTTGCTGAGCGTCTCGGCACGAATCTGCACCGTCGCCGAGTTGCCGTTGCCGACCACGACCACCGACTCGGGGTTGTTGCCGACGCTCTTGCGGAACACCTCTTCGACCTGGGTGACGCTGGTGTCGCCGCGCGGGAACGACACCTTGGTGCCGCCGGCGAAGTCGATACCGAAGGTGAAGCCTCGCACCAGGATGCTGACGATCGCGATCGCGACCATGGCGCCGCTGATCGCGTACCACATCCGCCGCTTACCGATGACCTCGAATGCGCCGGTGCCGGTGTAGAGCCGCGACAGGAAACCGTGCTGCGGCGCCTTGGTGGATCCAGCGGTCTTGCGGGGCTTTGCCTCCACGGCCGTCCGGCTCTTGGTGGCCTCGGCGGCTGCCGTGTCGTTCTTCGCGGACTTGGTCGCGCGCTTGGTGCCGCTACTGGTGCTCGGTTTGGCCATCTGGCTATCCCTGTTCCGTCGACTGGGCGGTTACCCGCGTGCGCGCTTTGGCTCCGGACTTGCCGCCGGTTGCGCCTCCTGATTTGGCGACCGCCCGCCGCTCCCGTGCGACCTGCTGAACCGCGCCGAGGCCGTTGTAGGACGGCTTGGCCAGCGTCGGCGACTTGGACGCCAGGTAGACCAGTGGCCAGGTCACCAGGAACACCACCACCAGGTCCAGGATCGTGGTCAGCCCCAGGGTGAACGCGAAGCCCTTCACCTGGCCGACCGCCAGGAAGTAGAGCACCGCCGCCGCCAGGAAGGTGACCGCGTTGCCGGACACGATTGTCTTGCGTGCGCGCGTCCACCCGCGTGGCACCGCCGAGCGGAACGATCGGCCCTCGCGGATCTCGTCCTTGATGCGCTCGAAGAACACCACGAAAGAGTCTGCGGTGGTGCCGATACCGATGATCAGACCGGCGATACCGGCCAGGTCGAGCGTGTAGTTGATGTAGCGGCCCAGCAATATCAGGATCGCGTACACCATGGCCCCCGCCACCACCAGCGAGAGCGCAGTCAGCACGCCGAGTACGCGGTAGTAGAGCAGCGAGTAGATCAGCACTAGGGCCAGACCGATCGCACCGGCGATCAGGCCCGCCTTCAACGAGGTCATTCCCAGTGTGGCCGAGACGGTTTCGGCTTCGGAGGCCTCAAACGACAGCGGCAGCGACCCGTACTTCAAGACGTTGGCCAGCTGACGCGCGCCATCCTGGGTGAATCCCGGCGAGCCCCCCGTGATCTGGGTGCGGCCACCGGGGATGGCCTCCTGGATCTGCGGCGCGCTGACCACCTGCGAGTCCAATGTGAAGGCCGTCTGGGTGCCGATGTGGGCCGCGGTGAAGTCGGCCCAGGTGTCGGCTGCCGCACTCTTGAACTGCACCTGGACGATGTTGGCGCCGCTGCGCTGATCCATACCGGAGCTGGCATCGGCGATCTGGTCACCGCTGATGATCGACGGCGCCAGCAGGTATGCGGTCTGGTGGTCCTGCGAGCAGGTCACCAACGGCAGGTCCGGGTCATCGTTGCCGGCAAGGATGTCTTCCTTGTCGCACCGGCCGGCCTGGATCTGCAGGGCCAAGGCCTGCACAACCTTGTTGTCGCTCTGCCGCAACCGCTTCTCGGCGGCGATACGGGCCGCCAGTCCCTGGGCCTGATCACCCTGGCCGGGCAGACCCGGCATACCGGGAAGCCCAGGCAAGGCGGGCATTTGCGCACCGGGAACCGCCGGCGACTCGGGTGCCGTGGGCGCCGGAACGGTCGAGGTGCTGGGCGTGGCAGTCTCGCTGGTGCTTTCGGAGCCGGGACTCGAAGACGTGGTCCCCGGCGTCGGGGTCGGCTCCTGCGGGAAAGGCCGCGGCTGGGCCGGCGGCGTCAGCGGCTGCTGCGGAAGCGACGCGCCGTTCCCGCCGCCGAACAGGCCTTGCCCGCCCGCGCCGAAGCCCGGGGGCAGCCCAGGCGCTCCACCGCCGGCGCCCGGAGGCAGACCGGGAACACCGCCGCCACCGAGACCCGGAGGCAGACCGGGAACACCACCACCGCCGAGACCGGGAGGCAGACCGGGAACACCACCACCGGCGCCGGGCGGCAAGCCCGGGACGCCGGGCATACCGCCACCGCCGAGGCCGGGCATCCGGCCGGCTGCCTGAGCTTCCTGCACCGAGACACCGTTGATCACCGGCCGGATGTAGAGCCGGGCCGTCTGGCCGAGGGTGCGGGCCTCATTGCCGTCGCTGCCCGGCACCGTGATGACCAGGTTGTTGCCGTCGATGATGACCTCAGAGCCCGACACACCGAGTCCGTTGACCCGGGCGCTGATGATCTGTTGCGCCTGGTTGAGCGCGTCACGGGTCGGCGTGGAGCCGTCCGGGGTGCGCGCGGTGAGCGTCACGCGGGTGCCGCCCTGCAGGTCGATACCGAGTTTAGGTTCGGCCAGCTTGTTTCCGGTCAGGAATACCAGCAGGTAGACACCGATGAGCAATGCCAGGAACACCGCCAGGTTGCGGGCAGGGTGCACCGGCGCCGAAGGCGATGCCACGTTGTTGAGTCTCCTTCGCTCATTGCGCAATGCGCTCTCGTGATCGTCGGGGCTGGCCCATGCTCGGGCCGCCCGCAGCGATCAGTACCACTGCACCCGCAAAAGGGTACGTGCCCGGCTGGCCGGGATGATCGTTGGGCGGACGTTCCGCGCGTCGGGCGTGTCAGCCGGCCAGCCGGATGGCGGCGACCTGCCACACCCGAGTGGCGGAGAGCTGTTAGGCGCCCTCGATGGCCTCTTCGACTGCGGCCTCGGCCGTCAACTCCTCCGGCTCGATCTTGTCGCGCACGGCCAGCTTCATCCAGGTGGTCACCACACCCGGCGCGATCTCCAGGTCGACGTCGTCGTCGGTGATGCGGGTGATGGTGCCCTGCAGCCCCGACGTGGTGTGCACCCGGTCGCCCACCTGCAGCGATTCGTGCAGGTCGATGGTGGCCTGCATCGCGCGCTTCTGCCGCCGCGAGGCGAAGAACATAAAGGCGCCCATGACAAGGAGCAGCGGCAGGAAGGCAACCATGTTTTCCATGACGACAACCGATCTTTCGACTTGTTCGAATGATTCTTTGGCACCGGACCACCTGAGGCGTGGCGGGCCACTGTGATGACAACAGTGTGCCACTGTGTCCGGCGACCGCGCGTCGGTACCGCCGTCCACCCCCTAGGCTGTCGGTGACAGGGGGGTCAGGATTCTTGAGGGAAGGTTGGCCGATGAAAAACTTTGCGTGTGGTCTGGCGACCGCAGTTGCCCTGGCAGCGGCTCCCCTGGCGCTGGGAGCGATCGCCATGCCCGCCATCGGATCGGCAGAGCCGCTGGCCTGCCCGGGCGGTCAGTACTGGGAGCCCAGCACCAACTCCTGCATGCCGCTCGGACAGGGCCCGACCCCGCTGGCCTGCCCGGGCGGTCAGTACTGGGAGCCCAGCACCAATACCTGCATGCCGCTCGGACAGGGCCCGACCCCGCTGGACTGCCCGCCCGGTGAATATTGGCAGCCCTTCGGGAACGCATGCCGGCCACTCGGCCAGATCTAAGCCGCGGAAAGCACCGCTAAGGAGGCCCGCCCCATGTCAGTGCCGCCGCTGCTGCAGAGCCGACACCTGGCCACCGAGATCCCCGGGCCCGGCTCGGTGCAGCTGGCGCGCCGGCGAGCGAAGGCCGTGCCACGTGGGGTGGGCAGCACGCTGCCGGTGTACGCGCTGCGGGCCGGCGGCGGCATCGTGGAAGACGTCGACGGCAACCGGCTGATCGACCTGGGCTCGGGCATCGCGGTGACCACGGTGGGCAACGCCGCGCCTCGCGTGGTGGAAGCGGTACAGCAGCAGGTGGCCGAGTTCACCCACACCTGTTTCATGGTGACGCCCTACGAGGGGTATGTGGCCGTAGCCGAAGCCCTGAACCGGATCACTCCGGGTGAATTCGAGAAGCGTTCCGTGCTGCTCAACTCCGGCGCCGAAGCGTTGGAGAACGCCGTCAAGATCGCCCGGTCCTACACCCGCAAGACCGCGGTGGCGGCGTTCGACCACGGCTACCACGGCCGCACCAACCTGACGATGGCGTTGACCGCCAAGTCGATGCCGTACAAGAGCGGATTCGGTCCGTTCGCACCCGACATCTACCGCGCACCGGCGTCCTATCCCTACCGCGATGGGCTGGTCGACAAAGAGCTGGGCAGCGACGGGGAACGGGCCGCCGAGCGGGCCATCGGCGTCCTGGAGAACCAGATCGGCGCCCACAACCTGGCTGCGCTGGTCATCGAACCGATCCAAGGCGAGGGCGGCTTCATCGTCCCGGCTCCGGGTTTTCTGCCGGCGCTGCTGGCCTGGTGCCGCGATAACGACGTGGTGTTCATCGCCGACGAGGTGCAGACGGGTTTCGCCCGCACCGGGGCGATGTTCGCCTGTGATCATGAAGGCCCGGCAGGGCTGGCACCGGATCTGATCTGTACCGCCAAAGGAATCGGCGGGGGCCTGCCGTTGGCGGCCGTCACCGGCCGGGCCGACATCATGGACGCCCCGCACGTGAGCGGGCTGGGCGGCACCTTCGGCGGCAACCCGGTGGCCTGCGCCGCAGCGCTGGGAGCGTTGGCCGCCGTCGAGGCCGACGATCTGGTGGGCCGGGCCCGGCAGATGGAGCGGCTGATCTTCGAACGGCTTGGCCGGTTGCAGGCCGACGACGATCGGATCGGCGATGTCCGCGGCCGCGGCGCCATGATCGCCGTCGAGTTGGTGCAGCCGGACACAAGCGCACCGGACCCGACCCTGACCGCCGCACTGGCGGCAGCGTGTCATCAGGCGGGTGTGATCGTGTTGACCTGTGGAACCTTCGGCAATGTGGTGCGGCTGTTGCCGCCGTTGACCATCAGCGACGCCCTGCTGTCGGAGGGTTTGGACGTGCTGGCCGCCGAGCTGGCCAAGCTCTAGTCCGACCTACTCGAACAACCCCTGTTGCCCCAGTCCCCCGGCGCCAGGCGGGGGCACCATGCCCAGATGCGTCCATGCTGCCGGAGTCGCGACGCGACCCCGCGGGGTACGCGCGACCATCCCGGCACGCACCAGGAACGGCTCGCAGACCTCTTCGACGGTGGCAGCTTCCTCCCCCACGGCAACCGCCAGGGTGGAGACCCCGACCGGCCCACCGCCGAAGCTTCGGGTCAGTGCGGACAGCACCGCGCGGTCCAGCCGGTCCAGGCCCAATTCGTCGACGTCGTAGACCGCCAGCGCGGCTTTGGCCACGTCGCGGGTGATCACCCCGTCGGCGCGCACCTCGGCGTAGTCACGTACCCGGCGCAGCAGCCGGTTGGCGATCCGCGGTGTGCCACGGGAGCGCCGCGCGACCTCGGCTGCGGCCTCGGCGCCCAGTTCGATCCGGAGGATCTTCGCCGAGCGTGCCAGCACGCGCTGCAGTTCGGGCGGCTCGTAGAAATCCATGTGGGCCGTGAACCCGAACCGGTCGCGTAGCGGGCCGGTCAGCGCACCGGATCTGGTCGTCGCACCGACCAGGGTGAACGGCGCCACCTCCAGCGGAATCGAGGTGGCCCCGGGCCCTTTGCCGACGACAACGTCAACGCGGAAGTCCTCCATCGCCAGGTACAGCATCTCCTCGGCCGGTCGGGCGATGCGGTGGATCTCGTCGATGAACAGCACGTCGTGTTCGACCAAGTTCGACAGCATCGCGGCGAGATCACCGGCACGTTCCAGCGCCGGTCCGGAGGTCACCCGCAACGAGCTGCCCAATTCACTGGCGATGATCATTGCCAGCGACGTCTTGCCTAGCCCGGGCGGTCCGGACAGCAAGATGTGATCCGGTGTGCCGCCACGGTTCTTGGCGCCCTCGAGCACCAGCTGCAACTGCTCGCGTACCCGCGGCTGGCCGATGAACTCGGCCAGGCTGCGCGGGCGCAGACCCGCGTCGATGTCGCCCTCGCCGACGGTCAGCGCCGGGGAGACCTCGCGGTCTTCGGGATCGCCGGATTGGCTCACTTGGTCTTCCCCAGCCGGCTCAGCGCGGTCCGCAGCACTTCGGAGGTAGTCGCGTCGGGAGCGTCGGCCAGGACCTTATCGGTGGTCTCTTCGGCCTGCTTGGCGGCAAAGCCGAGCCCGATCAGGGCTTCGATCACCGGAGCGCGCACGGCATGACCGCTGAACACGGCGCCGTCGGACGCGGCCACCGCACCGATCTTGTCGCGCAGCTCCAGCACCAGCCGCTCGGCACCGCGCTTGCCGATCCCGGGCACCCGGGTCAATGCCGTGACGTCCCCGTCGCCGAGCGCCCGGCGCAGGGTGGCCGCGTCGTAGACCGCCAGGGTTGCGAGGGCGATCTTGGGTCCAATACCCGAGACCCCGATCAGCGTGAGGAACAGATCGCGTGCATCGCCGTCCGGGAACCCGTAGAGCGTCATGGAGTCTTCGCGCACGATCATCGCGGTGATCAGACGGGATTCGCTGCCGCGGCGCAGCGTCGACAGGGTCGCCGGCGTGGCCATCAGCTTGTAGCCCACCCCGGCCGCCTCGACCACGGCGTGGTCCAGTGCGATGTCGATGACCTCGCCACGTACCGACGCGATCATGCTCGGGCCGCCTTGAGCTTGGCGGCGTACTTGCGTCGCTGCTCGGCGGCCAGCGCCTCGGCGGCGGCCATCCGGGCGATCATCGGGGCCCGCCAGCAGTGACAGATCGCCAGCGCCAGCGCATCCGCGGCGTCGGCGGGAGTCGGCTTTTGCTGCAGCCCGAGAATTCGGGTGATCATCGTGGTCACCTGCGCCTTGTCAGCCGAACCGTTGCCGGTCACCGCGGCTTTGACCTCGCTGGGGGTGTGGAAGTGCACGGTGATGCCGCGTCGGGCAGCCTGCAGCGCGATCACCCCGCCGGCCTGCGCGGTGCCCATCACCGTGGAAACGTTCTGCTGGGAGAACACCCGCTCGATCGCGATGACGTCGGGGTGGTGAGTGTCGAGCCAGTGCTCGGCGGTGTTACTGATGGTCAGCAGCCGCTCCGGCAGCGGCTGATCGGCCGGGGTGCGCACCACATCGACATCCAAAGCGGTGACCTGACGGCCCTGCCCGCCTTCGACCACTGACAGCCCGCACCGCGTCAGCCCAGGGTCGACGCCCATCACCCGCATCGGAATCCTCTCCAGTACCGAACAACTGTTCGACAGTCTAGTGGGGTCCGACGACACCGATGGGGCGCGACACGCGGCGTCCACGCGCTCTCCCCGGCCCGGTCATCAGGCGGTGGAGATGCGGCCACTGCGCGCCGCAGCCCGCAGCGCCTCGTAGTCGTGGTTGTTCTGTTCGGCATACGCCATGGCGAACCGGGTCAGCGCACGGTCGGCGTTATCCCCCTTGCCGAGATAGGCCGCAATCGCGACCCGGTCGCCAGAACGGCTGTGCGCCCGGGCAAGTGCGTGCCCGCACGCCTGCACGTAGGCGGTAAGAACCTTGGGCCGCATCGACTCGACGTCGGCGGACCCCTTCATGTCCCACAGTTGGCGCACGTAGTAGTCGCCGTGGTGACCGTCGGGACCGATCGCGTGCAGCCAGCCCAGCAGGACGTCGCTGGTGGCCTGCATCAGCCGCTGCCCCGCCACAACGCGCTCCCCAGCGTTGGCGTATCGGCTGCGCTTGAGGTGGGGTTCCAACACTGAGGGGCGAGCCTCCTTGACCTGCATGAGCAGCGGGTCTCCGCTGCCGACGCCCTCAAACAGCACGATCCACGTTCGGGTTCCGACGCTGCCGACACCGACCACTTTGCGGGCCACCTCCATGTAGCGGTAGCGCCGTGCGAGCACCCTCCGGTCGTCGGGAAGGCTGGAAACGTAGTCCTTGATCAGCTTCCGCATGTACTTGTTGTAGAGCTGCGCCACACCGTCACTGACCAAGTCACCTGCCGGCACGATCAGGGGCGGATCGCTGATCAGTCGCAGGCGCCCGTCTTGCGACCGGGTGAGTTTGTCGACGGCCTGCTGCCGGCCGCGGGACAAGGCACCGACTGCGGTACGCCGGATCGCCTTGGCGTAGACCGGCGCTACGGCGGCCAGTAGTTCGGAGTCGATGACCGACTGCGCGTACCACACGTCGAGCTCACCGAGCCTGGCCAGTTCGCGCATCTGATTGCGGTAAGCCTCGGCGCAGGCCGATACGACCGATTCCTGCTTGGCAGGGCGCAGTCCCCTGCTGCGGCAGAGGACTGCGGCACTGGCCACCAACCGTTTGACGTCCCACTCCCACGGTCCGGGCAGCGTCTCATCGAAATCGTTGAGATCGAACATCAGCTGCCGTTCCGGGGAGGCGAACATCCCGAAGTTCGACAGGTGCGCGTCCCCACACAGCTGCGCCTGTAATCCGGTGTGCGGGTCGGCAGCGAGATCGGAGGCCATGATCACCGCCGAGCCCCTGAAAAACGCATACGGGGATGCCAACATGCGGGCGTAGCGGATCGGTACCAACTCGGGAACCCGGGACTTGGATTGAGATTCCAGCAGCGCTACCGGGTCCGCGCGTCGCGACGACGGCTCGTAGTCCCCGAGTGCGGATCGCGGAAGCACCTTCCGCTGGGACCTGCCGTACTCCTGGCGTTCCCTCGCCGACACGGCGTCAGTCTAGAGCCGTTGGCCGGCTAAATCACCCGCAAACCGGCGGGCACTGCGCCGGGGTCGCGCCAGAACGCGTCGTTGATGAACCGGTTGAACAGGTCCGGCGGCAGTATCGTCTCTCGCGGCTTGGCCCGGACCTCGCCGTGCACGGTGTGCAGGCCCGGCGTGCCGGCTCGTTCGTCGAAATCGGTTACGTCATAGTCGACATGAGCGAAGTCGTGTTCGAACATCGGCTGGCCGATGAAGTCGTAGATGGCACGCATGGTGAACGCCGGATCGGTGGTCAGCGTCTCATACTGCACCACCAAAAGTCGGTCGCGCTCCGCGCCAAAACAGGCCTGTTTGAGCATGTCGTATGGGGCCCCGATCATTCCGTCCTGCGCCACAATCGCGTTGGCGCGGGTGTAAACCGTGCCGCCGGGGTTGAAGCCGAAGATGGACGAGGGGGTGAATACGTTGCGCTGAACCAACCGTTCGATGCTGTCGACCACCCACGGCAACTCGCGCACGCAGGCGATGATCTTGGCGCTCGGGAACAACCGCGAAACCGCGGGCATCCAGCCGCACCACCCTCGGTTGGTATCGAAGACCACCTCAGCGTCGCAATCGGTATAGAAGCTGTCGAACAGGCCGCGCAGAATCCGTTCCCGCTTGGCGTCGTCGATGAACACCGAGTACTCGTTGCGGGCGCTCATCTCACCGAGCAGGGCGCCGAACAACCCCGCCAGCGGGCCCGACATCCCGGCCTCGAAGCGCGGATTCTGCCGCAGCAACGCGGCCAGCAGGGTCGAACCTGAGCGCGGCAGACCGGAGATGAAGTGAATCGTCGACAACGAGGTAGCTCCTATTCGTCTTCGAGGGCTGCCAGTACTTCGTCGGACAGATCGACGTTGGTCCACACGTTCTGCACGTCGTCGTTGTCCTCAAGAGCATCAACCAACTTCAACACCTTGCGAGCCCCCTCAACATCGACCGGGACACTCACCGACGCCTGAAAACTCGCCTCAGCCGAGTCGTAATCAATCCCCGCCTCCACCAACGCACTACGCACCGCCACCAAGTCCCCCGGCTCCGAGATCACCTCAAAGCTCTCCCCCAAATCATTGACATCCTCAGCACCGGCATCCAACACCGCCGCCAACACGTCATCCTCAGTCAACCCATTCTTATCCAGGGTCACCGTGCCCTTACGACTGAACAGATACGCCACCGAACCCGGATCGGCCATCTGACCACCGTTACGAGTCATCGCCACCCGCACCTCACTGGCCGCACGATTGCGATTGTCGGTCAAACACTCGATCAACACCGCCACCCCATTAGGCCCATAACCCTCATAGGTGATCGTCTGGTAATCCGCCCCACCAGCTTCCTCACCAGCACCACGCTTACGCGCCCGCTCAATATTGTCGTTGGGCACCGAGTTCTTCTTCGCCTTCTGAATGGCGTCAAACAACGTCGGATTACCCGACGGATCCCCACCACCAACCCGCGCCGCAACCTCAATATTCTTGATCAACCGCGCAAAATTCTTGCCACGACGAGCGTCAATGACAGCCTTCTTGTGCTTCGTGGTCGCCCACTTGGAATGGCCGCTCATAACCCGCCCTACCTCACTGTTTCTGATGAAAAGTTCGCCCGGTGAGTCTACGCGGACGCTTCGGAATTACCTGCACATAAGGTGGCCAAACAACCGCTCGCTCGGGCTCGCCCGGCTTCGCTCCCCCTGCGGGCCTCACCGCTACTGATTCCGCTCAAAAGGATTCCAGCCTGTTCGCGAGGCCAGCCAGACGTAGCCAGCGTTAGCCCGCCTCGTCGGAATGCGAGCATCCGCCGGCCATTGCCGTCGCCTCTTTGGAACCGCCGCAATGCGCCGGCGCAACGATGCCGCACGGACACACCGGCACCTCCGTGCGGGACTGCAATGCGGGCGGACATCATTACCGTATCGCCGCCTCTCAGGTTATTGCGTTGGCGCACTGGCGATTACACCTCACCTCAAGTAACGCACCTGAGTATGACCCACCGTCTCAACGGCAAGGATCCGCCAAGGTGTGCGGCAACGCACAAGGCGGTCGGCATGGCGGACGTCCTGAGCGGATCGCGGTGACTCGTGTCGCCATCGACGATCGAGGTTCAGCGCCGAATCCGTTTGCTCAGCGCGTCGCCGGGGAGTCCCACCCGGCCTTGCGGGCACCCGGATCTGCGGACCGGATTTCGACCGGCTGCGGCAAGCTTCACTGCATCATCGCGCCGACGCCCGCGGACGCCCAAACGTCATGGCATCTGCGCACGAACACCGTGGAGCATTCATGGATAACCGGTTCTTCCCATTGGTCGTAGTGACGGCCATGCTCGCGCTGGGAATGACCCTCACGGTCGCCGACTTCCGGCGGGCCGCCGCACTGAAGCGCCCACTCGCGGTCGCCTTGGTCTGCCAGGCGGTGGTCCTGCCGACCTTCTGCCTGCTGATTGCCGAAGCATTCAACCTCCCGCCGAAGCTCGCGGTGGGGCTCATGCTGATATCCGCCGTCCCAGGCGGCCTGTTGGCCAATGTCTTCAGCCACTTGGTCAATGGCGACCTGGCGCTCAATCTCACGCTTACCGCGATCAACGCCGTGATCTCGATCGCGTCCCTGCCAGCGATCCTGGCATTCTCAATCAACTGGTTCACCGGCGAGGGCAGGACCATTCCGCTGCAGCTGGACAAGTTCGTCGCAGTGGTCGGACTGGTCCTGATCCCCACAGCAATTGGTGTCGGCATTCGCGAACGCTTCCCCGAGCTAGCCCGCCGCTTGAAGCGGCCAGTGCGAGTCGCCGCGGCCACGCTGCTGGTCGCGATCTCCATTGCCGCAATCGTCGGGGGGCAACCGACACTGCTCAACAACCTCGGCACACTCAGTGGCGCCGTCGTGTCCTTCGCCACCGTCAGCTTGACCGTCGGCTATCTGGTTCCTCGATGGATGAAACTCGCTCCGCGGCAGGCGATTGCCATCAGCCTCGAAATCGGGATGCACAACGCAATGGTGGCCACAGCGATTGCCCTGAGTCCGCAGCTCCTCGACAGCGCCGAAATCGGGACTGTGCCGGCACTCTACGGCGTCATCGCGCCCATCATCGCCCTGCTGCTTGTCGTCACGGTGCGCCGCTTCGATCCTGCATACCGCTCGGACCGCCAATCCGCTGCCGCCTCCGCTGCGGACCAGACGCTGTCACCGAAACCCGATGACGGTGCGCGGCCGGCCTCAGAAACGGTGGCCGGCTAGGCCGCTCCAGCCGGGTCGATTACAGCTCAAGTAGGGCGAATTACCCACTGCCCCGTGCGATCCGCAACATCGATTAATAGTGTTCTCAACAGACGCAGTCACTTGAGTACACGCAGGTCATAGCGAAAGGTGACACCGAGATGAGCCAGCCCCAGCGCCCCCCACAGGACGCACCCAATGTCGTGGTAGTCCTGCTCGACGACCTCGGCTTCGCTCAGTTCGGCTGCTACGGCTCGGACATCTCGACGCCGAACATCGACCGCCTTGCCGCCGGGGGGTTGCGTTACAACCGGTTTCACGTGACTGCCCTGTGCTCCCCGACCCGGGCGGCGCTGCTGACCGGCCGCAACCACCATGCGGTGGGAATGGGTTTCCTTGCCGATCTGCCCACCACGCATCCCGGTTACACCGCACACATTCCCCGCTCGGCGGCCACGCTGCCACGGATCCTGCGGGACGCGGGCTGGAGCACACTGGCAACCGGCAAATGGCATCTGGTACCGCGCGGTGAGCGTGGCGGAGCCGGGCCTTACGACCAATGGCCCCTGGGATTGGGGTTCGAACGCTACTACGGATTTCTGCGGGGCGACGCCAATCAATGGGCGCCGGAACTGGTTCGCGACAATTCGTTCGTCGAAGCACCTGCCCGGCCCGATGAGGGCTACCACCTGACCGAAGACCTAGCCGACGAAGCGATCCGGATGGTCCTCAGTCAACAGGCCAGCGCCCCCGGCAAGCCCTTCTTCCTCTACTTCACGCCGGGAGCGATGCACTCGCCGCACCACGTAGAGCGCTCGTGGGCTGATGCCTACGCCGGCAAGTTCGACATCGGCTGGGATCGCTGGCGCGACGAACTGTTCGCTCGTCAGGTGGAGTCCGGCGTAGTCCCGGCCACCACATCCTTGACCCCACGGCCGCCCTGGGTTCCGGCCTGGGACGATCTCAGCGCCGACGAGCGCCGTCTGTACGCCCGCATGCATGAGGTTTACGCCGGGTTCCTCAGCCACACCGATGCACAGATCGGCCGGCTGGTCGACACCCTCGAGCGCATCGGGGTGCTCGACAACACGTTGATCCTGCTGATGTCCGACAACGGCGCCAGCGCCGAGGGTGGGGTTTCCGGAACCGTCAACGAGCACCGCTTCACCCATCGGGTACGTGATGACCTCGCCGAGAACCTCGCGCAGCTCGACGAATGGGGCGGACCGCGCACCTATCCGCACTACGCGTGGGGCTGGGCGTGGGCCGGCAACACGCCATTTCGGTTGTGGAAGCGCTACACCTGGCTAGGCGGTACCCGCGTTCCATTCATCGCGCACTGGCCCAAGAAGATTCGTGAGGGCGGCGAGGTCCGTGGACAGTTCGCCCATGCGATCGACGTCCTGCCTACCGTGCTCGATGCGTGCGGCGTGGCCGTCCCGGACTCCGTCGACGGCATTGCACAACAGCCCGTCCAGGGGGCCAGCCTGCTGCCCTCGTTCACCGATCCTGCCGCCCCCAACCCGCGTTCGCTGCAGTACTTCGAAATGATGGGCTCGCGGGCGATCTTCGCCGACGGCTGGAAGGCGACCACCGACCACGTGCCGGTCGGTGTGATGGACGAGGACACACTGCTGACCGGAAGCCGCGACTTCGATACCGATCGGTGGTCGCTGTTCCGCCTCGACGAGGACTTCTCGGAGTCCGAAGATCTCGCAGACCAACATCCCGATGTAGTCGAGCAGCTACAGGAGCAGTGGTCGCAGGAGGCTGCCGCCAACAATGTCCTGCCGCTGCTTGACTCGCTGATCGGGCGGTTGGCTGCCGCAGCGCAGCCGCAGTATCCGGTTGGTCTGAAGGTCACGCTGTATCCGCAGGCCGGTCCAGTGCTCGATGAGGCGTTGCCGATGCTGGCCGGCGGTGGTCACATCCTCGCCGATGTGGATGTGCCGCAGCAGGATGCGGCCAGCGGGGTGTTGTTTGCCATCGGTGACCGCAACGGTGGCTTGGCCTCCTACGTCATCGATGGCAGGTTGCATGTTGCCGTCGCGCTGCCCAGCGGCACCCTGCAGCTGCAGTCCGAACAGCACGTGCCGCCCGGGCGTCACCTCATCGGCTGCGTTCTGCGCCTGGTGTCCGGGGGCGTCGCCGTCGATGCCGTCGTCGACGACACCGTTGTCGCGAGCACGACGACCGAACATGCGCTTCCGTTCATCTGGCAGCACGGTGGCACGCACCTCACCCTGGGCTATGACCGCGGCCTGCCGGTCGCCGATGACTACCAGCCGCCCTTCGCCTGGAATGGCTCGCTGCATGCCGTCCACGTGCAGGCCGGGCAGGCCGAACTCGACCAGATCGACGCGCTGCGCATCGCCCTGCAATCCGACTAGTCGCCGGCGAAGGCGAACTGGAAGCCAGTGAGTATTGCGTGTTTTGCGGTGATGTAGGCCGGGTTATTGGGATCCCTAGTCTGAATAGTGACCGTGGCGGCCCAGAGCCTGTTTGCACTGTCCTGACCCGCAACTATTAGGCAGGTAACCTCACGACTGTGAAGGGCCGCGGCGCTGGTGCCGTCGTCGGCGACGTTGTACGCAATGATAACGGCGGGATATCCGCAAACAACGCCGCGACTCTGGTCAAGAATGTCGGTGATGCTGGCGCTTTCCCATTCGAGTGCGTCTTGCGGAGTTCTGAGTCCGACCTTGTCAGTTAGGTTTTCAAGAGTCACAACGGTGTTCGGCACGAAATTGTAGGCACCTATTTCTCGGCCGACCGTCACCGCGCGAACTATTGGCGGCCTCGGCGGGCCAGCGGCGTCGAAGACCCAGCCGTTCGGTTGGGGCAGCGCCAGCCTGGGCTCGTCGGCGGCGCGGTGGTCCAGGTGGGCAAGCGGCACGGGGCTGGGCGCGCATTTGCTCGACAACGAGCTGTCAGACGCTTCGACAGCCGGCGCATGGACTCTGCGAATCACAATCAGCGCAGCGGCGACCAGCGCAGCGGAGGTCAGCGCAATGGCCATCGCGACCGCGACGGCAACAAGGGCCGCTGAAAGCGAACGGCGTGCAGGCTGGGTGGCAGCGTCACTTCGCGGCTGCTCTGGCGGTTCCTCAACGAATGGCCCTTGGCTGCCGGATGCTTGGCTCTCCATCGGCAAAGGATAGCCACCCCGCTTGCCTCCGGGGCCAGGGCCGACTGACTCGGTGGCCAGTCGTCGGACGAATGGACAGCCTCAGCAATGCATTCGGCGGCCCGTCGCAGACAAGGTCAACTGCTGTTCAGCCCAGGGTGGCACCAGCCGGCGAACGCCGGGCGGTGCTGCTGGGCCACCGGAGCCGTGTCAGCCAGTCGCGGGCCACGACGGCATGGCCGTCCAGGCGCTGCACCGATGACGGGTGCAGGGCCGCCACCGACGCACGTTGGGCTCCCGGTTGCGGACTCAATCCGGGCAGCGGTCCACCGGCGCCGGGTTGGGCTCCGGTGCGGAATGCGGCCGCGAACGCCAGCGTCTGATCGTCGCCGGAGCCGGCGACCTCCAGTGCGGTCCACGTTTCAGGTGCCGGGTAGGCCCAGACCTTCGCTAGCAGGTCCGCCAAGTCGTGTCCTGGTGCGAGCCGGTATGCGGCAAGGTGATCTCCGCTTTCCTGCACGATCCCGTGCCAGGTCTCGCGAGAACCTGCGGAGTCCAGTCGCGGGACATCGTCGGATTCGACGGCGCTGGCCGTCCAACCGGATTCCCGGAGGTGATCGGCGAGCCGGCGTGCCACGACTGCAGCGGTCTTGTCCAAGGGGATATCTGGGGAACGTGCTTGCAGCGCAGCGAGATTGTCGACGGCGGAGAAGGTCAGCCCGATCCACGTGGTCCGCTCCCGTACGCCGGCCTGGTCTCCGACGTCGCGGCTGGTGACCCGGATCGTGTCGGCCCGCAGACCGTAACGGTCCAGATAGCGGGCGATCAGGGGCAGCGGAAGCGCATCGATGTCTTCGTGCGGCGCCGCGACGCTCAGCAGCGCGGTGACCCGCGGGTCCGTGACTGTTCTGCGGGCCCGGCGTTCCCCGTGCTTACCGCGGTTGAGGGCCACCCGACGCCACAGCAGCGTTGTCAGGGGTAACCCACGCCACCGCGCCAACAAGACCGCTGCGACGGCGACGCCAATGCCCAGCACCCAACGCTCGCGTGCCGCGTGCCAGGGGTAGGCAGCGACCACGGCCACCGCAGCGAAAAGCACCACGGCGATTCGGGCGGTACCGGGCCAGGATGATCGGTGGGTACTCACAGGGCGGTCTCCTTTCTCCGGCGTGCCGCGATTGCGGCGGCGCCGACAGCCAATCCCAGCGCCGCTGCGCCGCCCAATGCGACGAGCTGCGGCGTGTAGTTCTTCGGTTCGGGTTGCGGAGGCGGGGCCACCCGTTTCAGCGGAACCGCGTCCGGGACGGATCCGGCCGGCAGCTGCCAGGTCAGCGCGGCCACCGGGTCAACGGATCCGGCACCAAGGATGTTGGACGGTGCGCGGGCCGTGTTGTGCGCAGTGGCGGTGAGTCGGTGGATCACCTGCGCCGCGCTCAGCTCCGGATACCGGCTCCGAACCAGCGCCGCGACGCCGGCCACATAGCCGGAGGCGTAACCGGTACCGCTGAGCGGCACCAATTTCTGCCTAGCACCGGGTAGCGCGTTGGCGAGGCCACCGTCATCGCGGTTACTCACCGACACGATGTTCTCGCCAGGTGCGGCGAGACCGACCCACGGCCCGGCCGTGGTGAATTTCGAGGGCTGGCCGTTGGGCGCCAGCGATGCCACCGACAGCACATAGGGCTGCCAGGACGACGGGATCGACACCGATGCAACGGTTCCCCAACTGCGCGGGTCGTCTGGTCGGCTCAGGTCGGTCAGCGGGTTGGACTGGCAACCGGTTCCACCGCCAACCGATCCGGTGGCGCCGCTGTCACCGGCCGCGGCAATCACGACGGCGTCCTTGTCGACCGCCGCATAGCGAATGGCCGCACCGAGTTCGGACTGGTCGACGTTGCGGTCGGCGGGCACGCAATGCACCGCAGAGACAGCTATCACCCGTGCACCCAGATCCGCGGCGTGCACGATCGCCCGACTCAGGGCCGTAACAGCCAAGGCCGCCTGCGCCAACTCCGGATCACCGTTGGAGGTTGCCGGTGTGATCTTTGCGGACGCGGCGCGCAGGGACAGCAGGCGGGCCGCCGGCGCGACGCCGGTGAAACCGTCGTCGCCGGGCTGGCCGGCAATGAGCCCGGCGACCAGCGTTCCATGCCCGTCGCAGTCGCTGAGGCCGTCGGTGGTGCCGATGTAGTCGCCACCGGGCTCAACGGCAGGAAGGCGCGGGCCGGGCCGCACCCCGGTGTCGATCACGGCCACGGTTTGGCCGTCGCCGCGAGCGAACTGCCAGGCCCCGGCAAGATCGATCTGCCGTTGCGCGGCAGGGGGATCCTTGAGATCGGTTCCGGCGATGATCTCGGTGGTACCGCACTCGCTGTTCTGCTGGGTGGCTTGCACCGGCCCCGGACTCCCGCTGGGCGGTACGACGCCCAGATCTACGGTCGGCGGGGTGATCGCCAAGACCAGCGGGGATGTCCACAGCGCCGCGACCAGGACCCCGGCGGCACCGCCGAGCCGGATCGCCCGGGAGTACCCGGGCGCCGGGCCGATTCGGGAACGGCTCATCGATCGAGGACCCAGGCGAAAATGCCGACCAGGTAGGCGATTACCGGTATCAGCGATGCGTCCAGACCCGAGGCAAGGAAGCCGACCAGGCGGCGCACCGGCAATGAATAGCTGTGCGGGTCGGCGACGGCCGGAAGCACGGCGGCCAACACCCATATCGACACCAAGCTGGCCAGCACCCCCACCGCGATCAGCGCGGCAAGATAGCGGCCCGTCACACCGTAAAACACCAGCAGCGCCACCGTCAGTAGGTAAGGCTGGGCCAGCAGCCAGGATTTGCTCGCGGCGGAATCCCACACCCGTGCGCGCAGTGCAGCGGCGACCGCATTGGCCACCACCACGTACCATCCCCACGCCGGAACCGTTTCGGGTTGCGCAGCAATCGCAAACGAGCCAAGAGCTCCAAGGAGCACGCCACCGGCGATGAATCCGGTTTGGTACTTCTCGCTGGCCTGTACCCGACGCGGCAGGTCCTCCAACACCCGCAGTGAAGGAGCTGCCGGGGTCGGATCTCCGGGCGCGGGGATGACCGGCAGCGGCAACCGTGCCCACAGTGCAGACAATTGCGGAGCCGAGACGGTGAGCAACAGGGCCAGCACGACCAGGCCGCCGCCGATGCTGCGCAGCGGCAGCGGCCACAGTGCCTCGACCGCTGCCGCCAGGGCAACGCCGCCACCGACCGCGGCTGTTGCCGTGAAGAATCCAAGGTCACGGTGTGAGCCGATGACGCGAATCAAGGACCACGCAGCAACGCCGGCGGCTCCCAGTGTCAGCTGTGCCGGCCCGAATTGCCCCGGCACCGCCAAAGCCAGTGCCGAGGCGATCGGCGCCAGCGCGGCGATGGACAACGCTCCGTCATACGGCGGGCGTGCGACGAACGCGGCGAGCACGGCAAGTACGGCGATCGCGCCGGCCGCGAACAGCCCTGCCGGCGCGCCGGTGACCACCCGATAGGTGACGGCCAGACCCGTTGCCGCCACGATCAATCCGACAGCGGCCGCGAGTGCTCCGGTCCCGATGTGCCGCGGCCCCCAGGGCTTTCGCCGGGAGGCCGAGAAGATCACCGCAGCATCTGCGATGTCTTCGACGATGCCGGGCGCCGAGGGCCCGGAGGGCACCGGCTGCAGGGCCAGGAGGTCCCCGTCGACCACGCCGACGGTGTCCAGGCTGGCATCCAGGCTGAACGGTGCGCCGCCGATCGGCGCAAGGCTGAGCCGGTCCGTGCTACCGGCACTGTCTTGAGCCTCGTCGGGAGCGGTTGGCACGACCAAGCGCTGGACGGTGGGCAGGATTTCGCGTAGCGGCAGGTCCGCGGGCAGAGCAATCTCCGTCAACCGGCTCTCGGCCAGGACAGCTATCCGCACGATCGGAATCACAGTGTTGGCCATCACGGGGTCCTCAACTTCAGAAGGGACATGGGTTCTTCTCCTAGCGCGTCAAGGTTTGGCTGAATTGCGGGTTGACTAGTTGTAGGTAGGTGGGTTCGTCGTTGTCGGCCAGCAGGATTGCTCGTCCTGCGGGTAGGCGTGCGAAGCGTTGGCCGCGGATCTTGCCGCTGTCGGCAGGGTTGCCTGAGAGCATCAAGGTGGTGGCTTGCAGGTCGTTGAGCCGGCGCAGTAGCGGGTTGGTCATCAACGCGTGCCCTGAGCCGGTGGCCCGTGCGGTGACGATGACCCGCAATCCCAGATCGCCTGCTTGCGACAGCAACTCGATCAAGGTGGTCCACGGCCGCTGCCCCGCATAGGGGCCGGTCAGGGCCGGGGTGTCGGGGATGGCATCAACATCGTCGATGATCAGGTAGTGGGTGTGCCCTTCATAGCTCCAGGAGGCCAGATCGGCCGCCGACAAGCCTGCGGGGGGCCGACGTGATCCGATCAACGCCGAGAGCCCGAGCATGGCCGGGATGACCCGATCCACATTCGCGGTGTACTCGTTGTCGGCGAACAACGGTTCGTCCACCAGGTGCAGGCGCCGATCCAGGACGGTGAACGCCACCTGATCAGCACTGGAATGCTCACGCACGGTGCGAATGATGTGCCGCAGCAAGGTGGTCTTGCCGGACTTGGCATCACCGAGCACCAGCAGCAGCGGGTTGGTAGTGAAGTCCACCTGCACTGGCGCCAGGTCCTCTTCGCGCACCCCGATCACCACATGATCGACCGCGGGATAGACCACACCCACTTCTTCGGGAGCCAGGTTGGTCGGCAACAACCGCACCGGCGGCGCCGCCAACCCCAGATGGCGGGCATTGATCGCCTCGATCTGACCCAGATCCGGTTGGGCGATCAAGAAATGCTCGGCGGCCATCGTCAAACCACGACCCGGCTGGTTGGCCGGCACCGCTTCGGCGGGCCGGGTCAACGCGCCGGCGACGCGCACGTTGCTGTCGCGGGCATCATGGAGCTTGAGCTCCAGACGCAATCCGAGCCCATCGCGCATCGCCAACGGCACTTCCAGCCAGCTCGGCGTGGTGACCACGACATGGATGCCGTAGGCCAGGCCGACGTTGACCAGTTCGGTGACCTTGGCCAACAGCGGGTTGCGGGTATTGAACGCATCGGTGTTGTCGCGGCTGAACGCATACAGGTTGTCGATCACCAAAAACACTTCGCCGTAGCCGTCGTTGAGCGAACCGATGCTGCCATCACGGAACGCTTCCCGGTGCTGACGGGCGGTCAACAACTGCTCGAGTTCGCCGAAGGTGCGGCGGATCTTCTCCGGTTCTAGACCCGAAGCCACACTGCCCACATGCGCCAGCCCTTCCAGGGCCCGCAACTGCCCGCCGCCGTAATCGAGGCAGTAGAAACTGACCTCCCGCGGCGAATGCAGGCTCGCGGCCGACAGGATGAACGTCTGCAACGCGGTGGTCTTGCCCGACTTGGGGCCACCATGAATCAGCAAGTTCCCACTAGCGGAGCGGGCATCAAAGACCAGCGGGTCGCGGCGCATCTCAAAGGGTTTGTCGATCTGTCCCAACGGCCACCGCAACGCCCGCTCGGAAATCCCGGCACCGGCCAACGTCGTGGCGAGTGGGATCGGCTCATCCAGGGGCGGCAACCACAACGCCGGGGCCTGGGGCCCGTAGTTCGCCAACTGATCACCGATCGTGGCGATCAGCTTGCGCGGCGGACCCAACACCTCTTCCTCGACCTCACCCACGATGGTGGTCTCCGCCCCGGCATCGACCACGCCAGCGGTAAACAGTTTCGGTTCGGGCAGCGCATGCATCACCACCGCCCGCGATTGGCGCGGCGGGTCATAAATCCCATCGACATAGGTGGAGCGGAACTTGATCGGCGCCGCCCCCGGAGCCGGCACCAAAAAGCCCTCACCTTTATGTTCTTTGCCCGACTCGATGTGATAGGCGTCCTCAACCCCGATGATCTGGCGAGACACACTCGGGCTCGCGACTTTCAACCCGATCCGATACGAGGTGTTCTTGTCGATGTCCTTGATCTTGCCCACATCCAACGTTTGCGACGCGAACAAGATATGGATGCGGAACGAGCGACCCTTACGGGCCACATAATCAAACAACTCGGCGTACTCGGGATGATCAGCCAACATCAACGTGAACTCATCGGCCACGATGAACAACGTCGGGATCGGCGCCAAATCATGGCCGGCCGCGATCGCCGCCTCATACTCGGTCACCGAGTTAAACGCACTGCCCTGAACCCGCCGGCCCGCCTCCCGCAGCAACAACTCCCGCCGCGCCACCTCACCACGCAACGTGTCGGCGAACCGATCCGCCAACGACTTCTTCTCGGCCATATTCGAGATCACCGCAACGACCTGCGGGAAATGCCGGAAAATATCCGCGCCGGCCTCACCCTTGAAGTCGGCGTAAATCACGATCAACCGATCCGCCGAATGCGTCGTCAACAACGACAACAAGATCGCCATCAACGTCTGCGACTTACCCGAACCGGTCATCCCGATCATCAACCCGTGCGGACCCATCCCGCCCTCGGCCTCATCCTTGAGATCGAAGAACAACGGCTCCCCGGTCGCGGTCACCCCAATCGGCACCCGCAACTCCTCCTCACGGCTACGCGGCGCCCACAACGCCGGCACATCCAACCGCGACGCATCCGCGATACCCAACAACGTGGTGAACGTCGCCCCCCGAGTACCGGCCGAGCGCAACCCGGCATGAGTGGGATTGGAATCCCACCGCGACAACCGCCGCGCCACATGCGCAGCCTCCGCAGCGCCGAGCTGGTCCGCAGCATCGACGTAGCGCTGCCAGCCGCCGGTCTGCCACCGATCAATCGAGCCGCCGCCGGCGCTGATCCGCAGGATCGGACGCTCCGGATCGGAATACTGCTCACGATTCGGCGCCACCACACTGCGCTGCACAACGGTCACCCCGGCCCGCGCGGCGCCCAGTGCTGAAGCCGCCACATCAAACTCCGGGTCATCGACGATCACCAACAAATGCCGACCCGACTCGGCCGCATCACCGGTAAACGGCGGGCGGGCCGCCAGCACCGGCGCCAACAATCCAGCGAGTTCTTCGGCGCTGGCCGCCAGGTAGCGGGCCGGGCCCACCCCATCGGCCTGGCCGGCGATGTCGGTGTGCGGCAACCACTTGCACCACGACCACTCTGGGCTCTCCAACTCCGGTGAGGCCAGCGCCACCCCGAGCATCGTCGGGTCATGCCAGGTCACGGCCTGGGCCACCCACGCCCGCAACGCACCGCGCACCTCATCGGCAGCGTGCTCGCCCTCACCCAGGACCGTGATCCGCGACAGTTTCGTCACATCCACACCGACGGGCACATCACGCACCGTGCGCTGGGTATCGAGCAAGCTACGCAACGCACTGTGCGACACCGGCTCCAAATCAATCTCATCCGCAGTGTCGCTCACCCGCACCGCACTGGCCAACCCCACCGCATGCCGGCCCGTGCGCACCACCAAGAAATCCTCATCATGAGGATCGCGCTCCCACTGGCGGCGCGAACCCGGCACCGCCGCCAAATCCGCCGGATCGGGATGCGACCACTCCGCAGCCGCCCGCTGCTTAGCCGCCGAACCCCGAATGTTGTCGCGAACCACCGACAGATACCGCAGGTAATCCGCCCGCTCGGCATCCACCTCAACGGTGCGGGCCTTCTTATCCCCGCCCCGATAAATCCCGGCCGCGGCCACCAACAACGCGAACGGGAAGAACAACATCACCGGAGACACCAACCGCATCCCCGTCGCGACCATGGCGATCACCATGCCCACGATCAGGATCACAATCACCACCGGCAACGCGCGCTGCAAAAACGACGCCGGAACCAACCGCGGCAACTCCGGCGGCGGCTCAATCGTGATCGTGCCCTTATCGGTCGGCGGCACCGGCAACCGGCGACGTGCCTCAAAAATCAAACGACTCATCGGGTCTCTCCCCCGTTAGATCCGGTACCCAGCTCAGCAGAGGCACGACGACCCGGACGCGAATCCGGCGCCAACCCGTCATGCGCCAACAACGCATCACCACGCGACAAGGTGGGTCCAAGGGCGAACTGCGAGAGCACCGACCACGGAATCGGCAGTGCCGGCTCGGTCAGGCCGAGTGCGGCGATGGTGTCTCCATCGCCACCAGTGGTGCCGGCCTCGGTGTTGATGCCATACCGCACACCGGTGTCCGAGATCCAGAACAGCGGGCCCGCAGTCGCGTTGGCCGCCGGATCACTGTTGACGCTCTGGGCGAAGTAGCCCGACCCCGGGGTCAGCGCGACGCGTGCGGCGGTGCCGCCCACTCCCGCGCCCACCAAATCCAGGGTGCGCACACCCTCACGCAACGGCAGCGTCGAACCCGACAACAACCTCAACGAACTCGTGCTCGCCCCAGCAGGCTTGCTCCACTGCGCGCACGTCACCGGCGCCGACACCGCATCAACCACCTTGACCGGCTGCTCCGGGAAACGCGACACATCCAACTGGTGCGAAACAGGCAGTCGCGCAACATCATCGGCACCCAACACCGGCGGCCGATCCAAACCCTGCGAATCAGTGTTACGCAACACCGCCGCCAACACACCAGAAATCGGCTGCAAGCCATCGGATAACACCGCGTAGTACCGCCGGGCGGTGTCAGAACTGTCGTCGATCTCGTGCGCCACGACCACAGAGCCGATGGAAACCGGCACCGGCAATGCGAACGGCAGCGGGTTCCCCGCATCGGGGATCACCGGCGCCACCAGGGCGGGCGCCTCCGGAATCACGTTGAACAGTCCCGAAGCGATCGGCCGAGGCTTGGATGCACCGGCATCCAGGCCCAGCGCGGCGGTGACGGCCCGATCGTCGAGGTCGATCCGGCTGCGCTTGCCGTCCCACAACAGCCAGGCACCGGCACCGTTGTCGACCAGCACCGCGTGCTGCGCTCCCAACGCGTCAGCGCGACTCCCGTCGGTGTCCAGCCGCCCGGCGATCACTGTCACGCCCGTGGCGCTGCCGGACGCCGCGTCGCACACCGTCCAGTTCGCGTCGGCGTCTGCGTTTTGCACCAGCCGCTCCGGCGCTCCCGGAATACCCAGCAGATTGCCACGCGGGAAGTTGTCCAACACGGCCGCTTTCACTGCTGTGGGATTCACCGGACGACCAGCGACCAGCCGCGCAGAGGTCAGATTCAGCACTGGGTGCAGCTCATCTCCGACCCGCACATAAAGCGCCGATGTGGACCGGTCAGCCAACACGGGATCGTTGCCGGCGGATCCACCCGGCCGAATCAAAGACAGCGCAAAGCTGCCGGCCACTCCGGTGGCCAACAGGACCACCCCCATCAACACCGAACGGGACTGGGTGCGCAGCGGCTCCACGAGCATCCGGGTGTCATGCAGAGCAAGGCCCGCGGAAATCCGCCGCACCAGGAATCGCCAGCCGCTGACCTGGTGCTTGGTGATAAAACCGCGCCGGTACTCGACTCGGTCGGGATTGTCGTTGACTGGGGTCCGCGACGCGAACGAGCGCCGCCCGTCTTCCGTCAGATCAGACCGGTCCGAAGGTGCGCTCATACCTTGGCCTCCAAGCCCAGGCCACGCAGCAACGGCGCCACCGAGTTACGAACGTCTTCGGCAGTAATGGTCATGAGCTCCTCATCAGTGAATGCCTCGCTGCCAGCTTGTTCGGAATGATCGAGCCGGAATTCGCGCTCCTCCTCGGAGCGTTCGACGAGGTTTCGTACGAACCGGCCGTTGCCGGCGATGTCCAGGCTGCGCCGTTCGACACCGTTGGCATCGGGGTGCGACGCAGCAGCCAGCTGACCGAACAGCGCCTGCAAGTCTTCTTGCGCGCTCGGTTCAAAGACGCTGTCCCGGTGCTCGGCCATCACAGTGGCGATCTCGACCAACTCGCCCGCTGTGTAGGACGGGAAGTCGATGCTGCGAGAAAAGCGTGACCGCAGACCTTCGTTGGTGTCCAGGAACCGGTCCAGGTCGGCCCGGTAGCCCGCGATGATCACCACCAGCCGGTCACGGTCGTTTTCCATCCGCGCCAGCAGGGTGTCGATGGCGATCAGACCGAAATCGTTCTTGGCGCCGGTGGCCACCAAGGCATACGCCTCATCGAGGAACAGCACACCATCAAGGGCGCTGTCGATGACCGCGTTGGTCTTGGCTTCGGTCTCACCGATGTGCTGACCGATCAGGTCGGCACGGTGCACCTCACGCACATTCTCTTTCTTCAGCAGGCCCAGGCCGCAGTAGATCTTGGCCACCACACGGGCGATGGTGGTCTTACCCGTCCCGGGCGGCCCGGCGAAGACCAGGTGATGGGCTCGTTGCGCCACGGCCAGACCGTGCTGCTCGCGCCGGATCGCCATCGCCACCGAACTTTTCAGCCGCTGCACCTGATCCTTGACCTCGTCGAGGCCGATGAACTCGCCGAGTTCACGCTCGGCCTCGGCCAGCAGCTCCGCCTTGCGCTCATGCGCGCCGGGATCGATGAAGTCGGATTCGTTCGGCTCGGTGCCGCGGTCCCACGGGTCGGTCCGGGCCTCGATCCGGGCCGCGGTGGTCGTGATGATCCCGAAGCTGTGGTCCAACAGGGCCTGCTGAACCTGCTCGTTCTCCGGGTTGGCGGCATAAAGGTCCTGCAAAACCTCAGCCGCGGTCTCCTCATCGTCTTGGGCCCGCAGGACCAATCCCTTAGCCAGGGCCCCGTCGGTGGCCGCGGCCGCGATCGGCCCTTCCGGCTCCTCCAGGTACGACAACGCAGGGGCGAACATGCCCAGCCGCGCCAGCGCACTCCCTAGGGCGATCTTGGCGGCGTGGGCGAACAAGTCGTCCAGCTCCGGGTCGTTGACGATCGGAGTCAACAGCTTCACGACATCCGACCACCGCTCGGCGCGGTAGTGGATCACCGTGGCGAGCCAGCGAGCATCGCGGAAACCCGGCCGGCGCTCGGCGATCTCGGTGACCAGTCGGTACGCCTCGCCATAGTGGCCGGCCGCGGTCAGCGCGCTGGCATAGGCCAGCTGGAAATCGTCGGGATCGGTGGCGCGGAACTGCAGGTACAGCCCTGTGTCGTAGTGGAAGCCCAGCGCACCGTGCTGCAGGTCGAGTTGCCGTTGCAGAGCACCCACTGTCAGCTCGGTGCGCCAGACCGCCTCCAATACCCGTGGCGAGGTATCGCCGGCAGCGGCCAGGCCCACCCACGCATCGCATTGATCGTGGGCGACACGGGTCAGCGCGGCGAAGCCCGCGCGGGCCGCGGCCAGGTCGGCGGGCCGTTTCCGACCGTGGACCGCGATACCCAGCGCTCGACTGCAGGTGGCGAACCGGCTGACGACGTCGGCATCCACCTTGGTTGTGCGAGTACGTGCCTCCAGCACGCCCACGTCACGGTTACTCATCCTCAAATCACTTCCCACTCAAAGCTGTACGGCCCGAAACGATTGGTGGCTTACGCCACCGCTCGAGGCTCTCCGATGACGGAGTACGCCGAAGCGTCGCCCTGGATGACGCGACTGCGCTCACCGTGGACGCTGACCGGAATGTCGCCGGCAAGGGTGATCCGGTGCAACCGCCGGTGCGCCTGCCCGAAGTCGGAGACTCCGTAATGCTGGGTGGACCGGTTGTCCCAGATCGCCAGGTCGCCCAGCTGCCAGTTCCACCGGATGGTGTTCTCCGGCCGAGTGATCCGCTCCTGGAAGAGCTGGAACAGTGCACGCGACTCGGAGCTCTTGACGTCGGCGATCCGTTGCACGAAGCTGCCGAGAAGCAAGGCGCGTTCCCCGCTCTCGGGGTGCACCCGCACCACGGGGTGCTGCGTCTCGTACGTGGTGGAGTTGAACGTCTGGACGTATGCCTGGAACTCCTCCGATTGCAGCAGATCGGCGTACTTCTCGAGCTGCTTGGAGTCCGCCACCTCGAGCTGCGTGTAGTCGAAGGCGTTGCTGTGCACCGCCCACAGCTCATCCGCCAGCCGCGCCAGTGGATTGGGCAGCTGCTCGTAAGCGGTTACGGTGTTTGCCCACAGGGTGGTTCCGCCGTAGGGCGGCAGCTCCACGGCCCGCAACAGTGACGCCTTGGGTGCCCGGTCGACGAAGGTGACGTCGGTGTGCCAGCTGCTCGCGCTGGTGCCGCCGAAGGAGTCGATCGGAAGAATGGCGCCCTCGCCCGGCAACAGCGGGTGGGGAGCCGTCGGCGTTCCCAGCAGCTGAGCGAACTCGAACTGGCTGACATCGTCCAAATGGTGCTGCCCACGGAAGAAGATGACCTTGTGGGCGACCAAAGCGTCGTTGATCGCGGTGACGGTCTCGGTGTCCAAGTCACCGCCCAACTGGACTCCGTCGATCCGGGCACCGATGTATTCGCCGAGCTTCACCACATCCAAGTCGGAACGGGTGGACAACGATTGGCTGGACATGAGATTTTCTCCTTTGTTGATCTAGCTAGTTGTTGAACGGTTCAAGCCGGCGTGCGGATGGGGGAATCCAACACACGCCAACCTGTTGAATTTGCTTCGGCAGAGTTCTTTTCGGGTGAAGGGATATTCGGTACGGGCGCTACGTCAGCCCCAGCGGGCGGCCTCCGCCGTGTCGCGGGCGAGCATCCCCAGGGTGTTGGACTCATGCGTGGTGGCCATCGCGTGGTAGGCCCGCACCAACTCCTCCATCGCCTGATTCCACTGCGCCTGCCACGCCTGATAAGTCAGTCCCGTATCGCCCTGCCACGCCGAGTGCAACGCCGCCTGCTCACTGGCAATGTCAGCACCCACGGCCTGCAATGTGCCCGCGTGACTATTCATCTCCGCGGCATGGGCCAGCATCGCCGGGTAGTTGTACAGAATCTGTGACATCACAAAATCCCTTCTCGTCAGAATCCGGTGTAGGTGCTCGCCGCGGCCGCGTCGGCCGCCACATAGGTACTGCCCGCGTCCGCCAAATTGGCCTGCGCCATATCAAGCAATGCATTCACCCGCGCCGCCAAAGCCACAAACCGGGCGTGTGACCCCTGAAAGGCCACGGCTGACTCACCCACATGAAATGCCTGCGCCGACAACGCCGTCTGCTCCGCCTGCGCCATCGTCGACCGCATCAACGCCGCCTTGGCACCAAACGCCGACTCCGAGGCCACCAACTGCGGAATATGTGCATCCAACAAACTCATCGCTTATCTCCCTTTCCACATCGCTTGCTTTGTGTTCACCGTCGATCAGCTCTCTGCGTTGCGATCCACTCCTTCGGTCGACTGACCGGTCCAGCTGGCCGGCAGCAGCGGCTCACTCGGAATGCCATTGAACGAATCGCCGGCCAAGGTGGCCAATCCGGCTTCTCGCACACCGTGTTTCACCGCGTTTCCGCCGAACCCGATCCCGCCTGCGCTCCCCTGCGAGGCGATCGGGCCTCCGCCCCATTCGGCGTCCACTTCGACGTTCATGTCGGCGTATTGCTCGCCGTGCTCACGAATCTGCGCCCGGCGCCGGCGCCGCGACCGCGACGCTCGCCGCGCGGCCGACTCCTCCACCGCGGAGTCCGATGCCGGGCTCTTCGCCTGTGAGCCGGTGCCGCTTCCGGTCCTGTTGTTCGTATTGAATCCGGTGCCGGGGCCGCCGCCGAATCCGATCATGTACGGGAAGGCAATTGCCGGGGCGGGAGCGGGTGCAGGCGGCGCCGGAGGTGATGCACCACCGGGAACGCTGGCCGGAGGGGCGGCTGCGGGGGATCCGCCGGCCGGTACTGACCCGGCCACGCTCACCACGTGCACATTGGACCCCGTCGTGGCCGACCCGGAGGGCGCCGCGACCACCTGGGGCGTCGTGTCGACCAAGAAGGACAGGTCGGATGAGCGGGGCAGAGCCGCCAGTGCAGCCAACGCGCTCATGCTGGCCAACGGCGCGGCGAGGCTGGAGGAGATCGCGGCGCCCAGCTCGATGGCGGTCAGCGGGTGCGCAAGCAACCACGGGGCGAGAGTCACCGGGTTGAGAAGCAGCAGGCCCACTTCCGGGTTCGTCGAGAGATTGGCGACGATGTAGTCGATCTCCTGGATCTGAGTCAACGTGTTCTTCAACCAGTACGCCACCGTCAATGGGTTGGTGTAGGCGGTATATGGCAGTCCGTCGATGGTGCCGGTCACGGGGTCCCAATTGAGCCCGAAGACCGACCGCACCACGTCCGCGACGTTCTCCAGAAAAGGGTCATTCCAGACGTGGGCCGGGCCCCACGGGTCTGAGGAATCCGCGGGCGCCGCCGGGGCCTCTGACTTGAGGATTGCCGGTGCCGAGGCGGTCGGCGGTATGGACGCGGCGGCCACGCTCGCGACCGCCTGGTAGGTGCTCATGGTGGTAGCGGCCTGAACCCACATCCGCGCGTAGTCGGCCTCATTGATCGCAATCGGGACGGTGTTGACCCCGAAGAAGTTCGTCGCCAGCAGTAGCCCGTGAACGGCGTGATTGGTGGCCAGCTCAGCCATCGTCGGCATCGCTGCCAACGCAGTCACGTAGGCGGCGGCCACGGCCTCATGCTGGGCCGCCGCCGCGGCGCTGTCCGCGCTGGCCTGCGACAGCCACGCCAGGTAAGGCGCGTTGGCCGCCACATAGGTTGCGGCGCTCGGGCCTTGCCATGCCCCGGCCTGCACCGCTGCCAGCACCTCACTGAGTTCCACCGCCGCTGAGGAGTACTCGGCGCTCAGCGTTTTCCATGTCCCAGCCGCAGCCAATACCGAGCCGGGGCCCGGCCCGCTGGTCAACATTGTTGAATGGACCTCGGGCGGCAACGCCATCCATGCCGGCGCGGTCACGCCAGCCACCCCGGTTCGGTTAGCTCAGTGCGTCCCTGGGCCACCAACGCTGACTCCACCACCAACGGCGGAACAGGCGCATCCAACAAACTCACGGTCTATCTCCATATCGACATCGATTGCCTTGCGTTGAGCGACGATCACTGATCCCGGTGGTGGTCCGCCCCATCGCTCGACTGGCCGGTCCAGGTACTCGGCATCAACGGTTCAATCGGGAGGCCACTGAACGAATCACCGGCGAGAGTGGTCAACCCCGCCTCCTGCACATCGTGTTTGACAACGCTGCCTCCGAACCCGAGCTGTCCTGCGCCACCCTGGGAGGCACTCGGGCCGCTGTCCGGCAACTCCCACTCGGGGTCGACGTTCATGTCGGCGAACTGGTCGCCGTGATCGTGCAACTGCGTCTTCCGACGGCGCCGCTTCCTGGCCTGTCGGCGGGCCGCGGATTCTTCTGCCGCGGAGGCCGATGCCGGACTCTGCGCTCGTGCGCCGGTGCCGGTTCCGGTCCTGTTGGTCGAATCGAAGCCGATCCCAGGACCGCCACCGAATCCGATCATGTAAGGGAATGCGATTCCCGCTCCCGCGACTGCCGCCGGCGCCGGTGCTGGGGCCCCCGCACCGGCCGAAGCGCTCGCCGGCACCCCGGCCCCAGGGGATCCCCCGGCAGGGACCGACCCGGCAACGCTCACCAGATGCGGGTTGGAGACCGTTGCCACCGAGTCCGGAGCCGAGGCGACGTCGGGAACCGAGTCGACCAGGATGGGTACGCCGGACGGCCATGGCACAGCTGCCAGTGCCGCGAACGCGCTCAGACTCGCTAAGGGCGCGGTCAGGGTGGAGGCTATCGCGGCACCCAGTTCGATGGCGACCAGCGGATGCGCGATCAAGAACGTCGAGAGAGTGGCCGGGTTGAGAAGCAGCAGAGCGACTTCCGGGTGAGCACCTACGTTCGCGATGACGTAGTCGACCTCTTGGATGAGGGTCACGGTGTTCTTAACCCAATACAGCACAGTCAGTGGGCTGGTGTACGCCGAGTAGGGCAGCCCGTCGATGGTGCCGGCGCCGGGTTCCCAGTTGATCCCCACGGATCGCAACACCTGCGCGATGCCTTCCAGCAAGGGGTCGGTCCAGGTGTGTGCAGGCCCCCACGGGTCCGCCGGATCCGACGTCTCCGCCGGCGCCGCCGACTTGAGGATCGTCGGCGCCACGGGCGTCTCCGGGGTTGACGCTGCGGCCGAGCCCGCGACCGCCTCGTAGGTGCTCATCGTGGTGGCGGCCTGGACCCACATCCGCGCGTAGTCGGCCTCGTTGATCGCAATGGGGACGGTGTTGATTCCGAAGAAGTTCGTCGCCAGCAATACCCCGTGAACGGTGTGATTCGTGGTCAGTTCAGCCAGTGTCGGCATCGCCGCCAACGCGGCGGTGTAGGCGGCAGCCACGGTCTGATGCTGGGCCGCCACCGCGGCACTGTTGGCGCTGGCCTGCGTCAGCCATGCCAGATAAGGCGTATTGGCCGCCGCGTACGACTCGGCGCTCGGCCCTTGCCAAGCCCCGGCCTCTACCGCCCCCAGCACCTCGCTGAGTTCCTCGGCAGCCGATGCGTAGTCGGCGCTCAGTGAACTCCATGTCCCAGCTGCCGCCAACACCGGGCCGGAACCTGGCCCGCTGCTCAACAGTGCTGAATGAAACTCCGGCGGCAACGCCATCCAGGCTGGCGCGGTCACGCAAGCCGCCAGTTCGGATACACCGACGCCGCAGCGGCATCACCGGCGGCGTAGTTGACGCCGGCCTCACCCACTCCGATCCCCGATCGGCCGAGTTCGGCTGTGCCCTGGGCCGCCACCACTTCATGCCGGCCGCCGAAGAGGCTCAGCGTGGCCGCGCTCTGCACCGATACCAAGTCGGCCGCGGGAGGAACCACCGCCGTGATCACCGGCGCCGCACTGGCGTGTGCGGCGGCAAGCCTAGCTGTCAGCGCTTCCACGCGTGCGCAGGCAGCGGCCAGTCCTTCAGGGACGACATGTAGCGGCATGACCAATCTCCTTCCGTACTGGGGCAAATCCACGGCGACTACCTCGATGGGTACTCATACGACCACCGCGGCCCACGGGTGTCGACCACCGATCAGGGCGCCGCCGCGCCACAGCAAGCGGATTCGGAGCCCGAACGGATGCCCGCACCGAGTTGGAATACGTTGTCACTCAACGTGTTTCGGAATTCAGGGGAGTCATGTTAATCCCCAGTAGGGACTTGCGCTGAGTTTGAATCAGAAGGTGCCGAAAGGCGCACCGGCACTTGACCATCGGATGATCCGGGCGCGCCTCGCCGCACACCTATCACCGAAAGGCGGCTACTACGGACTCGGTAGGCAGACCGTCAAGGCTGACGCTGCAATGACTTTCGTTGTTCTACAACGGTTTACCGTCGTCACGACGGTTGATGAGCGCATACCGAGAGGTACGCGCGATTCGCTCTGAAAGCGGGATGGACTCGACGACATGAGGTTTCGAGTCGAGGAACTGCTCGAGGGCGGAAAGCCGCACGCGAGCAAAGGCTCCGGCAGCCGCGGTCGTCAGACGAGCCGGAGAAAGGCCGCGACTGTCGACGGCGAACGTAAGTACCGCGACAGGCGGTCGAAAGTAGGGAAGACCGTCAGGGTGCGGCGTACCGACCATGACGATATTTGGCGTGGGTGCCCACTTGGGTCACCGAACGTGTAACCCCTCCCGTGGTGTCACAGGCAGCAGCGGCGACATCGCCCCTGGCGGTTCAGCTGACGATCCCGCGATTCCTGGCAGCCCGGCACGACTCGGCCGGCGGCCTGCGTCGGAGCGGCCATCAGGACCTCCATGAATTGGCGGATCAGTGCGCCGAGCACGCCGCGACGCGCGCCCGCTGGTCAAGCGACTACACGATGTAGTGCGGTTAGCGTAACTAGCAGGCGGCCAGCCCAGAACAGAGCTGCGGCGGCGGGTGCCGGCCCGCACCGTCCTCGACGATTTTCCGGTCGTGCAGGTCTAGGAGCGATTGCCCATCGCAGCAATCCGGTGAGCTACGTCCAACGTAGCTATGCCCAGGAACGCACCGGCCGTGTTGCTACCGCCAATGCGGTAGCGCTGCAGTTGAATTGACAGTTCTTCGAGCCGTTACTACGCCCGGCAACGGCGATCGAAGACCTATCGTGCGCATACTTGCGGCAAAGCCTCAACGGCGAGCTCACGCGACCGCCGAAAGCCAGCGCCACCGACATGTACCGGATTGCATTCCCGGTGAGCCAAACCAGCCCCCTGCCGAGATCGCTTATTCGTCTTCGAGGGCTGCCAGTACTTCGTCGGACAGATCGACGTTGGTCCACACGTTCTGCACGTCGTCGTTGTCCTCAAGAGCATCAACCAACTTCAACACCTTGCGAGCCCCCTCAACATCGACCGGGACACTCACCGACGCCTGAAAACTCGCCTCAGCCGAGTCGTAATCAATCCCCGCCTCCACCAACGCACTACGCACCGCCACCAAGTCCCCCGGCTCCGAGATCACCTCAAAGCTCTCCCCCAAATCATTGACATCCTCAGCACCGGCATCCAACACCGCCGCCAACACGTCATCCTCAGTCAACCCATTCTTATCCAGGGTCACCGTGCCCTTACGACTGAACAGATACGCCACCGAACCCGGATCGGCCATCTGACCACCGTTACGAGTCATCGCCACCCGCACCTCACTGGCCGCACGATTGCGATTGTCGGTCAAACACTCGATCAACACCGCCACCCCATTAGGCCCATAACCCTCATAGGTGATCGTCTGGTAATCCGCCCCACCAGCTTCCTCACCAGCACCACGCTTACGCGCCCGCTCAATATTGTCGTTGGGCACCGAGTTCTTCTTCGCCTTCTGAATGGCGTCAAACAACGTCGGATTACCCGACGGATCCCCACCACCAACCCGCGCCGCAACCTCAATATTCTTGATCAACCGCGCAAAATTCTTGCCACGACGAGCGTCAATGACAGCCTTCTTGTGCTTCGTGGTCGCCCACTTGGAATGGCCGCTCATAACCCGCCCTACCTCACTGTTGCGTCAAAACTTTGCGCGACGAGTCTACGTGTCAGTCCTGTTCGCGTGCCGGGGGCTGCTCGGGTGGGAAGAATCCCGGCGCCCATCGCTCGATCAGCGCGGCGTAGTCGACGTGCGCGTCCAGCTGCACCGCTACGCCCAGCAGACCGCCCAGCGTGCGCAGCAACATGACGTAACCAGCGGGAATGGTCAGCCGGCGAGCCATCTTGAATCGGTCGGCGAAGCCTTCCGCCATCGGATCGGTGGTGACCAGCGCAGACTTCTGGAACCACTTGCGGGTGAAATGGAACTCCCCCGAGCGCAGCGGGTCGATGTAGGGCCACAGCGGCTGGATGTACTCCACCAGCTGCTCGGCACTCAGGTCATAGTCGGCAGGCATGAACCCGAGTTGCTTGAGCAGCCGGATCGCCTCGTCCCACTGCTCGTCCCGAGCCCAGCACAGCAGTTCGGCGAATCCCGGCGGGATGCCCTCGGGATGTTCGGCCACCGCGCCGAAGTCGATGACGCCTAGCCGACCGTCGGGCAGCATCATGAAGTTGCCCGGATGCGGGTCGGCATGCACCAGCCCGACGCGCGCCGGCGAGCTCAAGGTGAACTCCAGCAGCAGCGCGCACGCGGAGTCTCGCTCCTGTCTCGTGCCACTGTTGATGATCGCCGACAGCCGCCGGCCTTCGATCCACTCCGAGACGATGACTTTCGGCGCGCTGGCGATCACCGCCGGAACGAAGAACTTCGGGTCATCGGCATAGGCCTTGGCGAAGGCCCGCTGATTGTCGGCCTCCTGGCGGTATTCGAGTTCGGCTTCCAGGGTGTCGTTGATCTCCGTGACCAGCCGGTCTACGTCAGCGCCGGGAACGACCTGCTTGGCGACCCAGTTGAACCGCTGAATCAGCTTGAGATCGGCGCGCAGCGCCTCGTCGGCACCGGGATACTGGATCTTCACGGCGACCTCGCGGCCGTCCTTCCAGACCGCCCGGTGGACCTGCCCGATGCTCGCCGAGGCAGCGGGGGTGTCGTCGAAGGACGCGAAACGCTCCCGCCATTTGGTCCCAAGCTGGGCGTCGAGCACCCGGTGCACCTTGGCGGCCGGCAGCGGCGGAGCCTCGCTTTGGAGCTTGACCAGCGCCTCGCGGAACGGTTCGGCGAACTGCGGAGGAATCGCAGCCTCCATCACCGACAGCGCCTGGCCAACCTTCATGGCGCCGCCCTTGAGCTCGCCGAGCACCTTGAACATCTCGTCGGCGGCCTTCTCCAGGAGCTCGGCGTTGACCTCGTCTTTGGTCTTGCCGGTCATCCTCTTACCCACACCGAGCGCTGCGCGGCCTGCGACTCCAGCCGGAAGGCTCGCCAGTTTTACTGCGCGACGAAATCCGCCCCGCGCGAGATCTGCCATGCCGACATCATGCCTGGCGGTCCCGGCGGCGGTGTTCCCGGTCACCCAACTGGCGGCCAGCAACGGGCGCGACTTCTCAGACCCGCCCCGCGACAATGTCGACGAAGAGCCGGTGAATACGGCGGTCGCCGGTCACCTCCGGGTGAAACGAGGTGGCCAACACGCGTCCTTGCCGCACCGCAACGGGATGACCCGCTGCCTCGGCCAGCACCTGAACCCCCGGTCCGATCCGCTCCACCCACGGTGCTCGGATGAACACCGCGTGTACCGGTTCGTCCAAGCCGTCGAATACAACGTCGCCCTCGAAAGAATCGACCTGACGACCGAAAGCGTTGCGCCGCACGGCCATATCGATGCCGGACAACGGAATTGCGGCACGACCCTGCGCGCCGGCATCAAGGATCTCGCTGGCCAGCAGAATCATTCCCGCGCAGGAACCGTACGCCGGCATCCCGTCGGCAAGCCGCGCCCGCAGCGGATCCGCCAGCTCCAGCTCGCGCAGCAGATGACTGATCGTGGTCGACTCGCCGCCGGGAATCAACAGCGCGTCGACCGCATCCAGCTCGGAGCGGCGGCGTACCAGCACCGGATCGGCACCGACAGCGCTTAGGGCGGCAAGGTGTTCACGGACGTCGCCCTGCAGGGCCAGGACGCCGATGTGCGAGCCGCTCACTGGCCGGTCGGCTGATATCCCGACGGATAGCGGGTCAGCCCCTCCTGCATGACGGCAGCCACCATGTCCCCGGATCGGTTGTAGATCTTGCCCTGAGTCAGCGCGCGGCCGGCACCCGCCGACGGCGACGACTGGTCATAGAGCAGCCATTCGTCGGCCCGGAACGGGCGCATGAACCACATCGCGTGATCGAGCGACGCCACCTGCAAGACGTCCCGCTCACCTGGGTGGATCGCCCAGGAGGTGCCCAGCAGGGTCAGGTCGCTCATGTAGGCCAGCGCGCAGATGTGCAGCACCGGATCGTCGGGCAACCGGTCGCGATGGCGGAACCAGACCTGCTGCTCGGCAACCTTGCCCGGCATGTGCGGCAGCTGCTCACGCGGCACCCGGCGCAGATCCCACTCGGCGAACGCCTTGAAGCCTTCGTCGTCGAAGGCCTTCATCGCGGCGATGTCGGGCAGGTCTTTCGGGTCGGGTGCGTCGGGCATCACGTCTTGGTGCTCGATGCCCTGCTGTTCGGTCTGGAACGACGCCGACATGTTGAAGATGGTTTCGCCGTGCTGGATGGCGTTGACGCGCCGCGTACAGAACGAACCACCGTCGCGGACCCGCTCCACGGTGAACACCGTGGGCGCCTTGGCATCTCCGGGACGCAGAAAGTATCCGTGTAGCGAGTGGACCCGGTAGCGGGGGTCCACGGTACGCACCGCCGACACCAATGCCTGGCCGGCGACGTGGCCGCCGAAGGTGCGCTGGTTGTCCGCCGAGAGCGGGCTGAACACACTCCCGCGGTAGATGTTGACCTCGAGTTGTTCCAGATCGAGGATCTCTTCGATCGCCACGAAGAAGTTCTACCAGCCGCGTTCGGCAAGCCGGTGCGGTTGCGCGATGTCCTCCACATTGATGCCGACCATCGCTTCGCCCAGCCCACGCGATACCCGGGCCAACACGTCGGGGTCGTCGTAGAAGGTGGTCGCTTTGACGATCGCCGCTGCACGCGCAGCGGGGTCACCGGACTTGAAGATGCCCGAACCGACGAAGACGCCCTCCGCGCCGAGCTGCATCATCATCGCGGCATCCGCCGGGGTGGCGATGCCGCCCGCGGTGAACAGCGTCACCGGCAGCTTCCCGGCCCTGGCCACCTCTGCGACCAGATCGTAGGGCGCTTGCAGTTCCTTTGCGGCAACGAACAATTCGTCTTCGGAGAGCGACGTGAGCCGACGGATCTCGCCGCCGATGGACCGCATGTGGGTGGTGGCGTTGGAGACATCACCGGTGCCCGCCTCGCCCTTGGAACGAATCATGGCCGCACCCTCGGTGATCCGGCGCAGCGCCTCACCCAGGTTGGTCGCCCCGCACACGAACGGCACGGTGTACTGCCACTTGTCGATGTGGTGGGTGTAGTCGGCCGGGGTCAGCACCTCGGACTCGTCGATGTAGTCCACCCCGAGGCTCTGCAGGATCTGCGCCTCGACGAAGTGCCCGATTCGCACTTTGGCCATCACCGGGATGGTGACCGCGGCGATGATGCCCTCGATCATGTCCGGGTCGCTCATCCGCGAAACCCCGCCCTGGGCACGGATGTCGGCGGGCACCCGCTCCAGTGCCATCACCGCGACGGCGCCGGCGGCCTCAGCGATACGAGCCTGGTCCGGGGTGACGACGTCCATGATGACGCCGCCCTTGAGCATCTCGGCCATGCCGCGCTTTACTCGCGCAGTACCCGTTTGTCCGTCGGGTGCCGAACCGTTCTGCGCCGCGCTGTCCACTGAATGCTTCTCCTTGCTGGCCTGCCGATACCCGCTCAGTGTAGTGGGCCGACGCCAGCCGTTTTCCCGCCGATTACCGCTACACCGTGAACACCGGCCCCGCCGGAGGCGGATCGGCGAGCAGCGCAGGCAAGACGAACACCCGCACATAGCGGCGGACCTGGTCGGCGTCCTGAACACCGGGGATGAGTCCCAGCAGCAGTCCGAGTGCGGTCGAGAGCACGAACCGCGCCGCGTCGCTCGAGTGCAGACCGGGCCGCAACTGCGGTGCGGCCTGGCGGAATCCCAGCTCGTAGAGCCCGGCCAGCAACTCGCCCAGCGTCGCCGACCGCGCGATCAACGCGGCGACATTGCCCTCGTCGGTGTGCTCGGAGATGACCCGGAGCAGTGGGTCCTGGGCAACCTCGGTCGCCACGATGACCAGGGACTCTGTCACCAGCGTTGCGGGTCCATGCGGCGGTTCCAGCCGGGCGGTGATCTCGGCGATCTTGCGTCCGGCCACCCGCACCACCAATGCGTCCAGCAGTTCGTCACGGGTGGCGAAGTGGCGGTAGATCACCGCCCGGGTGTAACCGGCTTCCGCTGCGATCACCTGCATCGTCGAGGCGCGGTAGCCGCGACGGGCGAAGGAGCGCTCCGCGGCATCGAGCAGCAGCTCTCGGGCGTGCTCGGGAGGGTTCCCGCCACCAGGGGGTCGACCCCGCCCGCGCACGGTCACTCGCCCCGTCGACATATATGGACATTCCTGCACATATGCCTATTATTAACCTCACTGCATTCCCCGCGCGTTTCCGACGGAAGGTCGTCGCATGGCGGCAAGGATTACCGGCGTTCCCGAGCAACGAGACTGGCCGGCCGTGTTCGGCTCCTGGCGCCTGCTGGCCAATCCGGGCCGCAACGGCGGATCCGCGTTCGACCTGATCGTCGGGCTGGCGGCTCCGATTCTGGCCCGCAGCTATCACCAACTGCGGGCGCATCCCAACGGCCGGCGGCTGTTCGCCGAGAAGCCGGATCTGTTGGCGCTGCTCGGCGACGACGACTATCTGGCCTCGTTGCCGGTGGGCTCGCTCGGCCATGCCTATCGGTCGTTTCTGCGCACCAATCGTTTGGATGCCGGGGTGTTCGACGTGGACACCGTGATCCGGCCGATCGCCGAGCGTCGCGGCTGGGACGACGACTTCTTCTACATGATGCGGCGCGGCACCGCCCTGCACGACATGTTCCACACCCTGGGCGGCTATGGCCCGGACATGGGCGGAGAGTTCGGCAATCTGGGTTTTCACTGCGGCCAGATGGAGCCGTCCGGCGCCCTGAAGACGCTGACTCTTGGGCTGCTCGGACCCCTCATCCCGGCCTCACCGCGGCGCAAGAACCGGTACTTCCGTGAGGCGGTCCGCCGCGGCCAGCGCGCCGACAATTTGATGGCAGCCCCCTACGAGGAGCTGCTGGACCAGCCGATCATCGAGGTTCGGGAAGCGTTGGGCGTCATGCCGACGCGTAGTGCGCACCCGGGCGGCCACATGTTCATCGGCTGGATGCCGCCGGGCATGAAGCCGCCGACCCGCTGGGATTACGACGCGACTCTTCCTGCCGCCTGAATCCGCCCGTCGGCCGGTCGGTCAGATGGTCAAGACCATCCGGTAGCGCGCCCGCCCCTGCTCCATGGCGGCGTAGGCCTCGGCGGCCTGGGCCAGCGGACGCTCCTCGATACGGGCCCGAACCCCGGACAGCACCGCGAAGGCCATGGTCTCCTCGACATCGCGGGCGGTGCCCGACGGGTGGCCGGTGACGCTGAGCCCGGGGGTGATCAGCTGTACGGGGGCGATCGGCAGCGGCTCGCCCGTGACCCCGATGATCACCAGTTCCCCCCTCGGCGCCAACCCGCCCAGGGTGTCGGCCATCGCTCGCGAATTGGCCGCGGTGGCCAGCACCACCGACGCACCGCCCAGCGCCGCCATCGCCGCAGCGACGTCGCCGGCGGTCGAGTCGATGTAGTGGTGGGCACCGAGCGCGAGCGCATCGGCTTCCTTGGCTTCTCCACGTGCGATCGCGATCGTCTCGAAGCCCATCGCCCGCGCGAACTGCACGCCCAGGTGCCCCAAACCACCCAGGCCGAGCACTGCGACCCGGTCCCCCGGTCGCGCCCGGGTAGACCGCAGTGCGTGGTAGGTGGTGACGCCCGCGCAGCCCATGGGAGCGGCTTCGACGAAGGACAGCTCGTCGGGGATTCGGGCCAACGCGTTGGCCGGAACCGTCACCGATTCGGCGTAGCCGCCCGGGTAGTGCCAGCTGGGCACCTGACCGTTGGCGCAGTGGATGAAATCGCCTTTGCGGCAAGGAATGCAATGGTTGCAGTGTCCTCCGAACCAGCCGACCGCGACCCGCTCACCGAGCTGCCAATCCGTCACGCCCGGCCCGATTTCGACGATCGTGCCGGCGATCTCGTGGCCGAGGGTCAGCGGCCAGGTCATGGCGGGAAAGCCACCGCTGACGAAGGCGTGGTCGGTGCCGCAGACACCGCACGCGGCAACGGCGATACGAACCTGGCCGGGACCCGGCGATGAGGTGTCGACATCGACAAGAGTCAGCGGCGCATCGACAGCGGCTACGTGAACAGCGCGATGTGTTGGCATGGCGGCTCCCTGGGTAGCGAGGTTGATTCGCCCGAGGCGTGTTCAGCCTAAGCCGCGCAAGTCAGGAAATCCGGCTAAGACCGGTATCAGCTCCGGCGCCGCCGTCGACCGAGCGAGCCGCTTGGGCCAGACGATCGCCCAGTTGTAGCGGGTAGACCTTCTGACCGCCGGCGGCCAGGGCCGCGATCTCTGCGGCATCGCACCAGCGATGGCCGTGCAGGTAGCGCTGCTCCAGCCCGGTCCGGCCGGCCCCGGATGGCTCGAACCGCGCAGTGCGGTAGGCGAAGAAGAACTCCTGGCTGTCGATGCGCTCACCGTTGAACTCGAACACGGCGTCGCGGCGCCAGATCGGTCCGACCAGCTCACCCGGGTCGACCCGCAAGCCGGTCTCCTCGGCCAGTTCGCGGGCCGCGGCCTCGGCGAGCGGCTCGTCGGGCAACACCTGACCGCCGACGGTGAACCACCACCGCGGCGCGGGATTGGCCGCATCATCGGGCAGGGCCGGATCGTGACCGCACAGCAACAGCACCGATCCGCCCTCGTCGAGCAGCACCACCCGCGCCGAGATACGCGGGTCCAGCACGCCGCGACCGCCGTGGGCGACCATGCCGGCCCGCTCCACGATCTCGAAATACGTTGGCATCGGTGCTGTTCCACCGAGGTGCAGAACTTGGACCAACGGCCGTTCGCGCAGTGCCACCGTGTCACGGACCGCGTCGTTGTGGAACCGGCGGGCCAGCAGCACTCGCGCCTCGGCGTCTGCCAATTCGGCGACCATCACATGCGGCAGCGACTGGGCATCGACCATCGCCAGCTCGGCCGACAGCGCGTTCTCCGCGGACTCCCGTGCGTGGCGCGGTGCCCGCTCGGCGACATCGGCCACGGCAGCCAGTCGCCGACCGGCCACCTGGTCCCCGTAGGCGTCGATCGCGACGGCCCGGGCCACCACTGCGCGGCGCGCCAGCGCGGCGTCCAGCGCCTGCCAGGACAGATCGCAGCGCACGTGCAGCCGGTTGAGCCGGTTGGCGGTCTGGTATGCCCAGGCCACCGCGGCGGCCAGCACCGCCACCCCGACCAGCACCAGCACGGTTGCCACGATGGTCAGCTCCATCAGTCGCCCACCGTCACCTTGCTGCCGACGCCGGCGACCGTCTCGTAGACCCGGATGATCTGGTCGGCGACCACCGGCCAGTCGAAGCGACGCACCGCCTCGGCGCCGGCCGCCACATACGACGCCCGCAGCGCATCAGCGTCGAGTAGCTCGATCAGGGCGCCGGCCAGGGCCGCCGAATCGTCGACCGGCACCAACCGGCCGGCTTCCCCATCATTGAGCACCCGGCGGAAGGCGTCCAGGTCGCTGGCGACCACCGCGGTCCCGGCGGCCATCGCCTCGGCCAGCACGATCCCGAAGCTCTCCCCACCGGTGTTGGGCGCGCAGTACACGTCGGCGCTGCGCAGGGCCGACGCCTTCTCGGCGTCGTCGACCTGCCCCAAGAAGCGCAGATGGCTCGCCAATTTCCCTGCGCTGCGGCGCAGTTCGTCCTCGTCGCCTCGCCCGACGATCAACACCTGCACATCGGCGTGCCGCTCGACCAACGCCGGAAGTGCCCCCAGCAGCACAGCCATCCCCTTACGGGGCTCGTCGTAGCGGCCAAGAAACAGCACCGTGCGCCCCGCTCGCGGATAGCCCGGCAGCGGCTGCGCCGTCGCGAACGCGGCCACGTCGACCCCGTTGGGGATCTCCACCGCGTCCGAGCCCAGGGCCTCCATCTGCCAGCGCCGGGCCAGATCCGAGACCGCGATGCGGCCGATGATCTTCTCGTGCATCGGCCGCAGCAGGCCCTGCACCACGCTCAGCGTCAGCGACTTGGTCGTCGAGGTGTGAAACGTCGCCACGATCGGGCCCTCGGCCACGTTCAGCGCGAGCATCGACAGGCTGGGGGCGTTCGGCTCATGCAGGTGCAGCACGTCAAAGTCGCCCTTGGCCAGCCATTTTTTGACTTTGCGGTGCGCAGCCGGACTGAACTGCAGGCGGGCCACCGAGCCGTTATAGGGAATCGCGACAGCCTTGCCGGCCGACACCACGTAGTCGGGCAGCACGACATCCGGCGAAGCCGGTGCCAGCACGCTGACGTGATGCCCGCGGGCACGCAGCACCTCCGCCAGCTGCAGTACATGAGCCTGCACCCCGCCGGGTACGTCGAACGAGTAGGGGCAGACCATGCCGATCCGCATCAGGTCTCCCCCAAGCGCGCCCGTCGCGATTCGGGAAGGTCGGCGATCCACTGCGGCTGCATCATGTGCCAGTCCTGCGGGTAGGCCGCGATGCCCTCGGCGAACTTGTCGGCCAGCGCCTGGGTGATCGCTTTAACCCGTTCAGCGACATCACCGCGACCACGGCAGTCCAGCGGAGCCTGGATGTCGATACCCCAGCCCGCGCCGTCGAACCAGCAGTGCACCGGTAGCAGCGGTGCGCCGGTTTCGATCGCGAGCCTGGCCGCACCGGCCGGCATCCGCGTGACGTCGCCGAAGAAGTCGACCGTCACCCCGTTGCGGGTCAGGTCGCGGTCGGCCATCAGACACACCAGGCCGTTGCCGGCCAGTCGCTCGGCGAGGACCTCGAACGGCGGCCGGGGGCCACCGGACAGCGGCAGCACCTCGAAACCCAGGCTCTCCCGGAACGCGAGGAACCGCCGATAGAGCGATTCGGGTTTGAGTCGCTCGGCGACCGTGGTGAATCCGCCATAGGTCTGGGCCATCCATACCCCGGCCATGTCCCAGTTGCCACTGTGCGGCAACGCCAGCACCGCCCCGCGGCCGGCCGCCAGCGCCGCGGCAACTCGGTCACCGCCCCGCGTCGTTTCGTTCAGCCGTGCAGCCAGCGCCGCGTGGTCCATGGCGGGAAGGCGGAACGCCTCGCGCCAGTACCGGGCGTAGGACGCCAGCGAGGCCCGCATCAACTCCGCCGGCACCTGCTTCGGGGCCACCCCGATGACGCGGGCCAAGTTCTTGCGCAGCTGCTCGGGACCTCCGCCACGCGAGGCGAACAGTGCGCCGGCGTCGAACGCGTTGCGGGCGACGAATTCCGGCATCGCGCGCACCAACATCCAGCCCGCGGCGAAGCCGGCGTCGGTGGCCCAGGCATCAAGCTCACTGAGCCCGGGAACTCGCAGGCCGCTCGGGATGAAGGTCACGGTCCTGTGGTTTCCTCACCGTCAGAGCCATCGGAACCGTCGGCCAGCTGCGGCAACGGCTCCACCGCGCCCGGCGAGGTCCGCACAGTGTGCAGCCGCTGGGCGCAGGTGATCAGACTGGCCACCGCCAGCAGCCACATCGCCACCGGCAACGCCCACGGCAGCGGGAAGACCGGCAGGCCGGACAATCCAGCGCCCACCAGCACGATGATCAAGCGTTCGGGCCGTTCGATGTAGCCACCGTCACCGCGCAGTCCGCTGGCCTCCGCGCGGGCCTTGATGTAGGAGATCACCTGCGAGGTGACCAGGCAGATCAAGGTGGCCACCACCAATGGCGGGTCGTCCAGACCGAACGCCGCCCACCAGGCCAACCCGCAGAACACCGCACCGTCGCTGATTCGGTCGCAGGTGGCGTCCAAGACGGCGCCGAACGCGCTGCCGCCGCCGCTTTGCCGAGCCATCGCCCCGTCGACCATGTCGAAATGCACGAAGAACCAGACGATCAGCGTGCCGGCGAACAGCTGACCGGTCGGAAACAGCGTCAGCGCCGCCAAGACCGCGCCGGCGGTGCCCACCATCGTGACGATGTCGGCCGTCAGACCGGCTCGCAGCAGGACTCGCGCCACCGGCGTGGTGATACCGGCGAACGTCGCCCGCGACAGGAACGGCAGTCTGCTCATTACTGTTTGGCCCACTCGTCGGCGAGCAGCCGGCGGGTGTCGCGCAGCAGTTGCGGGATCACTTTGGAGCCGCCGACGATCGTGATGAAGTTCGCGTCACCGCCCCAGCGCGGCACCACATGTACGTGCAGGTGCTCGGCCAGCGACCCGCCGGCCGACTCGCCGAGGTTCATCCCGACATTGAATCCGTGCGGGCGTGACACCGCCTTGATGACGCGGATCGCCTTCTGGATGAACGCCATCAGCTCGCTGCCCTCGTCATCGGTGAGGTCTTCGAACTCCGAGAACCGCCGGTAGGGCACCACCATCAGATGGCCCGGGTTGTACGGGTAGAGGTTGAGCACCGCGTAGACGTGCTCACCGCGCGCCACCACCAGACCGTCCTCGTCGGAGAGCGTGGGGATATCGGTGAACGGCTGGGTGGATCGCGCCGACCCGGCATCGGCACGCTTCAGCGGCGCCTCGGCCAGATAGGTCATCCGATACGGCGTCCACAGTCGCTCCAGCCGGTCGGGATCACCGGCGCCGGTGTCGACGATCGCCTCCTCGCCGGCCTGGTCGCTGCTCACGGCGCTTCACTCGCTTCGGGGCCCGACTCCAGGCCCGCCTTGACCGTCTCCGCGGTCGGCACGGTGTTGGCGCGTGCGGCGATCCAGCCGGCGATGGCCGCCACCGCCTCGTCGCGCGGCACCCCGTTGATCTGAGTGCGATCGGCGAACCGGAAGCTGACCGCGCCCGCCTCGACATCGCGGTCGCCGGCCAGCAGCATGAACGGCACCTTCTGGTTGGTGTGGTTGACGATCTTCTTGGGCATCCGGTCGTCGCTGGCGTCGACCTCGACCCGCACGCCGTGGCGGCGCAGTTGCGCGGCGAGATCGTCCAGGTAGGCCACGTGCTGATCGGCGACCGGGATGCCGACCACCTGGACCGGCGCCAGCCAAGCCGGGAAGGCACCGGCGTAGTGCTCCGTCAGCACACCGAAGAAGCGCTCGATCGAACCGAACAGCGCCCGGTGGATGAGCACGGGTCGCTGGCGGGTCCCATCAGAGGCGGTGTACTCCAGCTCGAAGCGGTCAGGCATGTTGAAGTCGAGCTGGATGGTCGACATCTGCCAGCTGCGGCCGAGCGCGTCCTTGACCTGCACCGAGATCTTCGGTCCGTAGAAGGCGGCACCGCCCGGGTCCGGCACCAGGGTCAGCCCTGATTCTTCGGCGACCTCGCGCAGTGTGTCGGTCGCCTCTTCCCACACCTCGTCGGAGCCGACGTACTTCTCCGGGTCCTTGGTGGACAGCTCCAGGAAATAGTCTTCCAGGCCGTAGTCGGCGAGTAGGTCCAGCACGAAGCGCAGCAACGAGGTCAGCTCGTCACGCATGCTTTCACGGGTGCAGTAGATGTGCGCGTCGTCCTGAGTCATCCCGCGCACCCGGGTCAGCCCGTGCACCACGCCGGAACGCTCGTAGCGATAGACGCTGCCGAACTCGAAGAGCCGCAACGGAAGTTCCCGGTAGGAGCGTCCGCGCGACCGGAAGATCAGGTGGTGCATCGGGCAGTTCATCGGCTTGAGGTAGTAGTCCTGGCCCGGCTTGCGCAGCGCGCCGTCCTCGGCGAACTCCGCGTCGATGTGCATCGCCGGGTACATGCCCTCGCGGTACCACTCCAGGTGTCCGGAGGTCTCGTAGAGTTCGGACTTGGTGATGTGCGGGGTGTTGACGAACTGGTAGCCGGCCTCAATGTGCTTGCGCCGCGAGTACTCCTCCAGCTCCCGGCGGATGATCCCACCCTTGGGGTGGAAAACCGGTAGCCCCGAACCGATTTCGTCGGGGAAGCTGAACAGGTCCAGCTCGACCCCGAGCTTGCGGTGATCGCGGCGCAGCGCCTCCTCGATCAGTTCGAGGTGGCTGTCCAGTGCCTCCTGCGATTCCCATGCAGTGCCGTAGACGCGCTGCAGGCTGGCGTTCTTCTGGTCACCGCGCCAGTAGGCGGCCGAGGACCGAGTGAGCTTGAACGCCGGGATGAACCGGGTGGTCGGGATGTGCGGGCCACGGCACAGATCGCCCCAAACCCGTTCCCGGGTACGGGGATTCAGGTTGTCGTAGGCAGTGAGTTCATCGCCACCCACTTCCATGATGTCGCTGTCGCCGGATTTGTCGTCGACCAGCTCGAGCTTGTAGGGCTCGCCGGCCAACTCCGCGCGAGCGGCGTCCTTGGACTCGTAGACGCGCCGAGAGAACAGCTGCCCGTCCTTGATGATGGCGCGCATCCGCTTCTCCAGCTTGGCCAGATCCTCGGGGGTGAACGCCTCGGGCACGTCGAAGTCGTAGTAGAAGCCGTCGGTGATCGGCGGGCCGATACCGAGTTTGGCGGCCGGAAACAGGTCCTGCACCGCCTGGGCCAGTACGTGGGCGCACGAGTGCCGGATCACGCTGCGGCCGTCGTCGGTGTCGGCGGCCACCGGAGTCACCTCGGCGTCGACCTCGGGAGTCCAGCTCAGATCGCGCAATCGGCCCTCGGCGTCGCGCACCACCACAATGGCGTTCGGGGCTCCCCGGTCGGGTAGGCCCGCCGCGCGCACCGCTGCGGCCGCGGTTGTCCCGGCAGCCACCCGGATCGGGCTTGCCGGGGCGGGGATGGCGGGCGCGGTCATGACGTGGTCTCCAAGGGGGTGCTAGGGGCTAGAAACGTCCGCGACCATGCTATCGGGGCGCCGGTGGCGCGCCGTCCGCGAGTACACCGGCGTCATGGTTGGCCGGGTTTGAGCACCACGAACAATGCCTCGCCGTCGGTCAGCACGGTGTCGCCGTCGCAGAGTCTGGTCTCGACGAAGATCTTGCGCCCCTCGGTCCGGCTGATCCACGCCTCGACCTGCAACTCCTTGTCGATCGGAACGATCTGGCGGTAGTTGAGGTGCAGGTAGGCGGTGCGTTGATAGGGCCCCCCGGTCAGCAACCAGGACGCGGTTCCCAGCACCGAGTCGAACAGCAGCCCGATAGCCCCGCCGTGCGCCGCGCCGTTGCGTCCCAGGTGGAATCGCCGGAACTGGGCCCAACCGCGCAACCGCCCGTCATCGTCCTTCTTGAGCTTCATCGGCACTGCCAGCAGGTTGCCGCGCATCGGCAGGTCCAGCCGTCGCCCGGATGGTGAGGACCATTCGTCGGTGTCGAACGGGGCCAGTAGCGCGCACACCTCCTCCAGTGCGTCGGCGGCGCGGCTGATCACCTCGGCGGGGGCGTCGGCGGCGCGGGCGTGGTCCTGCAGGGCGCGCACGTTCTCCAGGAACCGGCCGTAGTCCGGCCCGCCCTTGTCGGTGGGTTCGGGCGGGTTGAAGCCGCCGCCGGCGTGTGGGGCACTCACCCCCCTATTTAACGTTCCGGCAATTGGGGTGCCGGCGGCGCTCCCGCAATGGCAAGGTTGGGCCGTGGACTTGAGCACGCTGCGTGGGTTGCCGTTCACCTACGGCGAGGTAGGCGCTACCGCCAGGGCGCTGCCCACCGGGTATCACCACCTCGATCTGAGCGCGCCGATCGGTAAGGGGCGCCGGCGTTTCGAGGAGGCCGGCGACGCCGTGCTGCGCTGGGGCATGTTGCGCGGTGCTGGGCTGGGTGTGCGGGTGCACGCCGACAGCGACATCGCCACGGTGGGCGCGGTGGCGCGAGTACGGCTGGGCGTGCTGAGCGCGCCGTGCCGGGTGGTCTACGTCGTGAACGAGCCAGACCGGCGCGGCTTCGCCTACGGCACGTTGGCCGGGCATCCCGAATCCGGGGAGGAGCTGTTCTCGGTGCGCTACGACCCGGCCGATGAGACGGTGTACGCGCAGGTGCGGGCGTTCTCCCGGCCCGCCACCTGGTGGATCAAGGCAGCCGGCCCGATCGGGCGATTGGTGCAGCGCACGATCGCCAAACGCTATCTGCGGGCGGTGTGAAAGGTCAGCTCCAGCGCGCCAGCAGGCGCTGCGCCCCGCTGCACAGCTCGTCGAGGACCGCTGCCGCCGGGCGGCTTTCGGTGAGCATGCCCACGCCCTGACCCGCATCGACCGGGGCGACGCGCTGATCGTCGGCGGCGATCGCGGCGGCCAGCTCCGCGCCCGCCTCCCGATCGCCGGCCAGGTCATCCTCGCGTCCGGTCCAGCGGCCGGTGAACTCGTTGCGCAGCACTCGTGACGGGAACCGCGCCGGCCAGTCCAGCCGCTGCCCCACGTCGAAGACCCGGGTGGTGATCGTGTCGGTGCCGGCGGCGGCGAGCAACGTGCGGCGGGCGCCCTCGCCGGTCAGCGCCTCGGGGCACGCCGAGAAGACGGTGCCCAGCCACGCCCCGGCGGCACCGGCCGCCAACACGGCGGCCAGGCTGCGCGGCCCGGAGATCCCGCCCGCGGCCAGCACCGGAACCTCGACGGTGTCCAAAACCGCGTCGAGCAGCGGCAGGGTGGCCAGCCGGATCTCCCCGTGGCCGCCGCCCTCAGCGCCGCGCGCCACCAGCACGTCCACCCCGGCGTCTTGGGCACGTCGGGCACTGTCGGCGTCATAGACCTGGGTGGCGGCCACGATCCCGGCCGCGTGGGCGCGCTGCACCCAAGACAGATCGGCGCCGAAGCTGACCGAGAGCAGCGTCGGGCGAGCAGCCAGTGCGGCATCCAGCAGGTCCGGCTGCTCGCGGATCACCCAGTCCACCAGACCGATCCCGAACCGCGGTGCGGCTTCGAGCGCGGCCAATTCGGTAGCCAGCGACGCCGCCGTGGCGGTGCTGCCCATCCCGATCATTCCCAGCCCGCCCGCGGCGCTGACGGCGGCGGCCAGCCTGCCCCCGGCCACCCCGCCCATCGGGGCATTGACGATGGGCAACCGCAGACCGGTCCGCTGCGACCAGGGTGTGCTCAGCGGCACGCTCAGTGCGAGGCGCTCTTGGCGACGGTCAGCAGCACCACGGAGTCTTCCAGCGACTCCAGCGCGTGGCGGGTGCGCGGCAGCGTGACGAGGTCACCGGCCGCCCCCTCCCAGCTGTCGTCGCCGGCCGTCAGCCGCACCCGGCCGCGCAGCACCTGCAGGGTCGACTCCCCCGGGCTGTCGTGCTCGGCCAGCGACTGGCCGGCCTGCAGTGCGACCAGGGTCTGGCGCAGGTGATGCACCGAACCGCCGTAGACGGTGTGGGCCGCGCGACCGCTGTGATGCTGGGTGGCCTCGGCGAGCTTCTCGTCGGCCAGCACATTCAGCGAGGTCGATTCCATCGGTTCTCCTTCGACTCGGCGGGACACTTCAGCGAGACAGCAGCAGGATGCCCAACGGCACCAGCGCGGCGACCTTGATCAGTTCCAGTGCGACATAGGCGTAGTGCGCCCGCGAGCGGGGCGCTTCCAGTCCGGACAGCACCTGGTCAGCGCGTCGGCCCAGGGCCGGACGCACCGCGAGCACCTGAGCCACCAGCATCGCCAGGGCGACCGCGTAGGTGACAGCGATGCCCACCGTCGGCCGCTCGATCGCGAACGTGACCGCGATGACCGCGGCAAGCAGGAATTCGGCGGAGTTGAGGGCCCGAAAGACCAACCGGCCGATGCCGAGACAGATCGGGATGGTCGCGTTGGGCGCCCGAAACTTCAGCGGCGCCTCCATGAACGAAATCGCGGTCACCATCCCCAGCCAGACGAATGTCGCGGCGATCGCAACCGAGGCGCCGGCACTCACCCGGCGGTCTCTTCCGCACGCACCGCGGTGGGGGGCAAGGGGTCGACCGGGACTCCGTTCAGGGCCGGCGACTTCAAGTGCGCCACGCACAGGTCCGGCTTGGCGAACGGATCAAGTCGGTCGACGGTTATCGGGGAGTCCCATGCCTCCAGGGCTCCCTGCATCAGTCCCAGATGGATGGGGCAGACCACTTGGGTGGAGGTTTCGGCGAGTTCCAGGAACGGGCAGTGCCGCAACCCGAGCTGTTCGTCCCCGGTGGCATCGGGTTCCAGGCGTTCGGGTTCGAAGCCCAGCTCATCGAGCATCTCGAGCAGATGGTCGGTGGATTCCTCGGCGTCGACGGGCCCCGACGGTTGGTGCAGCGGCCGTAGCCGATGCCCCCACGCCCGGCCCGCAGCCAGTGCTTTGCCGCTGGGATCGGCGTCTGCGGCCAGCCCAATGGTGAGGATCTCGGCGAGCAGCCGAAACCGGCGGGTTCCTCCCCGGTCCATCTGCCGGATGGCCCGAAACATCAGCGCCGGCCGTCCGCGTCCCTTGTGATCGGGTTCGGTGTGCTCGACGCGGCCTTCTTCAACCAGGGTGTCCAGGTGAAAACGCACCGTGTTGGGGTGCACCCCCAGCTCGTCGGCGATCTGGGCGATGCTCAGCGGTTCGTCGGCGGCCTGTACCAGCCGCAGAACGTCGAGGCGACGTCCTCCAGGTGGTACAGGCGGCTTGGCGATGTCGCTCACTCCCCCTGGGGTGGGTAACTGGCCACCAGCGGGGTGTCGATGCCCAGCGGGCCGATCTTGGCGGCGCCGCCGGGTGAGCCGAGCGCCTCATCGCGCCCGGGCAGTGCCTCGGTGAAGAACTCCGCGTTGTCGGCCAGGTGCGGTTGGAGCTCGTCCGGGAGGTCATCTTCGTAGTAGATGGCCTCGACCGGGCACACCGGCTCGCAGGCTCCGCAGTCCACACACTCATCCGGGTGGATGTAAAGGGCTCGACCGCCTTCGTAGATGCAGTCAACCGGGCACTCCTCCACGCAGGCCCGGTCCATCACGTCAACGCACGGCTTCCCGATCACATATGCCATGGGCAGAGAGTTTACACAAGGGATTTTGTAGAAACTAGAAAGGCAAACCTAAATCTCGGGGGGCCGAATGCGGCGTCTCGGCACTCCCCCGCAGCGGTCACCCCACCGACCCTAGAACGCTTGCGCTCGTAGCGGATTCACGCAGATGGGTAGCTCGCCGCATGGCGGTTCCCCGAGCGCGCCAGCGCGAGGCCACAGTGCCGCGGCGCGGGGCGGTCGAGTAGAAACGAATGATGACTGACACCCCCCGCTACCGTGCCGCCGCCGACTTCCCGAGCCTTCGGTTCGAACCCGGCGACAACGGCGTGCTGGAGCTGGTGCTCGACGCGCCGGGACTGAACTCGGTGGGTCCGCAGATGCACCGCGACCTTGCCGACGTGTGGCCGGTGATCGACCGCGATGACGATGTGCGGGCGGTGCTGGTGCGCGGTGAGGGCAAGGCATTCTCCGCCGGCGGCAGCTTCGAGCTGATCGAGAAGATCGTCGGTGATCACGCCGGACGGATGCAGGTGCTGCGGGAGGCCCGCGATCTGGTGCTGAACATGGTCAACTTCTCCAAGCCGGTGATCTCGGCGATCAATGGGCCGGCCGTCGGCGCAGGCCTGGTGGTGGCGCTGCTCTCGGACATCTCGGTGGCCGGGCGCACCGCTCGGTTGATCGACGGCCACACCAAGCTCGGGGTTGCCGCCGGGGATCACGCGGCGATCTGCTGGCCGCTGCTGGTGGGCATGGCCAAGGCCAAGTACTACCTGCTGACCTGCGAGACGCTGCACGGCGAGGAGGCCGAGCGGATCGGTCTGGTCTCCAAGTGCGTCGATGACGACGAGGTGCTGGCCACCGCGACGCGCATCGCCGATGACCTGGCGCATGGCGCCCAAGACGCGATCCGCTTCACCAAGCACAGCCTCAACTATTGGTATCGGCAGTTCGCGCCGGCCTTCGAGACCGCGTTGGGGCTGGAGTTTCTCGGGTTCTCCGGGCCCGACGTGCACGAGGGCCTGGCCGCGATCCGAGAGAAGCGCAAGCCGCAGTTCGGCTGAGCCGTCCGCCGCTCAGACCCGTTGCGCGCCGAGCGCCTGTTCTTTGGCCCAGCGGTAGTCGGCCTTGCCCGACGGTGAGCGCTGCACCTGGGCGCAGAACACCACGTCTTTGGGCAGCTTGTAGCGCGCGATGTAGTTCGCGGCCTCGGTGACGATGTCCTCAGCCCCGGCGTCGGCGCCCTGCGCCAACTGGACCACCGCGACAACCTCGCTGCCCCATCGCTCGCTGGGCCGGCCCACCACCACAACGTCGTAGACGGCGGGATGATGAGCGATCGCGGCTTCGACCTCCTCGGCGAAGATCTTCTCGCCGCCGGAGTTGATCGTCACCGAGTCTCGGCCCAGCAGCTCGATGCCACCGTCGATGTCCCAACGAGCCCGGTCACCGGGGACCGAATGGCGGATGCCCTCGATGACCGGGAAGGTCCGCGCGGATTTCTCCGGGTCGCCGAGGTAGCCCAGCGGCACATTTCCCTGCTGCGCCAGCCAACCGATCTCGTCGTCGCCGGGCTGCAGAATGCGGGTCATGTCCGCACTGACCACGACCGCGCCGGGGTTCGGGGTGAAGCGGCCGGTGGAGGCCTGAGCCCGACTGGTGGTCTGTCCCATCTGCGCGCCGGTCTCCGAGGAGCCGCCGGCATCGAGGATCGACAGCTGCGGGAGCGAATCCAAGATCCGTTGTTTGATCGGCACGGTGAGCGGCGCACCGCCGCTGGCCAGTACGAACAGTCCCGACAGCGCATCTGCCAGCGTGGCGCCGCCGGCCTCCAGTGCGTCGGCCAGCGGGCGTGCGAAGGCGTCGCCGACGATCGAAAGCGATACGACCCGCTCTTTGGCCGCCAGTTCCCAGGTCTCGACTGGGTCGAAGCGGTCGGTGGTCGCCGACATCACGAACGGCCGCCCGCCCAGCAACGTGATGAAGGCGGCCCACTGGGCTGCGCCGTGCATCAACGGCGCCACCGTCATCGAGCCGGCGGCCGCCGCCATTCGGGCGCGTTCGACGATCTCCTCCAACGTGGTGGGCACGGCGCCGGTGCCGAACTCACGGCCGCCCATGGCGCCAACGAAGATGTCGTGCTGGCGCCACAACACGCCCTTGGGCATGCCGGTGGTGCCGCCGGTGTAGAGCAGGTACAGATCATCCGGGGACAGCGCCAGGCCCAACGGTTCGGCGGAGGTGGCGACCAGCAACTCCTCGTAGCGGACCGCACCGGGCAGCGGCGCATTGCCGGAGTCGTCATCGACGTGGATCAGCAGCATCTTGGGCAGCCGGTCACCGGCCTGCCGCAGCGCTTCGGCCAACGTGGGGGCATACCGGGCGTGGTACATGATCGCCTCGGCGGAGGCGTTGGTCAGCAGGTAGACCAGTTCGTCGGCGACGTAGCGGTAGTTGACGTTGAACGGTGCGACCCGGGCGTTGTAGGCGCCGAGCATGCCCTCCAGGTACTCGTTGCCGTTGGCCAAGTACAGCGCGAGGTGGCTCTGGCCCGACTCATCGGGGGCCAACTCGGAACGCTCACGGCGCACGCCCAGGCCGCGCTCGTGCAGCGCCCGCGCCAGCCGGCGGGACCGGTCCTCAATCTGCTGATAGCTGAATCGCCGGTCGCCGAAGACGATGCAGTCCCGGTCGCCGATGGCCGCCGCCACTGCCGAGAACACTTGGGCGAGGTTGAATTCCACTGCCGCTCCTCGATTCGATCGCAACGCCTGAGCAACGCTACTAGGTGACGCATGTTCGGCCGCCGACGGTCGTGACGGGCTTTCCTGGGCGACGTCAGGCATGCTTGGCCGCATGTCGGTGGATGTCCTGCTGTATTCGATCCCGCCCGTTCTGGTCTATCTGCTCGTCGGCGCGGTTATCGGGATAGAGAGCCTGGGCGTTCCGTTGCCGGGTGAGCTGATGCTGGTCGGCGCCGCGCTGTTGTCATCGCGACACGAGTTGGCGGTCGATCCGGTCGGGGTTGCGGTGGCCGCGGTGATCGGCGCGGTGATCGGTGACTCGATCGGCTATTCGATCGGCCGGCGATTCGGTATGCCGCTCTTCGACCGTCTGGGCCGGCGCTTTCCGAATCACTTCGGTCCCGGCCACGTCGCCTTCGCCGAACGGTCCTTCGGCCGTTGGGGCGCCAGCGCGGTGTTCTTCGGCCGATTCGTGGCGCTGCTGCGCATCCTGGCCGGCCCGCTGGCCGGGGCCCTGAAGATGCGTTATCCACACTTCCTGATCGCCAACGTGACCGGCGCGATTTTCTGGGCCGGTGGGACCACTGCCCTGGTGTATTACGCCGGCGTCGCGGCCGAACACTGGCTGTCCCGGTTCTCCTGGGTGGCGCTGCTGATCGCCCTGCTCGCCGGGCTGATCGCGGCCCTCGCGCTGAAGGGCCGCGTCGGCGCCCAGATCGCGGAACTGGACGCCCAACATCGGGCCCAGCCGGACCCCGTCACCGAATAGTCAGCCAATTGGGGGGCGAATAAGGGTTGTCCCCGCACCGCAGCCGGAGCATGGTGGAAGGGACCGGCGGCGCCGCCGCGGCGTCGCCCCGTCCAACCGGAGGCCGACATGTTCGCGCGCGCAACCTCAATCCACGCCCATCCGTCCTTTCTCGATGAGGGGATCACCCATGTCCGCGGTGTGGTGATGCCAGCCTTGGCCGACACCGATGGCTGCGCAGGGATGTCGATGCTGGTCGATCGCGACGCCGGCCGCTGCATCATCACCTCGTCGTGGCTGGATGAGGACACCTTGCGTGCCAGTGAGGCAAGCGCCGAGCACTTGCGCGACCGCGCCACCGAGATCTTCCACGCCACCGCCGAGGTGAGCCGCTGGGAGATCGCCGCGGTGCGCCGCGATCACCGGTCTCGGCGGCACGCGGGTGTACGCGTCACCTGGCTGCGGACCGACCCGGCGGGCTGCGAGCGGATGATCGACACCTACAAGCTGGCGCTCATGCCTGCGCTGGAGGACCTCCACGGTTTCTGCAGCACCACTTTGCTGGTGGACCGGCATTCAGGACGCGCGGTGTCGTCGGTCAGCTTCGACGACCGGGCGGCACTGGTTGCCAGTCGCAGCGGCGAGCAGGCGATCTGGGCGCAGGCTGTCAACGACGCCGGCGCAGAGATACTCGAAGTCGCCGAGTTCGATCTGGCGATCGCCCATCTGAACGTTCCCGAAATGGCCTGAACACCGCTCACCGTAGACGAAGCTGCACGTCAGGCGGGGCTTCGGGGTGAGTGCGCGTTAATCTTTGCTCGCGGCGCGTTGCCGTCTTTGCTAGGAGGTCTGACTCATGCGCTCTTTCAGCGTGGCCGTGGTCACGACGGTTGCGGCCACGTTCGGTGGCGTGGCCGTGGCTGCAGCGGCCCCGAAGGATTACTGCGCCGAGCTCCACGGGGGCAATACCGGCAGCACGTGTGAGATCCAGGTCTCCGACCCCGGGTATGTCGTCGACATCAGCATGCCGCTGAACTACCCCGACCAGAAGGCGGTCGCCGAGTACATCGCCGCGACCCGCGACGCGTTCTTGAACTCGGCCAAGTCCGGCGCGTCGCACAGCACAGCGTACGAGTTGCGCATCAAGCCAACGGAATACAGCTCGTCGATTCCCCCGCGCGGCACGCAAGCGGTGGTGTTCACGGTGAACCACAATCTCGGCGGAGCGCAGCCACAGACGACGTACAAGGCGTTCAACTGGGACCAGACGTACCGCAAGGCGATCACGTACTCCGCGACGCCGGACGACAAAGAACACGCGCCGTTGTGGCAGGTGGACGATCCGCTAAAGACCGTCGCCCCGATCGTCCAAACTGAATTGCAGCAGCAACTGGCGCCGCCGCCCGCACAACCAGGACAGTCGACCACAGGCACGTCCACCACGGCGCCACCACCGTTACCGTTCGCACAAGCCGCGCTGTACGACCCCGCCAACTATCAGAACTTCGCCGTGGTCAACGACGGGGTGATCTTCTTTTTCGACCAGGGCGTCTTGTTGCCCGCCTCGGCCGGGGGGTTACACGTGCTGGTGCCCCGGTCTGCGATCGACCCGATGATCGCCTAACGCCTACGCGGTGCGACGGGCCCGTCCCGAGCGCCCGGTGCTAGCTACGCTCTGCCTCATGACACGCCAACGGCGACCGCGCTCGGCACCGAGTTACCCGAAGACTCGGCGGATCCGTTTCCGTTTCGACGACGGCTTCGACAACAGCGATGGCTACGGCAAGTATTTCGCCGACGACGACATGGTGCTCAGCCACTTCCTGGCCGGATTGTCCGGCGGATTCCCGGCGGGCGAGGAATCCTTCATTCGCTCGGTGCGACGCTTCGCCGATCGCGTCACCGACCCGGTGCTGAAAAAGCAGGTGGCGGGGTTCATCGGCCAGGAGTCCACCCATGGCCAGGAGCACCGTCGACTCAACGCCGTGCTCGCAGACAAGGGCTATCCGATCCGCTGGCAGGATTCGGATGCCGTGCACCGCTGGAGAATTCGCGCCGAGGAACGGACCCCGGCCAAGGTGCATCTGGCCCAGACCGCGGCACTGGAGCACTACACCGCCGTGCTGGCGGAGCGCATCCTGTCCACCGATGAGATCCAGGCCATTCCGGGAACTCCCGAGGTGTGGAATCTGCTGAATTGGCATGCGGTGGAAGAACTTGAGCACAAGTCGGTGGCCTTTGACCTCTATCGCGCCGTCGGCGGTTCCGAGGCGGTCCGGATCATGGCGATGGCGGTGGTGATCGCCGCCACGGTTCCGCTCATTGCGCTCGGGCTGATCGTCTCACTGGCCCGTGATCCTGCAGCCCGACGGCAACCGCGGCGGGCGTTGCGGGGAATCGCTGCGCTGTACCGCGGGCCTTTCTTCCGCGGATTTCTGCGCGACGCGGCTGTGTACCTACGCCCGGGATTTCACCCTGACGATGTGGATACCGTTGCCTTGCTTGACTATTGGCGCTCGCGCTTGTTCGGAGCCGACGGCGCCCTCAACGACCATCTGCGCTGAATACACCGCGCCAGCGGTCACCCGTAGTAGGCGAAGCTACACGTGGGGCGCGCTTCGGTTTTGAACGCAGCCAGCATGCCGTCCATGGTGATGGTGCAGCTAAGCGCCGCATCGCCGGCGTCGGCGGTCACCGAAGTCTCGACCTCGTCGTAGACCGGGTAATTCTTCTCCCACGGCAGCGTCACGTTCGACTCGGTCTGCTGCGGGCCACCGTTGATCCGATAGCTGATGTCGACCGGACCGTCGGCAGGCCCGAGGACCTTCATGGTCGCCGTGCCGACCGGCGACCCGGCCGGGGCCCGTTTGACCTGCTGCACGGCCGTAAACGCCGCCTGAGCGGTCACCGGCGAGCCGGCGGCGACCGCGGTGCACAAACCGAGAACCGTGGCGACGAGACGCAAAGACCTCAGAACCGGAGTCGGCATGGTCATCGTGGCAGCTTACGTCGGGGCCTGCGTTCGATGTGGCGATCACGTCATATCGTCGGCATCTAGCGCCGCGGCCAGTCTTGCCCGGGTGCGGATGCCGAGTTTGCGATACACGCCCGACAGCGTGCTCTCGATGGTCTTTTCGGCCAGAAACAGTTCGACGGCGATCTCGCGATTGGACATGCCGCGAGCCGCGAGAACGGCGGTGCGCCTTTCGGCGGGAGTCAGTCGCCGGCCGTCGCCGCGGGCGCCACGCAGGCGAGCCAACTCCCGCCGCGCCCGCTCCGCCCACAGTGGCGTACCGAGCGCCTCAAAAGCGCCAAGCGCGGCGGCCAGACTCGTGGTCGCACTCCCCCGTTGACGCCGGCGACGCTGCAGTTGGCCCAACAGGAGCTGCGTGCGCGCTTGCTCGAAGGGCATTGAGAGCCGCTGGTGATGCGCCATGGCGCGCTCGAGGGCACGAAGTGCCGCGGGAAGGTCACCACGAGCGGCCAGCACCGTGGCACGCCCGCGGGCCCCGACAGCCATCATCCAAGGCCGGTCACGGTCAGTGCCGTGCGTCTCGAGCGCATCGACGAGGGCTTCGGCCTCCGCGAGCTGATCGAGCGCACTGAGCGCCTCGATGGCATCGGGAAGATGCTCCCCACCCTCGATCTCCAGCTCGTGAGGGGGATCGAATTGGTCCAGCAGTGGCCGCAGCACGGCCAGCGCAGCAGCGTAGTCACCGAGCGATACCTCCAGGAAGGCAAGCACTCTGGACGGCTCCTTGATTTGCCGGAGTGCGCCAACGGCGCGTGCCGCCGCAATCGCGGCATGGGCGTCGGCGCGAGCATCGGTGACGCGCCCGTGAAATGCCGCGACGGCGGCTCGTTTGGTCCATGCCGTGGCGCACGAAAGCCGCCCACCGAGTTGTTCGGCGCGCTGCACGGCCGCGTGCGCGACGCGGGCCGCCTCGTCGTAACGGCCGGCCCAGATCGCCACCGCGGCAATGCGATTGTCCACCCAGACCAGATCCACTTCACTGCCGTCGGAAGTCATTTCGTGGCGAACCGCGTGGATCTGGGCGCCGGCGGTCTCAAGGTCGCCGACGTACGCCGAGATCACCGCTTGCACGGCTCGAGCGCGCAGGAACGTGGTGGCACCGCTGCGTGGGTCTTCGAGCTGCACGGCCAGTTGCAGCGCAGGACGATCGACGCCGCCGCCCCGGATGAACGTCGCTGTCACCCAGATCGCCAAGGCCTGGCTGCGCAGCCCGGGCGCGTCCAGTTCCTCGGCCAACGCGATTGCACGCTGAGCGTGTTCGATCGTCGCGCCCATCCGGTCAGCGATCGCCAGTGCCAGCGATAGCCGCAACAAGCACACCAGCCTGAGCGCAGGGACATCAGCAGCCTCATCGGCAGCCGCCGACAGCGCATCGATGGCGCCGGACAAGTCGTCGTCATAGGCCTTCACCGCGCCCAGGTGCGCCAGCGCCAGGGCACGCAATGCCCCGGATGGCTCATCGGCCAGTACGCGCTGCAGATGCGCGCGCGCCGGCGCTATCGACCCCGAGCGAAAGTGCAGTTCCGCTGAGCGAATTCGCCGCTGCGGGCTATCGCCGCCGCGGTCCAGTGCCAAGTCGATCAACTCGGCAGCGGCGGCCAGCGCACCACGCGCCGCCAAGGCGTCGGCAGCCGCGTCCAGCTCAGCCAGGGTGGCCGCGTCGCTTGTCGACGCCGCCAACGCCAGGTGACGGGCTCGTAAGGTGCGGTCCGCGACGACGCCGGCCAGGGCCAGGTGCGTGGCGCGACGGCGCGTCACAGAAGCGCTGGCGGCCACGCCATTGGCGTACAGCGGGTGGGCGAATCGGACGTGGTGACCATCCAGGGTGGCCACACCGAGCTTCTCGCAGGCTTCGATCGACTCCATCACACGTTGGGATGACAGCGTGGTGACCCGACTCAGTTCCTCGGTGGTCGGTGATGCAGAGCAGGCCGCGGCCAGCAGGACCGCAAACGCATCATCGCCCAGACGTTGCAGGCGACTGCTCACCAGCGCGGCCAGACTGTCCGGCAGATCGGCCGCGGCACCTGGTGCGTCCAGCTCTGCTCGGGCCAATTCCAGCGCGAACATCGGATTGCCGCCCGAGATGCGGTGGACCCGGTTGAGCGCCGGGCGGGGCAGCGTGCGGTCCCAGCGTGCGGCGATGAGATCGTGCACGCCCTCGACGTTCAACGGGCCCATCCGAACACGCGTGGCGATCGCGGGATTGCGAAAGGTCAACCACTGCGCCAAGTCGGCGAGATTGGATTGCGCGACGCGGACCGTGACGAGAAGCCCAACGTTTTTCGAAAGGCGCCGGGCGGCAAAACCGAGCACCGCGCGACTGGACGGGTCAAGCCACTGCGCGTCGTCGACTGCCAGCAACACCGACGATCTCGCACTGAGGCGCTCGACAGCCGCACAGAACGCCGCGGCGACGGCCCGTTCGTCGGTGTCCGGCTCAGCCGGGGCCAGTTCGTCTCGCGCCCTGTCCAGCGCCAGGCGCTGGGGGCCGGGCAGTTCTCCCAACACCGCTTGATCGATCCCGTTGAGCAGGTCAGCGACCGCAGCGAAGGCATAATCGACTTCCGCTGCAGACCCATGCGCCGACAGCACCACGAATCCTTGGGAGCGAGCCACGTCCGCCGCGCTCAGCATCAAGGTGGTCTTGCCGATGCCGGCTTCGCCCTCGATCACCAACGCCGCGGGCCCCGGTCGAGCACGGGCCAGCAAATCCGACACTGCCCGCACCTCCGTGCGGGGCACCGTCATCGACACGGTCTCATCCTCGCACTGCCGGACAGTCCGGCTGGCCCTAAAAACGAGAAAAGCCACCTGTTTCCAGGTGGCTTTCTTGTGGTCCCGGCTGGGATCGAACCAGCGACCTTCCGCGTGTGAGGCGGACGCTCTCCCCCTGAGCTACGAGACCGGGTGAACGAGGACGAACACTAGCACGCCGAACCTGCCAAGCATCAATGCGCAGGCCGCTTTTCAGGCGAATCGCCGGTCTGACATGCAGAGTTGTGCTGTCTCACATGTCTCCGCTAATGTTCTGCAGGCACCGGGCGACGATCTCGCCCGAGGCACGCGGATGTAGCGCAGTTGGTAGCGCATCACCTTGCCAAGGTGAGGGTCGCGGGTTCGAATCCCGTCATCCGCTCGAGGGTGTCAAGTGGCATCAACCCCTTGCGGTGGAGTGGCCGAGTGGTGAGGCAACGGCCTGCAAAGCCGTGCACACGGGTTCGATTCCCGTCTCCACCTCCGTCCCAAGGCTCTAAGCGCGGTTAGCTCAGCGGGAGAGCGCTTCCCTGACACGGAAGAGGTCGCTGGTTCAATCCCAGTACCGCGCACCAGACTCGACATAGCGAAGACCCCTGCCGCCGCCACCGCGTGACGACAGGGGTTTTTTCCGTTTCGGAGTATGGCCCTTCGCCTTGTGCATCATGCCGACGAGTGCCACTACTGATCGAACTCCCGAGCCCCGGGCCAGGACTGGGGTCCTTGCCGCGGTGCCGGCACTATGGCGCGGAGCGCGGCCCTATTAACTGCGACTTCACACCAGCTGTAACAAGGATCACATTTTGCGACGCCGCACGTGCGGAGATCGAGCCCGAATCCCGGGTCAGGCCGCGGCCACCAGCCGGTAAGCACCACAATCGGTAACAATGCACGAAGGGAATTTGCGAAAGGTGGCCCCATGAATCGCTCCATCGTCGCCCTATCGGTGTTCACCCTGGCCGCCGCCATGTCAGCGGCATGCTCGAGCAACACCGACTCGACGAGCGCTCCACCGGCGGCCGACGCCTCCAGCGGATCGAGCCCGGCCACCCCGAAACCCGCCGGGCACACCGGCGACACCCTGTCCCTCACCCGAGCCGACGGCAGCACCGTCACCGTCACCTTGGACAAGGTGATCAATCCCGCGACCGTCACGCCCGGCCCCGGCGACCCGGGCATCACCTACATCGCGACGCAGTTCACGATCGCCAACCCGGGAACCGCAACCATGAACGGCGACATCAACACCAACGTCTGGGCGTTCGGTTCCGACGGGCAGCGCTATGCACCGAATCTCAAGGATGTCGGCGAGTGCCTGAACTTCGACTCCGGCATGTTCCACATCGCCCCCGGCAAGTCCGCGACCGGCTGCGTGGTGTTCGCCCTGCCGGCCGGTGTCAGCCCGGCAAAAGTCAGGTATGCCCCGTCATCTGGGTTCGCCGACGGCTTCGGGGAATGGCTGTTTCCCTCCCCCAGCCGCGCCACACCACCCCCCAGCGTCAACTAACGGTTGACGCGGCCATATCGTCAACCTAAGGTTGACGATATGGCCGATCCCACCCCGCTCACGCAGTCCGTCCGCCTTGACGACCTGATCAACGCCATCACCGGCGTGCACGACAACCCCCTGGAGCAGCTGACCGATGCCGTGCTGGCCGCCGAGCACCTCGGTGAGGTCGCCGACCATCTGATCGGGCACTTCGTCGACCAGGCGCGCCGATCAGGTGCGTCGTGGACCGATATCGGCAAGTGCATGGGCGTCACCAAGCAGGCGGCGCAGAAGAAGTTCGTTCCGCGCCCTGAGGCCGCCACGCTCGATCCCGAGCAGGGCTTCGCCCGCTTCACCCCGCGGGCGCGCAGTGCCGTGGTGGCGGCCCAGAACGCCGCCCACCGGGCACGCAACGCCGAGATCACCCCCGATCATCTGGTCCTGGGCCTGCTGCACGATCCCGGCGCGCTGGCCACCGCGTTGCTCACCGCGCAGCACATCGACCCGAAGGCCGTTGCTGCCGCCGTCGCCCTTGAGCCCGGCGACGGCGAGCCGCCCGCCCTGATCCCGTTCAACGGCCCGGCGCGCAAAGCGCTGGAGTTGACCTTCCGCACCGCACTTCGCCTCGGCCACAACTACATCGGCACTGAGCACCTGCTGCTGGCGTTGCTGGAAGCCGAGGAGGGCAGCGGGCCCCTGCATCGCGCCGGAGTCGACCGGGAGCGGGCCGAAGCGGATCTGGCTCGAGCGCTGGAGGCGATCACCGAGAAGCTGGCTTCCCCCGGTTCGGAAACCACGAACTGACCGCCGAAACCAACCATCTGCGGACGTGCCGGGCCAAGGCTGCTGCACCCGCGATGCCGATGTGCCATCATGCCCAGAAGCAAACGAAGAGGACATGATGCATCGCTGGATTCTGGCCCTGGTCACTTCCGTCGTCACCGCGTTGGCAGCCCTGGTGGCGCCGGCCGCCGGAAACGCCACGCCGACCACCACCCCGGAAGCGCCGATCGGTCGCCTCGGCGACACGCTGCGCATCTCCTACCACGATGAGGCCTTCGGCCCGATCGTCGCCGATGTCACGGTGCATGACGTGGTGCCCAGCGAGATCCCCCCGGGCTGGGGCGCCAACGGCACGCCCCGCTGGCGCAACCAGGGCGGTCCCTGGCGGGCGAACGTAACCGTCCACCCGATCTCGGTGCCCAACCCCTACATCATGGCGGCGTCGGTCACCTTCGACGGTGTCACGCCCGGCGGCGACGCCTACGTGTCCAAGCACACCGACGACCCGACCACCCTGGACGCAGCGCTCACCAACGCTCCCGCGGGCTCCACCGTCGACGGTGGCGTCTACTGGGATGTCTACCGCGGCTTGGTCACCCACGTGGTGATGCTGTCGCGCAACACCGGCCTGCGCCTGGCGCAGTGGAATCTGTGAGCTAACCCCCGGGTTTGATGCGGTAGTCCAGCTTCGGCTCTCCTTCGTCGAGCCTCGCTAACCCCCGGGTTCGATTGCGGTGGTCCAGCTTCGGCTCTCCTTCGTCGAGCCTCGCTAACCCCCGGGTTCGATTGCGGTGGTCCAGCTTCGGCTCTCCTTCGTCGAGCCTCGCTAACCCCCGGGTTCGATTGCGGTGGTCCAGCTTCGGCTCTCCTTCGTCGAGCCTCGCTAACCCCCGCTGCTGAGCGCGAGCAGTCGCGAGGTGGCCCGCAGGTACTTCTTGCGGTAACCACCGGCCAGCATCTCGGCGCTGAAGATCTGGTCGAGTTTGGCGCCGGAAGCCACCACCGGGATGCCCGCGTCATACAGGCGATCGGTGAGGGCGACCAATCGCAGCGCCACATTCTGGTCGTCGATGGGGTGCGCACCGGTGAGGAACACCGCGGTGACGCCCTCGATCAGCGTCAGGTAGCGCGACGGATGCATGGTGGCCAGGTGGACACACAGCCCGTCGAAGTCGTCCAGTGTCGCTCCGGGCCGCGCTGCTGCGCGCTGCGTGACCTGTTGCGCTGAGGGCGGTTCGGGCGCCGGCGGCAGATCCCGGTGCCGATAATCGGGACCGTCAACGCGTACCGGTTTGAAAATGCTTGCCAGCGCACTGATCTCGCGCAGAAAGTCCTGCACAGCGAAGCGGCCTTCGCCGAGCTGATCGGGCAACGTGTTCGATGTTGCGGCGATCGAGACCCCACGCGCCACCAGTTCGGACAACAGTCGCGACACCAAGGTGGTGTTGCCCGGATCGTCGAGTTCGAACTCGTCGATGCACACCACGGTGTAGCCGCCGAGCAATTCGATGCACTCGGTGAAGCCGAACACCCCGGCCAACTGGGTCAGCTCCATGAACGTCGCAAACGCCGTCCCAGGCGGCGGGCCGCTGCCATGAACGCTGTCACTGCCCGTGTCGGTGATCGTGTGGTAGATCGAGGCCAGCAGGTGCGTCTTGCCGACACCGAACCCGCCGTCGAGGTAGATACCCACGCCCGGCAACACCTCGCGCTTGCCCAGCAGCTTGCGCCGTCCGGCGCGGCGGGTCAGCGCCTGTGCGCAGAACGCGGTGCACGCGGTCACGGCGGCCGCCTGGCTGGGTTGCGCCGGATCTGGCCGATAGCTGGCGAAGCTGGCCCCGGCGAACGTCGGCGGCGGCTTGAGCTGCGCGATCAACCGTTCCGGCGATACCGCCGGATGCCGGTCCACCAGGTGATCGATCGACTCGGCGGCTGGATTGGGCACGCACGAACTGTAGCCACATGGTGCAATCGAGGCCATGTCCGACCTCAGCGCAGACCCCGGATTCACCCTGCTGGGCTCCACGGCGCCCATCGACGACGCCGAACTGGGCCGGCTGTACGCCTATCCCGAAACCGACGAGCCACGGGTGTGGGTGCGGGCCAATTTCATCGGCAGCCTCGACGGCGGCGCGACGGTGGCCGGCACCTCCGGCGGGCTGGCCGGGCCCGGCGATCGGTCGGTGTTCATGCTGCTGCGGGCGCTGGCCGACATCGTGCTGGTGGGTGCGGGCACGGTCCGGGTCGAGAACTACGGCGGCGCGCGACTGAGCGTCGCCCAGCGCCAGGGCCGCCGCGACCGCGGACAGTCCGAAATACCCCGGTTGGCGATCGTGACCCAGTCCGGGCAACTGGACCGAGACCTGCGGGTCTTCAACGACACGGAGCTGGCACCGCTGGTGTTGACCTGCTCCGCGGCCGCCGAGGCCACCCGGCGGCGACTGGCCGGGCATGCCGAAGTCCTGGACTGCTCGGGCGATGACCCCGGGCGGGTCGACGAGGCCGTGGTGCTGGCTGCGTTGGCGCAGCGCGAACAGTTCCGGGTCCTCACCGAAGGCGGACCGACCTTGCTGGGATCGTTGATCGAGCGCGAGCTGCTCGATGAGCTCTGCCTGACCATGGCCCCCTATCTGGTCGGTGGCCTGGCCCGTCGTATCGCCACCGGTCCGGGCGAGGTGACGACGCCGATGCGCTGTGCGCATCTGCTCGCCGACGAATCCGGCTACCTCTACGGCCGCTACGTCAAAAGCGCGCGCCTATAAGGTGACAGGCATGACCAGCTATTCGAGGTTCGCCCGGGTCGCGGTGGTGACGGCTGCCGCCGTACTGGCCGGATCCGCGCCCCTGCTGGCCGGTTGCGCACCCGGGCTGGCCGCCGACCCGCGTTTTGCAACCAACTCCGGCGCCGGCGCCCAAGGGCAACCCGAGTCCACCTCGGACAAGGCTGGACCGCCCGCGGTAGAGGTGCCCAAGAACGACCTACCGTGGCATGACTGCACCGCCCGGATCTTCGGCGACGCCGCGCTGCCCGCCACGCCCGGGGTGCGGCTGGACTGCGCCAGCTACGACGCCGACGTCGACCCACTCGGCGGCGGCTCCGGGTCGATCAGCATCGGCGTGGTGCGTGCTCGGTCCGTGCAGACCCCCGGCGACGCCGGCCCCGTGGTGTTCACCACCGGATGGGATCTGCCGTCGTCGCTGCAGCTGCCGATCTGGCTGGCACGGGCCGGCGCAGACGTGCTCAAGAGCCACCCGATCGTCGCCGTAGACCGGCGCGGCACCGGGATGTCGAGTCCGGTGGACTGCCGCGATCGCAGCCAGCGCGACGAAATGTGGAACCAGGCGCAGTTCGCTCCCGGCGACGACCCAGTGGCCAGTCTGGGCACGGTCACGATGGAAGCCACCACCGACTGCACCGACTCCATCTCGCCGGGTGAGTCCTCCTACGACAACACCCATGCCGCCACCGATCTCGAACGGCTGCGCAGCATCTGGGACATCCCCGCGCTGTCGCTGATCGGTATCGGCAATGGCGCTCAGATCGCCCTGGCCTACGCCGGATCTCACCCGGGGAAGGTGGCCCGATTGGCACTGGACTCCCCCATCCCGCTCGGAGCCGCCGCCGAATCCGCCGCCGAGGAACGGGTGAAGGGCCAGCAGGCGGCCTTTGAGGCGTTCGTCGCGCAGTGCGTCGCGGTGAGCTGCGCACTGGGTCCGGACCCCAAGGGTGCCATCAACGCGGTGCTGGACTCCGCCCGCTCCGGGCATGGTCCGGGCGGCGCCTCAGTGGCCGCGGTGACCAACGCGATCGTCACGGCCCTGGGCTATCCCACCGGCGATCGCGTCAACACCACCAACGAGTTGGCCAGGGCACTGGCCTCGGCCAATTCCGGTGACCCCAATCTGTTGAACAACTTGATCAACCGGGCCCAAGGCACCACCGGCAGTGACGGCCGCTTCGTCAACTCCTGCGCCGACGCGCTCAACCGACCTACGCCAGATCGGGTCCGGGAGCTGGTGGTCGCCTGGGGCAAGGAATACCCGCAGTTCGGCACGGTCGGCGCGCTGGACATGGCGCAGTGCCTGAGCTGGCCCAGCAGCAGTACCCCGGACCTGCCGAAGGAACTCAAGATCGACGTCCTGCTGCTGGGGGTGCAAAACGATCCGATCGTCGGTGAGGAGGGCGTGGCCGCCACCGCCGCGGCCGTCATCAACGCCGGGTCGGCCAGCAAGCGGGTGATGTGGCAGGGCATCGGGCATGGCGCCGCGGTGTACTCGGCGTGCACGCTGCCACCGCTGATCGGCTACCTCGACAGCGGCAAGTTGCCCGACACCGACGTCTACTGCCCGGCCTGACCCAGCCTGATCCGGACTCCTAGGACCGGTCCGGGGTACGGTTCGCTGGTGACGGCAGCCGACTCCTTGATGCACCGGGCGGGCACCGCCCTACAGGCCGCGTTCCGGCCCCCCACGTCCCCGCCGAGCACCGCGACCGTACTGCGTTCGGTGCTGTGGCCGGTGGCCATCATGTCGTTGATCCACCGCGCCATCGTGCTGCCGCTGAACGGCAACATCACCGATGACTTCAAACCGGTGTACCGGGCGGTGCTGAATTTCCGGCACGGCCTGGACATCTACAACGAGCACTTCGACTACGTCGATCCGCACTACCTGTACTCCCCCGGCGGCACCCTGCTGATGTCGCCGTTCGGGTACCTGCCGGAGACCCTGTCGCGCTATACGTTCATCGCGACCAACACGATCGCGATCGTGCTCGCCGCGTACCTGCTGCTGCGGATGTTCGGATTCGGACTGAGCTCGGTCGCGGCGCCGGCCCTGCTGGCCGCGATGTTCCTCACCGAAAGCGTGAGCAGCACACTGGTGTTCACCAACATCAACGGCGTGATCCTGCTGGCCGAAGTCTTGTTCTTGCGCTGGCTGCTCGACGGCCGGGCGAGCCGCCAGTGGTGGGCCGGTGTCGCCATCGGCTTGACCATCGTGGTCAAGCCGGTGCTGATACCGCTGCTGCTGCTGCCGCTGCTGAGCCGGCAGTGGCGGCCGTTCGTCGGGGCGATCGCGGTACCGGTGCTGTTCAACGTGGTGGCGTTCCCGCTGGCCAGCGATCCGAACAGCTACTTCACCCAGACGGTGCCCTACATCATGGGCACCCGCGACTACTTCAACTCCTCGATCCTGGGCAACGGCGTGTTCTTCGGACTGCCCTCGGGCCTGATCCTGTTCATGCGGGTGCTGTTCACCGTGTTGGCCGCCGTCAGCCTGTGGCTGCTCTACCGCTACTACCGCACCCGCGACCCCCGATTCTGGATGCTGACCTCATCGGGTGTGCTGCTGACCACCTCGTTCCTGGTGCTGTCACTGGGCCAGGGCTACTACTCGATCGTGCTGTTCCCGTTCCTGATGACCGTGGTGCTGCCGAACTCGGTGCTGCGCAACTGGCCGGCATGGCTGGGGATCTACGGGTTCATGACCCTGGACAAGTGGCTGATCTTCCGGTGGATGAACATCGGGCGGCCACTGGACTACCTCAAGATCACCTACGGCTGGTCGCTGCTGCTGATCGTGATCACCACGGTGCTGTGTTACCGCTACCTCGACGCCAAGGAACAGGGCCGCCTGAACGACGGGATCGATCCGGAGTGGCTGGCGGCCGAGCCTGCGAAGGTTAACGTGGTGGCATGACCTCTCCCAAGGTGTCGCTCACCGACGACGAGTGGCGCGCGAAACTGACCCCCCAAGAGTTCGCGGTGCTGCGCCGCGCCGGCACCGAGCCGCCGAACACCGGCGAATACACCGACACCACCGCCGAAGGTGTCTACGAGTGCCGGGCGTGCGGTGCCGAATTGTTCCGCAGCACAGAGAAATTCCACTCCCACTGCGGGTGGCCGTCGTTCTTCGACCCGGCCGACTCCGACGCGGTGATCCTGCGCTCGGATGACACGCTGGGGATGCGGCGCACCGAGGTGCTGTGCGCGTCCTGCCACAGCCATTTGGGCCACGTGTTCACCGGCGAGGGTTATCCCACCCCCACCGACCAGCGCTACTGCATCAACAGCATTTGTCTGCGGTTGGTCCCGCCGTCGTAGCGGACTGCTACGGCAGCGACGCCACCAACTGCTCGACCTCGACCCGGGGGCCGGTGAAGAACGGGGTTTCTTCCCGGGCGTGCAACCGGGCCTCCGTGTTGCGCAGGTCGCGCATCAGGTCGACGATCCGGTCGAGTTCGGGTGCCTCGAACGCCAGAATCCACTCGTAGTCTCCGAGCGCGAACGCGGGCACGGTGTTGGCCCGCACATCCTTGTACTCCCGGGCCGCCATGCCGTGCTCGGCCAGCATCCTGCGGCGATCCTCTTCGGGCAGGACATACCACTCGAGCGACCGCACGAAGGGGTACACGCAGACGTAGGCGCCCGCCGGCTCACCGGCGATGAACGCCGGGACATGACTGCGGTTGAACTCGGCCGGCCGGTGCAACGCCACGCTGCTCCACACCGGGTCGCAGGCCCGCCCCAGTGCGGTGCGGCGGAAGCCCGAGTAGGTGGCCTGCAGGTCTTCGATGCGCTCGGCGTGGGTCCAGATCATGAAGTCGGCGTCGGCACGCAGGCCAGCGACGTCGTACACCCCGCGAACCACCACGCCACGCTCTTCCTGCTGCTTCAAGTAGGTGGCAACCTGGTCGGCTATCTCCTCGCGAGTCTGCGAACCCTCATCGAGTCCACCCGGATTCACCGAGAACACCGAAAACATCACATAGCGGAGAGTGGAGTTCAGCTTGTCGTAGTCGAGGTGCGCCATGGCCCCTATGCTGCCACGATGCGCCGCGAAGAGTCCTACGGCGCCGGGGTGGCGCTGATCACGGCCGCCACCGCCCGGTCGGCCGCGGCGATGCAGGCCGGTACCCCGATGCCGTCGAGATAGTTGCCGGCCACCGCCACGGTCGGTGGCAGCGCGGCGCGCAGCCCAGTGACCAGGGCGGCGTGGCCGGACCGATATTGCGGCATCGCCGCAGGCCAGCGCTGCACGCGCACGTCGATGGGGTCCACCGTGAGGCCGAAGACGGCCTCCAGGTCCTGCACCGACCACGCCACCAGCTCCGCGTCGGAGGCGCTGGTGCGGGGGTCGCCGAACCGACCGAACGACAACCGCAACACCTCGACCCTGCCGCCGTACCCCCGGTCGCCCCATTTGCGCGACGTCAGGGTGATCGCCTTGGCGTGCAACCGTTCCCCGGTGGCAACCAGTACCCCGGAGTTGTTCGGGAACGCCGCGCCGGCGGGCACCGCCATTGCCACCACCACCGACGATGCGTTGCCGATCCGGCTGGCCGCAGCCGCGGCACGCGGCGCGAACCCGGTGGCCAGCCGGGCCAGCACGGGGGCAGGCACCGCGACCACCACCCGGTCGGCGCGATGATGGCCGCCACTGGCGTCTCGCAACAGCCAACCGTCGCCGGCCGGGTCGATCTGGGTCACCGCCGATTGCACCCAGCGCAGCCTGGCGCTGCGCACCAGTGCGTTGACCAGCACCTGATAACCGCCGGTGATCGCGCCGAACACCGGCACGCCGGTGGTCGTGGGCAGTGCCCTCCGCACGGCCTCGGTCAGGCTGGACGCGCCCTCATCGAGCAGGGTGGCCAGGCCCGGGACCGCCGAGCGCAGCCCGACGGTTGCCGCCGAACCCGCATACACCCCGCCGATCAGCGGGTCCACCGAGCAGGCGACCACCTGTGGCCCGAAGCGGTCGGCCACCAGGGCCCCCAGCGCCGGATCGCTGCCCGGTTCGAACGCCAACGGGCGGCTGGGTTCACCGGCGATCCGGGCGAGGGTTTCGTTGTCGACTAGCCCCGCCATCGATTCTGGCGAGGACGGAATCCCGCTGAGGGTGTCCGGCGGCAGCCGATGCAGCAGCCGACGGCTGTACAGCAATGGCCGCACTCCGGTGGTACCGCGCTGCCGATCGGCCAAACCCAGCTCGGCCAGCAGGGCCGGGACCTCGGGCCGCCGGGCGATGAATGCCTCAGCACCTACATCCACCCCCATCCCGCCCAGGGTCTCGGTGCGCAACAGCCCGCCGAGCCGATCGGCCGGATCGAAGATGGTGATGTCGACTGCGTCGCCGAGTGTCGCCCGCAGGCGGTGGGCGGCGGCCAGACCGGAGATTCCGCCCCCGACGACGCAGTACGACGTGGTCACAATGAATGGACCAGCGATACCAGGTCGGTCAGCACCCCGGGGTCGGTTTCCGGCAGTACGCCGTGTCCGAGGTTGAACACGTGCCCCGATGCTCCGGCGGCAACAGCGGCACGGCCGTCGGCGACGACGGCCTTGGCGGCGCGCTCCACCGCCGGCCAGCCCGCCAGCAGCACCGCCGGGTCCAAGTTGCCCTGCAAGGCTCGACCGGCGCCCACCCGGGCGGCGGCGTCGGTCAGCGAGGTACGCCAGTCCACACCGACGACGGTGGCTCCGGTGGCCGCCATCTCACCCAACAGCTCCCCGGTCTGCACGCCGAAGTGCGTCATCGGCACCTCCCGGTCCGCGAGCGTGGCGAACACCCGGGCACTGTGCGGTGCCACGAAGCGCCGGTAGTCGGCAAGGCACAGTGTTCCGGCCCAGGAGTCGAATAACTGAATGGCGTCCACGCCGTGGTCGAGTTGCACCGTCAGAAACGCGATGGTCAGGTCAGTAAGCCCCGCCATCAACTCATGCCAGGTGTCCGGATCGGCCAGCATCATCGCCTTAGTACGGGCATGGGTCCGGCTGGGCCCACCCTCGACCAGGTAGGAGGCCATGGTGAACGGCGCGCCGGCGAAGCCGATCAGCGGCACCGTTCCGAGCGCGTCCACCAGCAGCGATACCGCCGCCGCGACTGCCGTCACCTGCTGCGGCTCCAACGGCCGCAGGGCGGCGACGTCACTCGCGCTGCGCACCGGGTTGGCGATCACCGGCCCTACATCGGGGACGATGTCCAGATCCACCCCGGCGCCGCGCAGCGGCACCACGATGTCGGAGAACAGGATCGCCGCGTCGACGTCATGGCGGCGCACCGGTTGCAGCGTGATCTCGCAGACCAGTTCGGGGTCAAAACAGGCGGCCAGCATGCTGTGCTGTGCGCGCAGCTCACGGTATTCCGGCAGGGATCGGCCGGCCTGGCGCATGAACCAGACCGGCATCCGGTTGGGTTGCCGGCCAGTAGCGGCGGCCAGGTACGGGGAATCAGGCAGTTCACGACGGGCACTCATCGAGCTCAATGCTGCCACGACCGGGCCCGCCAGGCCGAACCGTGCCGTTTCCTGCGGCGGTCCCGGCCTCCCCTCGCCTCCGCCGGCCCTCCGGGCCAACTCCGGCGAGCCTCGCCGAACCGTGCCGTCTCCTGCGGCGGTCCCGGCCTCCCCTCGCCTCCGCCGGCCCTCCGGGCCAACTCCGGCGAGCCTCGCCGAACCGTGCCGTCTCCTGCGGCGGTCCCGGCCTCCCCTCGCCTCCGAACCGCCGTATTCGGCGCGCCTGTCTGCGCCGACCGGCGCCGGGGGTTAGCGTGAGATTCGGTGACCCGCGTCGCGGCGGAGCGCAACGGAATCTTCTGTGCCGGCCGCTGGCGACGTGGCGCACAGCAATCAGTTAAGGAGCGGCACCAGTGACATCAGCCGAGCCTGCCCCCTTTCGGGAAGCGGTGGCAACGATGCACGCCGCAACCGTGCGGTCGGAAATCGAGTTGGGCCCGATCCGGCCGCCGCAGCGCCTGGCGCCCTACAGCTACGCGCTGGGCGCCGAGGTCAAGCATCCCGAGACCGACCTCATCCCGGAAGACTCCGACGGCGATGCCTTCGGCCGGTTGATCCTGCTGTATGACCCCGACGGCACCGACGCCTGGGACGGCACCATGCGGATGGTGGCCTTCATCCAGGCCGACCTGGACCCGCACGAGGCGATCGACCCGCTGTTGCCCGAGGTCGCCTGGAGTTGGCTCGTCGATGCGCTGGGCGCCCGCACCGAACACGTCACCGCATTGGGTGGGACCGTCACGGCCACCACGTCGGTTCGGTACGGCGACATCTCCGGCCCGCCGCGGGGTCACCAGTTGGAGTTGCGCGCGTCGTGGACCGCCACCACCCCGGAGCTGAGCACCCATGTCCAGGCGTTCTGCGAGGTGTTGGAACACGCCGCGGGCCTACCGCCGGTCGGGATCACCGATCTGAGCTCGCGAACCCGCGTCTGAGATGTCCGAGCAGACCACCGAACCGGCCGTCACCGAAGAGCCCGAGCCGACACCACTGCCGCATCCAGCCGATGGGGTGCCGGAGGTGTCGGTCACGCCCACCCAAATCCGTGCTGCCGCCGATTTGCTGGCAGGCGGTCGCGGCCCGTTCGCGGTGGATGCCGAGCGCGCGTCGGGCTTCCGCTACTCCAACCGGGCCTACCTCATCCAGATCCGTCGAGCGGGCGCCGGAACGGTGCTGATCGATCCGGTCGGCGCGGGCGAGGATCCGGCTGCCCTGCTGCGCCCGGTCGCCGAAGTGCTCGACGACGACGAGTGGATTCTGCACGCCGCCGACCAAGATCTGGCCTGCCTGGCCGAGGTCGGCATGTGGCCCAAGGCGCTGTACGACACCGAACTGGCGGGGCGGCTGGCCGGCTTCGACCGGGTCAACCTGGCCGCGATGGTGCAGCGACTGTTGGGACTGGGCCTGGCCAAGGGCCACGGCGCCGCGGACTGGTCGAAGCGACCGCTGCCTGCCGATTGGCTCAACTATGCGGCTCTCGACGTCGAGGTGCTCATCGAACTGCGTCAGGCGGTCGCTGAAGTGCTGTCCGAACAGGGCAAAACCGATTGGGCGGCACAGGAGTTCAATCACGTCCGGGTGACCGACTTCACCACGACGACGCGCCGGGACCGTTGGCGGCGTACGTCGGGTATTCACAAGGTGCGCGATCGGCGCGGTCTGGCCGCCGTCCGAGAGCTCTGGACGGTCCGCGACCAGATCGCAGCACGCCGTGACATCGCGCCCGGACGCATCCTGCCCGACTCGGCGATCATCGCTGCGGCCGTCGCCAACCCCACCACCGTCGCAGAGCTGCTCGCCCTGCCGGTCTTCGGCGGGCCCAAACAACGTCGCAGCGCGGCGACTTGGCTGGCAGCGCTGGCCGCAGCACGCGAGAACCCCGAGCCGCCGGAAGCCGGCGAATCCACCAGCGGCCCACCGCCGCCCTCGCGCTGGGCGCGACGCAAGCCCGAGGCCGCCGCACGACTGGAGACCGTCCGCGCCGCGCTGGGTGCGGTTTCCGAGCAGGTGCACGTGCCGACCGAGAATCTGCTCACCCCCGAACTGGTGCGCCGGCTGTGCTGGGATTGGAAACCGGTGGCATCGGAGCCAGCGGTGGTGATCGAGGAGTTCTTGGTCGCCGGCGACGCACGTCCCTGGCAACGTGAGCTGACGGTGCCGGCGCTGACGCAGGCTCTGGGCCGCGCCCAGCCGGGCTAGGTTCTCGGCCGCCGGGGTGCTCGGCACGACTATTGCTAGACTGTCTATGGAGCAGCCGTATTCAGTGTTCGGCCAGTGCTTCTCACGTCACGCTAACCGTGGACGCGAACCGTCAAGGACTTCCCATGGTTGATTTTCCTGGGAGGACCTCGTGTCACCAGCTTTTCGTCGCATCGTCTACGTCATCAGCTACGAGCTTGTCGCCGTTGCGCTGACCACCGTCGGACTGACCGTGCTCGGGTTCGGCGGCGGCAGTTCAGGCGCCGTGGCAGTGGCGGCTTCAACGGTCGCGGTGGTGTGGAACTACGTCTGGACCACGGTGTTCGAGGCGTGGGAGCGCCGGCAGGACTCCCCGACCCGCACGGTGGGCCGCCGGATCGTGCACGCCGTCGGCTTCGAAGGTGGCCTGGTGGTGCTGCTGTTGCCGATCGTGGCCGCGCTGTTGAAGGTGTCGCTGGTACAGGCCTTCGGTCTTGAGATCGGCCTGCTGGCGTTCTTCCTGGTCTACACGTTCGTATTCGCGTGGTTGTTCGACGCGGTGTGGCCGCCGATCACCGACGTGAGCTAGTCCAGCCGTTCGCTGACCTCGTCGACGCAGTTAGAGGCGCCCATCGCCGCCACCCAGCCGGTGATCTGGCGGGCCACGTCCTGTGCGGTGAGGCCGACCTCGGCCAACAGCTCACCGCGCGAGGCGTGGTCGTAGAAACGCTGCGGTAGCGCGACGTCGCGGCAGGGCAGGTCGATCTCGGCACGCCGCAGCGCCGCCGAGACTGCCCAGCCGATGCCGCCGGCCACGCCGTTGTCCTCGCAGGTGACCACCAACTTGTGCGCGCGGGCCATCTCGATGAGCACCTGCGGCACCGGAAGCACCCAACGCGGGTCAATCACCGTCACCCCGATGCCCTGGTTGTGCAGTCGGTCGGCCACCGCCAACGCCATGGGAGCGAACGCGCCGACCGCGACCAGCAGGACGTCTTGGGGCAACCCGTCGGCCGGGACTGCCAGCACGTCCACCCCGGCGCGCCGCTCGATGGCGGGAATGTCTTCGCCCACGTCCCCCTTGGGGAATCGCAACGCAGTGGGCCCGTCATCGATGTCGAGTGCTTCACCGAGCTCCTCGCGCAGCCGGATGCCGTCGCGAGGTGCGGCCACCCGGATTCCGGGCACGATTCCCAGCACCGACAGATCCCACATGCCGTTGTGACTGGCGCCGTCGGGCCCGGTGATCCCGGACCGGTCCAACACCAGCGTCACCGGCAGCTTGTGCAGCGCGACGTCCATCACGAGCTGGTCGAAGGCGCGGTTCAGGAACGTCGAATACACCGCCACCACCGGGTGCAGGCCCCCCATTGCCAGGCCTGCCGCGGACGTCATCGCGTGTTGCTCGGCGATCCCGACGTCGAACATCCGATCCGGAAAACGCTGTCCGAACGGCGCGAGCCCCGTGGGGCCCGGCATCGCGGCGGTGATGGCGACGACATCACGGCGCTTGGTGCCGTACTCGATGAGCGCGTCAGAGAACACCGCCGTCCAGCCGCGCCCGGCGGTTTCGGTGGCATAGCCGGTCAGCGGATCGATCACCCCGCAGGCGTGCATCTGCTCGGCCTCGTCGTTCTCCGCCGGGCCGTAGCCCTTGCCCTTTTGGGTAACCACGTGCACGATCACCGGCCCGCCGAAACCCCGCGCGCGGCGCAGCGCGGATTCCACCGCGGCCTCGTCATGACCGTCGATCGGCCCCAGGTATTTCAAGCCCAGGTCGGTGAACAACGCCTGTGGCGCCAGCGCATCTTTGAGCCCCGCTTTGAAGCTGTGGATCACCTGGTAGCCGAGTTCCCCAACGACCGGCACCCCGCGGATCGCGGTGCGGCCCCGCTCCAGCAGGCGCTCGTAGGCGGGCTGCAGCCGCAGTGCGGCCAGGTGGTCGGCGAAGCCACCGATAGTGGGCGCATAGCTACGGCCGTTGTCGTTGACCACGACCACCACCGGTCGGTTGCCTGCGGCAATGTTGTTGAGGGCCTCCCAGCACATTCCGCCGGTCAGTGCGCCGTCACCGACGACGGCCACCACATGCCGGTTACGGTGCCCGGTCAGCTCGAAAGCTTTGGCCAGGCCGTCGGCGTAGGACAGCGCCGAGCTGGCGTGGCTGGACTCCACCCAGTCGTGTTCACTCTCGGCGCGCGACGGATAACCCGATAACCCGCCCTTCTTACGCAGGGTGTCGAAGTCGCGGCTACGCCCGGTCAGCATCTTGTGCACGTAGGCCTGATGACCGGTGTCGAAGATGATCGGGTCGTGCGGGGAGTCGAAGACACGGTGCAGCGCCAACGTCAGCTCCACCACACCCAAATTGGGGCCCAGATGCCCGCCGGTCGCGGCGACCTTGTGGATCAGGAACTCGCGGATCTCCGCCGCCAGATCGGTCAGCTGAGCCTGCGAGAGGTGCTGCAGATCGGCGGGGCCGCGGATCCCTTCAAGCATCCGGCCAGTCTACGCATGGCGACGAGCACCCCCCGTATCGTCATCGTGTGCGGGCCGAACAGATCGCCGAAGAATTCCCGGTGGTGGCTATCGACTCCGACGCGCTGGCCGCCGCGAGATTATTGGCGGAGCACCGGTTGCCCGGGATCGTCGTCACCGACGCGGCCGGCAAGCCCTATGCGGTGCTGCCGGCCTCCCAGGTGGTGCGCTTCATCGTGCCGGGCTACGTCCAGGACGACCCATCACTGGCGGGCGTGCTGAGCGAGACCGTGGCGGACCGCTCGGCGGAGAAGCTTCGCGGCAAGACGGTGCGCGACGTGCTGCCCGAACACCTACGAGACGTGCCCGCCGCCGACGCCGACGCGACCGTGATCGAAGTGGCCGCCATGATGGCCCGGCTGCACAGCCCCTTGATTGCCGTCGTCAAGGACGGCGAGCTGTACGGGGTCATCACCGCGTCGCGGTTGCTTGCCGCGGCGCTGAGGGTCTGATCCCGCTGATGACATTCATTGCGGTCGCGGTGTTTCTGACCGCATACGCGTTCATCGCCGCCGACCGCGTCAACAAAACGGTGGTAGCGCTGGCCGGTGCGGCGGCAGTCGTCATCCTGCCGGTCATCTCATCCGATGACATCTTCTACTCCCGCGCGACCGGGATCGACTGGGACGTCATTTTCCTGCTGCTGGGCATGATGATTATTGTCAGCGTGCTGCGCCAGACGGGCGTCTTCGAGTACATCGCCATCTGGGCGGCCAAGCGCGCCAAGGGTTCTCCGCTACGGATCATGATCCTTCTGGTGCTGGTGACCGCGGTGGCCTCCGCGTTGCTGGACAACGTCACCACCGTGCTGCTGATCGCCCCGGTCACGCTGCTGGTCTGTGACCGCCTCGACATCAGTGCCGCACCGTTTCTGATGGCCGAGGTGTTCGCCTCCAACATCGGCGGCGCCGCAACCCTGGTCGGTGATCCACCCAACATCATCATCGCCAGCCGAGGAGGATTGACGTTCAATTCCTTTCTGCTGAACCTGGCGCCTATCGTCGCCATCGTCATCGCCGCGTTCATCGTCATGTTGCCCCGCCTATTTCCCGGGTCGTTCGCCGTCGACGCCGAGCGGGTCGCCGACGTGATGGCACTGGAAGAGGGTGAAGCAATCCGTGATCGCGGCCTGCTGATCAAGTGTGGCCTGGTGCTCGTCGCGGTGTTCGCGGCGTTCATCGGGCATTCGGCGCTTCACCTCGAGCCATCGGTGGTCGCCCTACTCGGTGCCGGAGTCCTGATCCTGAGCTCCGGTCTGGAGCGCTCGGATTACCTGTCCGGGGTCGAGTGGGAAACGTTGCTGTTCTTCGCCGGACTGTTCGTGATGGTCGGCGCCCTGGTGGATACCGGTGTGATCGCCACCCTCGCCAAAGCTGCCACCGCGGTCACCGACGGCAATGCATTGTTGACCACGATGGGCATCTTGGCGGTGTCCGCGCCGGTGTCCGGGATCATCGACAACATCCCGTACGTGGCAACCATGACCCCGATCGTGGCCGAGCTGAGCACCACCCTGCCTACCAACTTGCATCCCGACGCGCTGTGGTGGGCGCTGGCACTGGGTGCTGACTTCGGTGGCAACCTGACCGCCGTCGGAGCCAGCGCCAACGTGGTTATGCTCGGAATCGCCCGCCGGGCAGGCAATCCCATCTCATTCTGGGAGTTCACCCGCAAGGGCATTGTGGTCACCGCCGTCTCGGTCGCGCTGACTGCGGTGTATCTGTGGTTGCGCTACTTCGTTTTTGGCTGACGCCCAATCGTCGCAGTGCCCTCACGTGTTCTTGGCGATGAAGCGGCGATATAGCGGTATCGCGACCGCCAGGTTGTAGACGACCCCGCCGAGCAGATACGGCCACCACATACCGTGGTTGCCGGCCACCCAGAATGCCTTGACCGCCCAGTACGGCGGCAACACCCCGAACGCCAGATTCCAATCCGAGTCGATGAACCACGGCAGGCACGGCAGCCCGGCGATCAGCATGCCCAGGCCACGCAGCGCGGCCAGACCCTGAATCTTGTTGCTGGCCATGGCCAGGATCAGCAGCAGGGTCACCACCGCGGACAGGCCCGCCACCAGCCCGATCGGGATCAGTGATGGCACCAGGCCGGGTTGCAGAATCCCGCTGAACGACAGGGTGGCGATCACGTAAGCGGTCGTCACCACCATCACGGTGGCCACCCGGTAGCCGAAGAACACCGACAGACGGACCGGGGTGACTCGCAGCGCGGTCAGCGTGCCGGCGTCGACTTCGTCGAGCACCAGGAACGCTCCCAGGCCGCCGGTGATGATGATGGACGTCAGCAACAGAAATGCGGTGAGCACCAGCGGGTAGTAGGGCACCAGGTCGAACGCGTAACGCTCGGCGAGCATGGTGGTGACCCGCGGCGTCAGCACCGCTACCCCGATAGTCCAGATCACCGGCGCCAGCACAATCATCACCAACAGCGGGTCGCGGTAGGTGCCCCGCAGATCATTGCGGACGAACGCGGCCACTGCGCGCCAGCCCACCGTCACGACCGCTCGATGATGTAGTGGGCGAACAGTTTCCGGCCCGCCAAGCACAAGCCGGCGATACACAGTGTGGGATAGATCAGCGCGTACGCGATCTGCCAGCGTGTCAGGCTGAGCTGATCGAAGGCGGCGCCGAACAGCAGCAACGGCCCCTGGCTGGGGATCAGGTAGCACAGCGGTGACGGCCACACCCCCGAGTAGTGCAGCATCGGCAGTGACATCACCGCCAGTGGGATCGTCGCGGTCAGGAACCAGTCGCTGATCGACGCGAACGGCAGGGATGTGGTGAACCCGACCAGCAGCATCACCAGGGTCGCCAGCAGCACCCCCACCAGCAGTGGAAGCGGGTGGTAACCGACGCGATCCACACCGGCCACCACCACGGCCACCACCAGTGAGATCCCGGCCAGCGGAGTGAGTTTCGCGGTCAGGTACTCGCCGAATCGCAGCGGTGTGGCGACGATCGCCGACAGGATCCGATCCTGCTTGTCGAAGAACACCGTACCGGCGATGAAGAAGAAGCCGATGATGGCCGTATCGCCCATCAGCACATACGGTTCGGCGGCCGTGCGCAGGCGCGCCGGCATCGGCAGCAGCACCGCCAGCCAGATCAGACCCGAGAACACCGCGGCGTGCAGGAACTTCTGCCGGACCTGCAACATCAGCTCCAGGCGTAGCGCGGCCACCAGCCGGCTCATGTCAGCTGCCTGCCGGTGACCTCGACGAACACGTCATCGAGGCTGGCTTCGCGGCTGTGGATGGTCTCCACGTGTTGCTCGCGCAGCACGGCGTGAAACGCCGGATCGTCGGCCAGGGTGTCCATGGCGAAGTCAGCATTCGCCAGTCCGCCCTGCGGCGCCCGGTAGGTCACTCGCACCATGCGTTGGCTGCGGGCGATCTTCAACTCGGCCGGCGCGTCCAGTGCAACGATCCTGCCGTCGACGACGAATGCCACCCGGTCGCACAGCTCGTCGGCGGTCTCCATGTCGTGCGTGGTCAGAAAAACGGTCCGGCCGCGTGCCTTGAGATCGCGCACCATGTCTTTGACCTTGTTGGCGTTGACCGGGTCCAGACCGGACGTGGGTTCATCGAGGAAGATCAGTTCAGGATTGTGAATCAGTGCCCGAATGAAGGTCAGCCGCATCTGCATGCCCTTGGAGTAATCACCCACCTGGGTGTCCGCGTACTCGGTCAGGCCGACGGCGTCCAGCAGGGCCATCGGGTCGGCGGTCTTGCCGGCGTACAGCGATGCGAAGAACCGCAGATTCTCCAGTCCGGTGAGCTTTTGGTAGTGGTTGGGCAGTTCGAAGGACACCCCGATGCGCTGGTAGTAATCGGGTCCCCACGCCACCGGGTCGCGGCCCCAGACCTGGGCTTGGCCGCCGTGGCCACGCAACAGGCCGATGAGCAGTTTCTGCGTTGTGGACTTGCCGGCACCACTGGGGCCCAGGAAGCCGAAGATCTCACCGCGGTCGACCGAGAAGTCCATGCCGCGAACCGCCGGCTGCTGGGCTTTCGGGTAGCTGTAGGTGAGTCCGCGCACCCGGATCACTTCGGTGGTGTCGCCGTCGTCCAACACTCGATCGAATATACTGACATTTCAGAAATTAGTGAACATTAGGAGTTTCCGGTGGCAGAGGACGCGGAGATCGCCGAACAACTCGCTCTGACGTTGACCGGCCTCGGGCTGCAGCGCATGACCGCGCGGGTCCTGGCCACCTTGCTGTTCACCGAGCAGTCCACGATGACGATGGGCGAGCTGGCCGAGAAGCTGCAGGCCAGCGCGGGCGCGATCTCCGGGGCGATGAAGATGCTCACCGCGGTCGGGCTGGCCGAGCGGGTTCCGGTTCCGGCCAGCCGCCGCGAGCACTATCGGCTGCGCGACGACGCATGGGCGGTGCTGTTCACCAACCAGAACGTGACGATCTCAGCGATGCAGGACGCCGCGGCGGCCGGGATCGCGGCTATCGGCGCCGACCACCCGGCCCACCACCGGCTCACCCAGATGCGGGACTTCTACACGTTTCTGCTCGCGGAGATACCAGCGCTGCTGGACCGTTGGCGCGAGCAGTCAGCGGGTTAGCAGCGCGACGCACTCCACGTGGTGGGTCAGCGGGAACGCGTCGAACACTCGGATCTGTTCCACGGCATAGCCCTGCCCGCGGTATAGACCGATGTCTCGAGCAAAAGACGCTGCCTCGCAACCGATGTGCACAATACGCGGTACACCTGCGGCGGCCAGCGCCTCGATCACCTCCCGCCCGGCACCAGCGCGCGGCGGGTCCAGCACCGCGACGTCGGCGCCGGAGTGCGCATCGCTCAACACCCTGCGCACCGAATCGGTGCGCACCGATACCTGCGGCAGGTCGGCCAGCGCAGCCCGCGCGGCCCCGGTCGCGGCCCGTGACGTGTCGGCACTGATCACCCGACCCGTCTCCCCCACCGTCTCGGCCAGCGCCGCGGCGAAGATCCCGGCGCCGCCGTAAAGATCCCAGGCGGTCATCCCGGTGTCGGCCTGCGCCCACTGGCCGACCAGCGCGCTGTAGAGCGCGGCCGCCCGACGATGCGCCTGCCAGAACGACGTCACCGGAATCTGCCAACGCCGGCGGCCCACCCACTGGGTGGCGTGATAGTCGCCCTCCATGACCTGGGGACGGTGACCGCGCCCGGTGCTCACCACATGCCGGACACCGTCGTCGTCGGCCACCACGTGCAGGTGATCGCCGGGCCGCCAGGTCTGTTCGGTCAGTCCCTTGATCATTCCGGCCGGCAGCTGCCCGCACTGCAGGTCGGTGACCAGCTCATCACTGTGATACCGGTGGAATCCGGCCCGGCCGTCGGCACCGACGTCCAAGCGGACCCGGGTGCGCCAACCGGTCGGGCCGTCGTCGCCGACCGGTTCGGCAGAACCCTCCCACTCGTAGCCGCCGAGCCTCGCCAGCTGATTGGACACCACCGCACCCTTGAGCGCGCGTGCCACGGCCGGATCGGCGAACGCCAGATCGCAGCAGCCCGCGCCATCGACGCCCGCAATCGGGCACAGCGAATCGATCCGCGCCGCCGCGGGTTCGAGCACCTCGACACATTCGCCGTGCCAATACGAGCCCCGCTCGGCGGTGATGCGCACCCGCACCTGCTCACCGGGCAGCGCGTAGCGCACGAAAACGACCCGGCCGTCGTGGCGGGCCACACAACTGCCGCCGTTCGCCGGTGCGTCGGTCGTCAAGACCAATTCCTGGTCGATCACTCTAAGAAGCCTCTCCGGGTGTCGCCGGGGGCGTGATGCGGCTCCAAGACTTTGCGCCGCTCCGAGGAGTTCAGCTGCCAGGGCACCGAGGTGACCATGACCTGCGGCATGAACAACAGCCGGGTCTTGAGCCGCAGCGCGCTCTGGTTGTGGAGCAACTGCTCCCACCAGTGGCCCACCACGTATTCGGGGATGTAGACGGTCACCACGGTGCGCGGCGACTCCTTGCTGATGCGTTTGACGTAATCGAGCACCGGCCGGGTGACCTCGCGGTACGGCGATGCAATCACCTTGAGCGGAACGGTGATCTCGCTATCCTCCCACTCGCGCACCAGGGCGCGGGTTTCGGTGTCATCGACGTTGACCGTGATCGCCTCCAGGGCGTCAGGGCGCGTCGCGCGCGCGTAGGCCAGCGCGCGGCGGGTCGGCAGATGCAGCTTGGACACCAGGACCAGGGCGTGGTTGCGGCTGGGCAGCACCGCCTGGTCGTCCAGCGCGGCCGACTGCTCGGCCAACTCCTGACTGACGGTGTCGTAATGCCGGCGGATCATTTTCATCAAGAGGAACAGCACCGACATGGCGACGATCGCGATCCACGCACCGGCCACGAACTTGGTGGCGATCACCACGATCAACACCACCCCGGTAGCGAGGAATCCGATGGTGTTGACCACCCGGGAACGCATCATCTTGACCCGGGCCGCACGGTCGGTTTCATTGCGCAGCAATCGGTTCCAGTGCCGCACCATACCGATCTGACTCAGCGTGAAGGAGACGAAGACCCCGACGATGTAGAGCTGGATGAGCGCGGTCACCTCGGCCCCGAACGCCACGATGAAGGCGATGGCCACCACCGCGAGGAACACGATGCCGTTGGAGAACGCCAGCCGGTCGCCGCGGGTGTGCAGCTGGCGCGGCAGGTAGCGGTCCTGCGCCAAGATCGAACCCAGCACCGGGAAACCGTTGAACGCGGTGTTGGCGGCCAGCGCCAGAATCAGCGCCGTGACTCCGGCGATGATCCATAAACCGGGCGGAAAGCCCCGGAACACCGTCTCGGCCAGCTGAGCCAGCAGGGTCTTCTGGTCGTAATCCGCCGGCGCCCCGATCAGCTGTTCGTGCGGGCGCGCCGCGATCTTCACCCCGGTCTCACGGGCCAGCACGATGATGCCCATCATCAGTGTCACCGCGATCACACCCAGCATCAGCAGCGTGGTGGCGGCGTTGCGCGACTTCGGTTTGCGGAATGCCGGCACGCCGTTGCTGATCGCCTCCACCCCGGTCAGCGCAGCACAGCCCGACGAGAACGATTTCGCCACCAGGAACACCAGGGCCACCCCGACCATTTCGCCCTGGGTGGAGTGGATCTTGAACTCGGCCGACTCGGCCTGCAATGGGTTGCCCATCACAAAGATCTGGAACAGCCCCCACCCCAGCATGCCGAAGACCCCGATCATGAACGCATACGTCGGGATGGCGAACGCGGTGCCCGATTCTCGAATGCCCCGCAGATTGGCCGCTGCCACCACGATCACGGTCCCGACCGCGAAGGCGACCTTGTGGTCGGCGATGAACGGTATCGCCGAGCCGATGTTGGCGATCCCTGATGAGATCGAGACCGCAACGGTCAGAACGTAATCCACCATCAACGCGCTCGCCACGGTCAAGCCCGCGGTAGCACCCAGGTTGGTGGTGACCACCTCGTAGTCGCCGCCACCGGAGGGGTAGGCGTGCACATTCTGGCGGTAGGAGGCCACCACGGTGATGAACACGAAGGCGACAGCCAGGCCCACCCACAGCGTCATCCGATAGGCGGCCAGACCCGCCACCGACAACACCAGAAAGACTTCTTCGGGTCCGTAGGCCACCGAGGACAGCGCGTCGGAGGCGAATACCGGCAGGGCGATGCGCTTGGGCAGCAGCGTGTGGCTTAGCCGATCGCTACGAAAGGGCTGACCCAGAACCAGGCGCCGCGCAGCGGTGGAAATCTTCGACACGAGAGCCAAGGGTAAGCCAGGCGGGCACTGGCGGTAGCGTTCACCGAATACAGGCACTATTGCAGTCGATAACCTGCCGAAAGTCGGCCCAGAGGGCCTGAAAGGACACAGCACGTGCGGGTAGTTGTGATGGGTTGCGGCCGGGTGGGAGCCTCGCTCGCCGACGGACTGTCCCGGATCGGCCACGAGGTCGCCATCATCGACCGAGACAGCACCGCGTTCAACCGGCTCAGCCCGGAGTTCAACGGTGAGCGAGTGCTCGGTATGGGCTTCGACCGCGATGTACTACTGCGAGCGGGCATCGAGGAAGCCGCTGCGTTCGCCGCGGTGTCCTCGGGTGATAACTCCAACATCATCGCGGCGCGGCTGGCCCGAGAGACGTTCGGCGTTTCGCGGGTGGTCGCCCGTATCTACGACGCCAAGCGGGCCGCGGTCTATGAGCGCCTGGGCATCCCGACCATCGCCACCGTGCCCTGGACCACCGATCGCCTGCTGGACGCGCTGACCCGGGAAAGCGAGACCACCAAGTGGCGTGACCCCACCGGCACCGTCGCCGTCGCCGAGGTCGTCCTGCACGAGGACTGGATCGGCCGCCCCGTCACCGACCTGGAGGCCGCCACCAACGCCCGGGTGGCGTTCCTGATCCGGTTCGGGACCGGCATCCTGCCCGAGCCCAAGACGGTGATTCAGGCCAGCGACCAGGTGTACATCGTGGCGGTGTCCGGCCGGGTCGCCGAGGCGATCGCGATCGCCGCATTGCCGCCGAGCGAGGACCTGGACAAATGAAAGTAGCCGTAGCCGGCGCCGGGGCGGTCGGACGGTCGATTGCGCGCGAGCTGCTCGACAGCGATCACCAGGTGACCTTGATCGAACGCAACCCCGAGCATGTCGACACCGAGGACATCGCCGACGCGCAGTGGCATCTGGGCGACGCCTGCGAGCTCAGCCTGTTGGAGGCGGTGCACCTGGAGTCCTTCGACGTGGTGATCGCCGCGACCGGCGACGACAAAGCCAACGTGGTGCTGTCCTTGCTCGCCAAGACCGAATTCGCGGTCCCGCGGGTGGTGGCCCGGGTCAACGATCCCCGCAACGAGTGGCTGTTCACCGACGCCTGGGGGGTGGACGTGGCGGTGTCCACGCCGCGCATGCTGGCCTCGCTGGTCGAGGAGGCCGTCGCCGTCGGAGACCTGGTGCGGCTCATGGAATTCCGTAAGGGGCAGGCCAACCTGCTGGAGATCACGCTGCCCGACGACACCCCGTGGGGCGGCAAGCCGGTGCGCAAGCTGGCACTGCCCCGTGACGCCGCGCTGGTGACGATCCTGCGCGGGACACGAGTGATCGTGCCCCAGGACGACGAGCCCCTCGAGGGCGGCGACGAGCTACTGTTCGTCGCATCCAGCGGGGTCGAGACCGAATTGCGCGCGCTGCTGCTACCGGCCCACTGAGCGCGGTTCGCGCTCGGCCTCGCCTTCAGTGGGCCGCTCATCCAGCGCGCGCTGCACGTATTTGACCGCCAAGTAGGTGACTACCGCCGCTACCGCGGTCAGCGGCCAGCCCATGGCAATGCGCGTCACTCCCAGCCAGCCGGTCTGATCGGCGTTGTACAGCAGCCGCTGGACCACGAAGCGGGAGCCGAACACCAGCGCCCAAGTCAGCGTCGCGAGATCGTAGGCGTAGACGGCCGACCGCAGCTCACGCCAGGACTGGGGCTGGCCGCTGGCCCAGGACCAGATGTAGCCGACTACCGGGCGGCGGATCACTATCGATGCGGCGAACACCACCGCCCACACCAGCGACGTCCAGATTCCGAGCAAGAAGTAGCCCTTGGAGTCACCCATCAGATACGCGATCAGGGCGCAGACTGCGACCCCGAAGAAGCCGGAGATGGCCGGTTGACTGGACTGCTTGCGGATCAGGCGCCACACCAGCACCGCCGCGGCCACGCCTAACGCCGAGAGGACGGCGACGCGCAGTCCGAAGAGATTGGAGGCCGGTACGAACACCACGATCGGCAACGAGGAGTAGATAACCCCGGCCAACCCGCCGATCTGTTCCAGGAGCCGCTGCGGCCCCTGGGCACCCTCGGCGCTGTACTCCTCGCTCATCGCTGCACCGGCCCGAAGGGAGGCGCGATCACTGCTGGATTTCGTAGTGGGGGTTGTAGATGGCCTTGCAGCCGCTTTCGAGTTTGCCGAGCCGGCCGTGCACCCGCAGGGTGCGGCCGGAGTCGATGCCGGGGATGCGTCGCTGCCCGAGCCATACCAGCGTCACCGTGTCGGTGCCGTCGAAGAGCTCGGCGCGGACGCCGCCCACGCAGCCCTTGGCGTTGGCTTCGACGCTGCGCAGTACCCCGACCATGGTGACCTCTTGGCCGCGTTGGCAGTCGATCGCGCGCTGCGCGCCGGTATTGAGCGCCTCATCGGACAGCTCTTCGACGTCACGCAGCTCGGGATCTTCCGTCAATCGCCGAGTCAGCCGGCGCAGGTACCCTTTCGGAGCAGCCATTGCCCTCTCCCTCAATCGTGTGCGCACGCTACGGTAGACCTGTTGAATATCGAATGCCACATGACCTGCCCACGGGGTGGCTGACAACACCCAACACGATCAAGAGGTGGCATGTTTCTGCCCGGCGTGACGGCCGTCCTGCTGCCGGGGACCGGATCCGACGACGACTACATTCGCCGGGCGTTCTTCTCTCCGTTGCAGCAGGTGGGTGCCGAATTGGTCACTCATCGCCCGCAGCCCGGCCGCCTCATCGAGGGCTATCTGGAGGCGCTGGATGCGGCGGCCGCCCGGTCCGGCCCGATCCTCGTCGGCGGGGTCTCGATCGGCGCGGCGGTGGCCACCGCGTGGGCACTGCGCCATCCCGAGCGAGTGGTCGGGGTGCTGGCCGCGCTGCCGGCCTGGACCGGCTCCCCCGATGACGCCCCAGCAGCCCATGCCGCGCGCTACAGCGCCGGGCAGTTGCGCAATGACGGCCTGGCGGCAGTGGTGGCCCAGATGCGGGCATCGAGCCCGACCTGGCTCGGCGACGAGTTGACCCGCTCGTGGACCGCGCAGTGGCCGCAGCTCCCCGACGCTCTGGAAGAGGCTGCGGCTTATGTCGCACCGACGTACGCCGACCTGGCGGCCCTGACCGTGCCGATGGGCGTGACCGCGGCCGTCGACGACGCGGTTCATCCGCTGCAGACGGCCTCCGAGTGGGCCACCGCCGCCCCGCGGGCGGCACTGTGCACCGTCACCCTCGACCAGATCGGCGCCGACCCGACCGCCTTGGGCACCGCCTGCGTGACCGCGCTGACGATCGCTGGGGGCTAACCGGGCCTACCCCCCGGGGTTTAATTCGGCGGTCCAGCTCCGCCTCTCCCCCGTCGAGGCTCGCTAACCGCCGGTGATCGTGCGCAGCTGCTGCATCGCAGAGCCCTCCACGCTGCGCCGTGCGGCCGGCGCGGGCGGTACATCGCCGCCTCCGCCGAACATCGCGGCCTGCTGCAGCGCGTTCGCCTGCTGGGCTGCGGCCTGCTCGGCCGCCGCCTGCTGCGCAGCGGCCTGCTGCGCCGCGGCCGCGCGCAACTGCTCGGCCATCGGCTCGGGCAGCCGCACCGGCAACGGGGTGCGCACCGGCAGCGGAGTGTCGCCGCGCCGGACGACCGTGTCCGCCAGCGCCTCTCGTGCCTGCTGGGCGAGCACGTCCATGGTTTCGGGCCGGCCGTTGATCACGCAGCGCACCATCCAGCGGTAGCCGTCGACGCCGATGAACCGGACTGCGCCGGTCGCCGAACCGAGCACCTCCCGGCCCCACGGCCCATCGATGATGCTGACCATCGCGTTGTCCCTGCGCAGCGCGTCGGCCAGCTCACCGGCCACCTCGCGCCACAGACCCGGCGACTTGGGCGCCGCATAGGCGGCGATGTTGAACCGACCGTTGGGCGTCACCAGCCACACCGCACTGGGGACACCCGCCTCGCTCAGCTCGACCTGGACCTGAGCGCCCGCGGGCATCGGCACCAGCACCGAACCCAGGTCGAGTCGGGCCGTCGTCGCCGCTGCGGGGTCGTCGAAATCTTCGATGTCGAAGGGGCCCTCCAGCTCCTCCGAATCCGATACGAACTCGTCCGCTGCTCCGGAGGCTTCCGGCCCGGCGCTCGTCGGCTCGACCGCCTCGCCCTTGCCTTTACCCCTACCGAATGCCATCACAGCCGCCCATCTTCATCGCTTCTTCGTCGCAAGCCATCACAGGCTCGCGTGCCCACCGGAGGACCCGTGTCCACCGGAACCACGGGTCGTCGGTTCCAGCCCGGCCTCGTCGAACGAGGTCACCTCGATCAGTTCCGGAAGCTCGACCCGCTGCACCAGCAGTTGGGCGATCCGGTCGCCGCGGTGGATCTCGATCGGCGTGGCCGGGTCCAGGTTGACCAACGAGACCTTTATCTCACCACGATAGCCCGCGTCGACGGTGCCGGGACTGTTGACGATCGAAAGACCCACCCGCGCAGCCAAACCCGACCGAGGGTGGATGAGGCCGACCATGCCGAAGGGAATCGCCACCGCGATCCCGGTGGGTACCAGAGCACGTTGACCTGGACCCAACTCGACATCGATCGCGCTGTAGAGGTCGACGCCGGCATCGCCGGCGTGAGCACGGCTCGGCAGTGGAAGATCCGGATCCAAGCGAACAACCGCAAGACTGGGTGACACGAGGCGCAAGACTACTCTTAGCCGGATGTCGGGATCGCGCCTGAACCATCGGGCATCGCAAACAGTGCGCTACAGCGAACAGCTGTGGGTGCCGTGGTGGTGGTGGCCACTGGGGTTCCTGGGTAATGGCCTGATGGCCTACGAAGTCCGCCTGGGCCTGCGCACTCTGCCCGGCTGGCTGCCGTACGCGGTGTTCTTCGCGATCACCGTCGGCGCCCTGCTGTGGCTGGGACGCATCAAGGTGCGAGTCGTCGAAAGCGGCGGGGAAACGCAGCTGTGGGCCGGTGACGCGCACCTGCCCACAACGGCGATCGCACGCTGCGCCGAGGTCCCACGGTCGGCCAAGTCTGCCGCGCTGGGCCGCCAGCTCGATCCGGCGGCCTATGTCGTGCACCGCGGCTGGGTCGGGCCCATGGTCTTGGTCGTCCTCGATGATCCCGACGACCCGACACCGTACTGGCTGGTCAGCTGCCGCGATCCGCAGCGGCTGCTGGCGGCGTTGCAGTCCTAGATCCCCAGCGGGCGCAGCGGGTCGTCGCCATTCGGACTAGCGACGACCGCCAGCGCGACGAAGTCGGGCGCAGCGGGTCGTCGCCATCGGACTAAGCAGGATTGAGCGGGACGGGCCCGGTCAGGCCGCGCAGTCGGTGCAGATCATCACACCGTTCTTCTCGCTGGCCAGACGGCTGCGGTGCTGAACCAGGAAACAGCTCGAGCAGGTGAACTCGTCGGCCTGCTTCGGCACGACACGTACCGACAGCTCTTCACCGGACAGGTCGGCGCCCGGCAGTTCGAACGACTCGGCCGATTCGGACTCGTCGACGTCGACCACAGCGGACTGCGCCTCGTTACGCCGCGCCTTGAGTTCCTCCAACGAATCCTCGGAAACGTCGTCGGTCTCGGTGCGCCGTGGGGCGTCGTAATCGGTAGCCATGGTCTTCTCCCCTCAAGTCCCCTCGAAACCCTGCGCGAGCTTTGTACCAGCGTCGAACGCATCCACCAAATGATTCGTGCCCGGAACGCGCTCAGATCAAGTGTGATTTACGTCACATTACGTTGTTGACCACGGTCATCGCCCCCGCGGGCGCCCTCTAGAGTGCGTACGTGGTCGCGCAAATCACTACCGGTTCCGAGTTCGACAAACACGGTCGGCCGTTCCGGCGACGCAACAACCGACCGGCCGGTTACGCCTTGGCCGCGCTGGCATTGCTGACCGCCGTGGCGTGGGGGGTAGCACTCACCCGGCCGGCCGACGTCCATGAAGTCGCGGTGTGCAATGCCCCGCCGGCGCCGACCGAGCCAGACCAGCCGCGGCTGGGCACTCAGGTGCCGCGCGCCGCGATGATCAGCACCACCCCGGCCAAACTGGCTGACATCAAGGCTCGCGTCCTCAACGCCAGCGGCCGTGCCGGACAGGCCGCCGATGTCGCCGACGCGCTGCGCGACGACGGCTTCGCCCAACCAACCGCCGCCAACGACCCCATCTACGCCGAGGACCGGCTGGACTGCCAGGGCCAGATCCGGTTCGGCCCGGCAGGCCAGGCCGCCGCGGCCGCACTGTGGTTGGTGGCTCCGTGCACGGAACTGTTCCGCGACGACCGCGCCGACGATTCGGTGGATCTGGCGGTCGGCAGCGACTTCGTCAGCCTGTCTCACAGCGACGACATCGAGGCCGCGCTGGCCGGTCTGCGTCCCGACGCCACCGGGTTGCCCGACCCTGCACTGCTGACCAAGATTCATTCCGGCACCTGCTGACGACCGATCGCCGAAGAGGAGATCCGATGAGCGACCCCGTCCCCTCCCCGATCGAGGACCGTCCGATCGCCGGCGCCCGGCGGCAGCGACGGGGCTTCGGCGTCGACGTGGGCGGCAGCGGCATCAAGGGTGGCGTCGTCGATCTGGACACCGGCGCGCTGATCGGTGAGCGGTTCAAGCTGCCGACCCCCAGCCCCGCCACACCGGCCTTGGTCGCCCAGACCGTCGCCGCGGTGGTCCGGGACTTCGGGTGGACCGGCCCACTGGGTGTCACCTATCCGGGCGTGGTGGTCAACGGTGTCGTGCAGACCGCCGCCAACGTGGACAAGTCCTGGATCGGGCTGAACGCGCAGGAGACGATCGCCGCCGAACTCGACGGCCAGCAGATCGTCATCCTCAACGACGCCGACGCCGCCGGGCTGGCCGAAGAGCGGTTCGGCGCAGGCAAGAACAACAGCGGCGTGGTCGTCTTGCTCACCTTCGGGACCGGGATCGGCTCGGCGGTGATCCACAACGGAAAGCTGCTGCCCAACACCGAACTCGGGCATATCGAGGTGGGCGGCAAAGAAGCCGAACACCGGGCCGCCGCGTCGGTCAAGGAGCGCAGGAACTGGTCCATGGAGAAATGGGCCAAGCAGGTGACCATGGTGCTGATGGCGATCGAGGACGCGCTCTGCCCGGACCTGATCATCGTCGGGGGCGGTATCAGCCGCAAAGCCGATCGGTGGGTGCCATTGCTGGGCAACCGGACCCCGGTGGTCGCCGCGACATTGCAGAACACCGCGGGGATTGTCGGGGCCGCGATGGCGTCATCGGCCGATGTGACCCGCTGAATAACGCCCGCTCGGCGATTACCGCCTCACCCTGTCGTTACAATGGTCGACGGCGGCCGCCTAACCGATAGCGGCGACTATCCCAGTTGATCACCAACTGAAATAGAGCCGACATTCGACATACCCGACACTTTCGGTCGCGCACGACGCTGCGACCCGAAAGTCAGTCCGACCGAAGGGGTGGACGTGGCAGCGAGCAAGGCACAGCCGGCGACTGAGGAGCCCAAGAAGGGCAGTGCCACCAAGGCACCCGCCAAAGCCGCCGTGAAGTCGCCTGCGAAGGCTCCCGCCAAGCGGACCGCAGCCAAGGCCACCAAGGCAGCAGCGCCCGCCAAGAAGGCAACCAAGTCGGCCGCCGGCGAGGCCAAGCCCGCGACCCGGGGCCCGGCGAAGAAGGCTGCCAAGGCCACCAAGGCCGGCGCCAAGAACGCCGACGCCGACTTGGCACCCGAGGATCTCGACACCGATGTAGAGCTGGACGGCGAGCCCGGTGACGACGACATCGACGACGCCGACGTGGCCATCGACGATCTCGAGGATGGCGACGGCGACGACGCCGCACCGGGTCCCGCCGCCGTCGCCGCCGGTAGTGCGGGCGACGAAGAAGACGACGAAATCGCAGAGCCCAGCGAGAAGGACAAGGCGTCCGGCGACTTCGTCTGGGACGAAGAGGAATCCGAGGCGCTGCGCCAGGCCCGCAAGGACGCCGAGCTCACCGCCTCGGCCGACTCGGTGCGCGCCTACCTCAAGCAGATCGGCAAGGTCGCGCTGCTCAACGCCGAAGAGGAAGTCGAGCTGGCCAAGCGGATCGAGGCCGGTCTGTTCGCCACTCAGAAGATGGCCGAGCACACCGAAAAGGGCGAGAAGCTCGCGGTCGCCTACCGGCGTGACATGGCGTGGATCTGTCGCGACGGCGACCGCGCCAAGAACCACCTGCTCGAGGCCAACCTGCGACTGGTGGTGTCGCTGGCCAAGCGTTACACCGGCCGCGGAATGGCGTTCCTGGACCTGATCCAGGAGGGCAACCTCGGTCTGATCCGCGCGGTGGAGAAGTTCGACTACACCAAGGGCTACAAGTTCTCCACCTACGCCACCTGGTGGATCCGCCAGGCCATCACCCGCGCCATGGCCGACCAGGCGCGCACCATCCGTATCCCGGTGCACATGGTCGAGGTGATCAACAAGCTCGGCCGCATCCAGCGCGAGCTGCTGCAGGACCTGGGCCGCGAGCCCACCCCCGAGGAACTCGCCCGGGAGATGGACATCACCCCGGAGAAGGTGCTGGAGATCCAGCAGTACGCCCGCGAGCCCATCTCGCTGGACCAGACCATCGGCGACGAGGGCGACTCGCAGCTCGGTGACTTCATCGAGGACTCCGAAGCCGTCGTGGCGGTCGACGCCGTGTCGTTCACCCTGCTGCAAGACCAGCTGCAGTCGGTGCTCGAGACGCTCTCCGAGCGCGAGGCCGGCGTGGTGCGGCTGCGGTTCGGCCTCACCGACGGCCAGCCGCGCACCCTCGACGAGATCGGCCAGGTTTACGGCGTCACCCGCGAACGCATTCGTCAGATCGAGTCGAAGACGATGTCGAAACTGCGGCACCCCAGCCGGTCCCAGGTCCTGCGCGACTACCTCGACTAGCGCGCAGCGCGCGATGGCTAAAACGCCTCCTGCGGCAGTGCTCAGTGCCGTCAACGCGTTTCGTGGCGCTCTGCAGCGCCTGCGCCAGGCCACCGTCCCTGCACCCGTGGCCATCATGGAGCTGGCCTTCGGCGGCTGGCTGACCCAGGCGCTTGCAGCCGCGGTGCGAATCGGTATTGCAGATGCGCTCAGTGACGGCCCGCTGACCGCCGAGGATGTCGCCCATCGAGTGGGCACCGACCCTCGCGCCACGTACCGGCTGATGCGAGCGCTGGCCAGCCACTCGGTGCTCAAACTGCGCCGCGATGGCCGCTTCGCGCTGACCCGTACCGGACAAGCGCTGGTCTCGGACAACCCGGCCGGCGTAGCCCCGATGCTCGCGTTCATCGGCCACCCGGCGCACCGCGAACACTGGTCGAACCTCGAGCACTCGGTACGGACCGGCGAGACCGCCGTCAGCAAGGTCCGCGGGATGTCGTTCTTTTCCTACACCGACACCGACCCTGAGCTGGCGCAGGTCTTCAACGATGCCATGACCGGCGCGTCCGCTATGGCGATCGAAAGCGCTGTTCCCGCATACGATTTCAGCGCCAGTAAGCTGATCGTGGATGTGGGCGGCGGCCACGGCGCGCTGCTGGCCGCAGTGCTGCGTCAGGCGCCGGATGCTCGCGGCGTGCTGTTCGATCTACCGCAGGTGGTCGCCGGCGCCGGCGCAACGGTGGCGGACGTGGCGTCACGCTGTGATCTCCACGGTGGGTCCTTCTTCGAGTCGGTCCCCGCCGGCGGCGACACCTATCTGCTCAAGACCGTCATCCACGACTGGGACGACGAGCAGTCATTGGCGATTCTGCGCAATGTCCGGGCCGCTATCGCGCCCGGCGGCAAGGTGCTGCTGTTCGAGATGGTGCTGCCCGAGGGCGCGCCCGCCCACCTCGGGCTGGTCCTCGACCTGGAGATGCTGGTTGCCGCCGGCGGACAGGAACGCACCCGGCGCGAGTACGCCGAGTTGCTGTCCCAGACGGGATTCGAGCTGCAGCGCGTGATTCCCACCACCAGCCCGCTGGCGATCATCGAGGCCCGGGCGGTCTAAGACGCCGACGTCTACGCTGCGGCGTAGGATCGCCCAGCATGCCGACCGATGACGCGTCGCAGGCGAGTTTCGCGGCGTTGTTGAAGCGTGCTGCGACCCACGGCCACCGAGTACCACCCGAGGCCGATCTGGATCCCGCTGTGTTCGCCGCGATCAACGCGGTCGCCGCCGCCTGGCCGCGAGTGCCCGCCGTTTTGATCAATAAGGCGCAAACCACGTTCGCCCGTAGCGAACTCACCCGGGCGTCAGCAGCCAAGCCGACGACCCCGTTCAACCTCAGCCCGCCGGAGCGAACACACCGTCCGGGCCGGGCCGATAATCACTGACACTCATCACGGCCGAGGCGGGCAACGGCCCGTACAGGTGCGGGAACAGCATGGCCTCCGGATCGCTGGGAACGCCCGGCTCCCAACGCACCGGTGCGCCGACCTTAGCCGGATCCACCTGCAACAACACCAGATCCGTGCAGCCCCGATACAGCCGATTCGCGGGTAGGTGCACCTGCTGCGGAGTGGACATGTGCACGAATCCCACACTGTCCAACGACTCCGGACGCAGCGCCCCGGACGCTTGTGCCTGCGCCCAGTCGCCGGCACTGCACAGGTGCACCAGCGCATCGGACGGGATAGGCGATCGTGTCATGGCATCGATCCTGCCGCACCGTCTCCCGGGGTGAGACACGACACAGCCGAACGGGGGAACAACGCCGAACGCTCAAGCGTCTGACACACTTGAGAACAACCGCGAGAACGGAGGAGCCCATGAACGCGACTCTGACCAGTCCTGAACTCACTCGGGCTGATCGATGCGACCGGTGCGGTGCCGCCGCACGGGTACGAGCCACGCTGCCCTCCGGTGCCGAACTTCTTTTCTGCCAGCATCACGCCAACGAGCACGAAGCCAAGCTGATCGAGCTGGCCGCCGTGATTCAGGTCAGCGCAGCGACTGAGGCGTAACCGGAGCCGGCACGCAACACGCCCGTCTGCGCGATTGTGCAATAGCAGCACCCGTCAGGAATGCTGGGCTGGTCATGAGTGACCAGATCCCCAAACCTTCCCGTCATCACTTGCTCCGTATCGGACGTCGCACTCTGGTCAAGAGCTGGGACGATTCGATCTTCGCCGAATCGGCGCAGGCGGGATTCTGGTCGGTGTTGTCACTGCCACCGTTGCTGTTGGGAATGCTGGGAAGCCTGTCCTACGTGGCGCCACTGTTCGGACCGGACACGCTGGCCACCATCCAGGACCGGCTGATCGGCATGGCCAGCAGCTTCTTCTCGAAGAACGTCGTGGTGGAGATCATCGAGCCGACCGTGCGGGACATCGTGGCCAATGCCCGCGGCGAGGTGGTCTCGCTGGGCTTCGTGATCTCGTTGTGGGCCGGCTCCTCGGCGATCTCGGCGTTCGTCGACTCGGTGGTCGAAGCGCACGATCAAACTCCGCTGCGGCATCCGGTACGGCAACGCTTTTTTGCGCTGGGCCTCTATGTCGCCATGCTGGTGATCGCCGTGGCCACGGCGCCGTTGGCCGCACTGGGGCCGCATGCGGTCGCCGAGCACCTGCCGGCGCAGTGGACCGACGTATTGCGGTTCGGCTACTACCCGGCGCTGGTGTTGGGCCTGCTGCTGGCGGTGACCGTGCTCTATCGGGTATCGCTGCCCAAGCCGCTGCCCTCACATCGGCTGGTGTTCGGCGCGCTGCTGGCCACCACGGTGTTCGTTGTGGCGACGATGGGGCTGCGGATCTACCTGCGCTACATCACCAGCACCGGCTACACCTATGGGGCGTTGGCGACACCGATCGCCTTCCTGCTGTTCGCGTTCCTGCTCGGCTTCGCCATCATGCTGGGCGCCGAACTGAACGCGGCAGTTCAAGAGGAGTGGCCCGCACAGGCCACTCATCTGCACCAGCTGCGTAGGTGGGTGGTGTCACGGGCCGGCCAGACGGGCCAGACCTGCGATGACACCGATTCGGTCAAGCCTGCTTGAGAGTCGCGTAGATCTTCTTGCAGTCCGGGCAGACCGGCGAGCCGGGCTTGGCCGACTTGGTCACCGGGAAGACCTCACCGCACAGCGCCACCACGTGGGTGCCCATGACCGCGCTCTCGGCGATCTTGTCTTTCTTGACGTAGTGGAAATACTTCGGGGTGTCACCGTCGGTCCCGTCATCGACGCGTTCCTCGGAATCGGTGCGCTCGAGGGTGTCGGTCTGTATGCCCATCTCCCCATTGTGCCCAGAACCGGGGATGATCCAAAACCCCTCGTGCCGCCGAATCGTTCGTGTGGGACAGTGGAGGGATGAAGCACGGCCCCGAGCTGGGTTTCGACGACGACGGCCGACCTGTCCTGATCACTGCGGCCGCCCCGTCCTACGAACAGCAGCACCGCGAACGGGTACGCAAGTATCTGACCCTGATGGCGTTCCGGGTGCCGGCGCTGATCCTGGCCGCGATCGCCTACGGAATGTGGCACAACGGCCTGATTTCCGTGCTGATCCTGGTGGCGTCGATACCGTTGCCGTGGATGGCGGTGCTGATCGCCAACGACCGGCCTCCCCGCAGCGCCGAAGAACCCCGCCGGTATGAAGCGGCACCCACTCATACGCCACTGTTTCCCACCGGCACCCGCCCCGCCCTGGAGCGGCGTACGCCGCCGGAATCGGACGGCAGCACCACCGGCGAAGCGCCGTACGGTACCGGTTCTTAGCACATTCTCAAAGTCATTGCCGTATTTCCGCACGTCAGGTGGTGTGGAAACGCGATCGGCCGGGAACTCTGCACGCGTGTCGGGCGTTGACACGTGTGACAGCTGAAGCCGATCAACGGGAGGCCGCAATGGCAAACGCAGATGCCACCACCAGTCGGATCGACGGCGATCTGGACACCCAGAGCCCAGCCGCAGATCTGGTGCGCGTGTACCTCAACGGAATCGGCAAGACAGCATTGCTCAATGCCGCCGACGAGGTAGAGCTCGCCAAACGGATCGAGGCGGGGTTGTACGCCCAGCATCTGCTCGACACCCGCAAGCGCTTCGGCGAGAAGCGCAAGCGCGAACTGGCGACGGTGGTACGAGACGGCGAGGCCGCCCGTCGGCACCTGCTCGAAGCCAACCTGCGCCTGGTGGTCTCACTGGCCAAGCGCTACACCGGCCGGGGCATGCCACTTCTGGACCTGATCCAGGAAGGCAACCTGGGGTTGATCCGCGCGATGGAGAAGTTCGACTACGCAAAGGGTTTCAAGTTCTCCACCTATGCGACCTGGTGGATCCGCCAGGCCATCACCCGCGGGATGGCAGATCAGAGCCGCACCATCCGGCTGCCAGTCCACCTGGTGGAACAGGTGAACAAGCTGGCCCGGATCAAGCGTGAGATGCACCAGCAGCTGGGCCGCGAGGCCACCGACGAGGAACTCGCCGCCGAATCCGGCATTCCGGCGGAGAAGATCAACGACCTGCTCGAGCACAGCCGCGACCCGGTCAGCCTCGACATGCCGGTCGGCTCCGACGAGGAGGCCCCGCTGGGCGACTTCATCGAGGACTCCGAGGCGATGTCGGCGGAGAACGCGGTGATCTCGGAGCTGCTGCACACCGACATCCGTAGCGTGCTGGCCACCCTCGACGAGCGCGAGCACCAGGTGATTCGGCTGCGGTTCGGCCTCGACGACGGCCAGCCTCGCACGCTGGACCAGATCGGCAAGTTGTTCGGTCTGTCTCGCGAGCGGGTCCGCCAGATCGAGCGCGAGGTGATGGCCAAGCTGCGCCACGGAGAACGCGCCGACCGACTGCGCTCGTACGCCAGCTGACGCCGGCCCTCGGGCCGCCTGTCCCCCGCTCCGGCGGGCCGCCGATCTCGGTGGCCCGCCGGACGTGGTTGTCGCCGAAGCACCGGACGTCGCTCGCTAACCGTCTCCTTGGCTGCCGAAGTAGACTCGGCTGCGACGGAAGGTGCCGAATGAATGACCTGGTTGATACCACCGAGATGTACCTCAGGACGATCTACGACCTTGAGGAAGAGGGTGTCACCCCGCTGCGTGCGCGGATAGCCGAGCGACTGGAGCAAAGTGGTCCGACCGTCAGCCAGACGGTGTCCCGGATGGAGCGCGACGGCTTGCTCAAAGTGGCCGGCGACCGTCACCTCGAACTGACCGAGAAAGGCCGCACCCTGGCCGTCTCGGTGATGCGCAAGCACCGGCTTGCTGAGCGCCTGCTCGTCGACATCATTGGGCTGCCGCTGGAAGAGGTGCATGCCGAGGCTTGTCGCTGGGAACACGTGATGAGCGAGGACGTCGAGCGGCGCCTGGTTCAGGTGCTCGACAACCCGACCACGTCTCCGTTCGGCAACCCCATCCCCGGCCTGCCGGACCTCGGCTTCGGCTCGGACTCCGCCGGTTGGGACTCCGATCTGGTGCGGCTGACCGAGCTGCCTGCCGGTTCCCCGGTGGCAGTGGTGGTGCGTCAGCTCACCGAGCATGTCCAGGGCGACATCGACCTGATCACCCGGCTCAAGGAGGCCGGTGTGGTGCCCAACGCCAGGGTGACCGTGCAGGCCGATGGCGACGACGGCGTGACCATCGTGATTCCCGGCCACACCGACGTCAGCCTGCCCTACGAGATGGCGCATGCCGTGAAGGTCCAGAAAGTCTGAGCGCCCCGCGAGTCAGCCGGGCTCGTGCGGCGGTCCCAGCTTCGCCTCTCCTCCGTCGAACCTCGCTGAACCGCCGGGCTCATGCGGCGGTCCCAGCTTCGCCTCTCCTCCGTCGAACCTCGCTGAACCGCCGGGCTCAGCCTGCTTGCTGACCGAACCCCTGCCGCTGCGGCAGCTGCACCCCGATCTGCTGGGCCAGCCGATAACCGGTGTCCGCCAGTCCGCGGATGCGCTCCGGCCGCAGCCCGGACTGCAAAGCAGTGTCGAGCAGGCCAGCCATCCGATGCCCTGGCTTGCCCCGCAGGGCGGCTTCCAGTGACACCCCGGCCAGCGGGCCGTCGCCACGTGCGTAGGCGCTGAACGCCAGCAGGACCAAGGCCTCGGCCCGCCACGGCTCGGGCAAGGCCCGGGCCAACGCCGACCAAAGCCGCTCGGCTTCATCTGCACGCTCGCCGATTGCCAACGCGCACAGGGTGTCCCGAACAAGCACATCGGTGAGCGGGCATCCGAGCCTGGCCAGCTCCGCAGCGGTGGGCTCCCGGCCACCCGCCAGCGCGACGATGGCGGCCAGCACCTGCTCAACGTCGCGGCGGGCCCGATCCCGGGTGTCGCCCTCCCCCGCCGTCCACTGCGCCGCACAGTCGTCGATCGCCGCGGCCACCGCGGCGCAGCGGGCCGCGTCATCGGGGGTGATGGCCGCCTGCAGGTCTGCTCGCCGGGCGTACAGCCGCCTGCCCTCGAGGACCGCGGCGGCAGCCAGCGGTGACGCCTCCGGGTCGTCGACCGGGCCTCCGACACCGCACCCGTCGGCGCAGTGCCACCGCCCACCATGGGCCACCTGATCCACAACGTGCGCGCCGAGCAGCACAATGCCGTGGCCGGCCAACTCCTCGCCCAGCGCGGCGATCAGCCGGCGGTGCTGGTCGTTGCAGACCGGGCAGCGCGCGCCCGCAGCGTCGACGATCACCGCGATGGCGGCGGCCGGGGCAGCGGCCGCGGCGACGTCGGCGAGCCGGCCCACGGTGTCCACGAGTGTGTCGGACAGATCCACCCGCAGCACCGATCCCAGTTCGCCCCCGTCGAGCGCCACCAGGATCAGGGACTTCTCGGGAACGAAGCCGAGGATGGCCGGCAGCGCAGCGATGAGGGCTCCGGGCCGATTCAGCGTGAATTCCGGTTGCTTGGTTGTCATGGCAGCAACGTTGACGACCACCCCCGTCATCGGGGGCTCGCGCAGCCCAGCCCGCCCACCAGGTTGGGGATGAACCGCCAACTGTGAACAGATGGTGTTCGAGATGCATGACCGGGCGAATGGGCGTAAGTGTCTGTGTCATGGATGCGAAGCGCGAGTACGACATCATCGTGATCGGTTCAGGTCCAGGAGGGCAGAAGGCCGCCATCGCCTCGGCCAAACTCGGCAAGTCGGTCGCAGTGGTCGAACGCGGCCGGATGATCGGCGGCGTCTGCGTGAATACCGGCACCATCCCCTCCAAAACGCTGCGCGAGGCGGTGCTTTACCTGACCGGGATGAACCAGCGCGACCTCTACGGCGCCAGCTACCGGGTCAAGGACAAGATCACGCCCGCGGATCTGTTGGCGCGCACCCAGCATGTGATCGGCAAGGAAACCGAGGTGGTGCGCAACCAGTTGATGCGCAATCGCGTCGACCTGCTTCTGGGACACGGCCGGTTCATCGACCCGCACACGGTCGTGGTCGACGGCCATGGCGGGACCGAGAAGACCACGATCACAGGCGATTACATCGTGATCGCCACCGGAACCAAGCCAGTCCGCCCCGCCGGCGTCACGTTCGACGAGGAAAGGGTGCTGGACTCCGACGGGATCCTCGACCTGCGATTCATCCCGGCCTCGATGGTGGTCGTCGGCGCCGGTGTGATCGGCATCGAATACGCATCGATGTTCGCTGCGCTGGGCACCCGGGTGACGGTGGTGGAGAAACGAGACTCGATGCTGGAGTTCTGCGACCCAGAAGTCGTCGAAGCCCTGCGCTTTCACCTGCGCGACCTGGCCGTCACCTTTCGGTTCGGCGAAGAGGTGACCGCCGTCGACGTCAGCTCCAGCGGCACCGTCACCACATTGGCAAGCGGCAAGCAGATCCCCGCCGAGACGGTGATGTACTCGGCTGGCCGCCAAGGCCACACCGCCCATCTCGACTTGGCCAAAGCCGGCCTGGCCACCGACGAGCGGGGCCGCATCGTCGTCGACAACATGTTCCAGACCTCGGTCGAGCACATCTATGCCGTCGGTGATGTGATCGGTTTCCCCGCCCTGGCGGCGACGTCGATGGAGCAGGGTCGACTGGCTGCCTACCACGCGTTCGGCGAGCCGACCGATGGAATCACCGACCTGCAACCGATCGGGATCTACTCGATCCCGGAGGTCTCCTACGTGGGGGCGACCGAATTGGAACTGACCCGCAGCGCGATCCCCTACGAGGTCGGAGTGGCCCGGTATCGGGAGCTGGCCCGCGGTCAGATCGCCGGTGACTCCTACGGCATGCTCAAGCTGCTCGTCTCCACCACCGACCTGACGCTGCTCGGCGTGCACATCTTCGGCACCAACGCGACCGAGATGGTGCACATCGGCCAGGCCGTCATGGGATGCGGCGGCACGGTGGAATACCTGGTGGATGCGGTGTTCAACTACCCGACGTTCTCTGAGGCATACAAGAACGCCGCATTGGACGTGATGAATAAAATGCGGGCCCTCCAGCAATTCCGCAGCTGAGGCGCCGCCGGAAGCCTTTTCCTCGCTCAGCGAACGCCCACGGCGCCGCGGAATTCTGACGGCGCCCCCGTACGTTGTGGACCACATACGCGCACCGTTTTCGGCGTGCGGCCCCCGGTGGGGGAAAATGGACGGTGCGATCCATTGCGATCTGCACAACGAGGAGGCGAAGGCGATGGCCGACTACCTGGACAACGGTCCCGATCGGGACCGGCACTATCAGGTCGAGCAGAGCGGCATGTACGAGTTGGAGGTGCCGGCGCCACAGCTGATGTCGGCGGACGGTGAGGGACCGGTCCTGATCCACGCCCTGGAGGGCTTCTCCGACGCCGGCCACGCGATCCGCCTTGCCGCCAAGCACCTCAAGAGCAACCTAGACAGTGAGTTGGTGGCGTCATTCGCGATCGATGACCTGCTCGACTATCGCTCGCGGCGACCGCTGATGACGTTCAAGGCCGACCACTTCACCCACTACACCGAACCCGAGCTCAGCCTGCACGCGCTGCGGGACAGTGCGGGCACGCCGTTCCTGCTGTTGGCGGGCATGGAGCCCGACCTGAAGTGGGAGCGGTTCATCACCGCGGTGCGGCTGTTGGCCGAACAGCTCGGGGTGCGCCGGACCATCGGCTTGGGCACCATCCCGATGGCCGTCCCCCACACCCGGCCGGTGACGCTGACCGCACATTCCAACAACCGCGACCTGATCAGCGAATTCACCCCGTGGATCACCGAGGTTCAGGTTCCCGGCAGCGCGTCCAACCTGCTGGAGTACCGGATGGCACAGCACGGCCATGAGGTCGTCGGCTTCACGGTGCACGTGCCGCATTACGTGGCCCAGACCGACTACCCCGAGGCCGCCGAGGCGCTGCTCAAGCAGGCCGCCCAGACCGGCGCGCTGGAGCTGCCGCTCAGCGACCTCCGCGAATCCGCGGCCGAGATCCGGTCCAAGATCGACCAGCAGGTCGAAGCGAGCGCCGAAGTGGCCCAAGTGGTGACGGCCCTGGAACGCCAGTACGACGCATTCGTCACCGCCCAGGAGAATCGCTCGCTGCTGTCCCGCGACGAGGAGCTGCCCAGCGCCGACGAACTCGGTGCCGAGTTCGAGCGCTTCCTGGCACAGGAGGCGAAGAAGAACCTCGACGGCGACGACTGAGCCGGGTTACCCGTTTCGACGAAGCGTGGCGGTGAGATGGTTCTGCGCAGGCTGACCGACTGCGCCCATGTCCAGCGTGTAGGACAACTCATCGCCGTCGAGGCGATAGTGGCGGCTCAGGACGCTCACTTCTTTGGCCGTCGGCGCCAGCCCGATCGTCGGCGCGGACATCTGTAGGTCCACGCCGTTGGCGGTGACCGTGTAGCTGCCTACCTCGATTTCGGTGATACCGCTGGGGTGCGCCAGCACCCATTCGATCTGACCGGGTTGCGGCACCCGCAAGTAGCCAGTCTCGGCATGCAGGGGCAGGCCCTCGCCGGGCGACTTGGTCTTCTGGCCGTAAACCAGGAACGGCTTGCCGACGTGTGAGAACACCACCTCTTCGAGGTAGTCGAATGACGCGATCGTGGGATACACCCCGGAACCCCGGCCAGACCAGGTGCCCAACAGCGGGGCCAGCTCCACAAGGTTCGGATGCAACTCGGGTGCCATGCCGCCAGCGTAGTGCGCGGTGGCGCCCGCAGCGCTCAACTCGTGCTGGGCATCTCGCGGTGTTCGCGCAGGGCCTCGATCTCCCGCTCGAAGTCGGCGGCCGAGGAAAAAGACCGGTACACCGAGGCGAATCGCAGATAGGCCACTTCGTCGAGTTCGCGCAGCGGACCCAAGATCGCCAACCCCACCTCGTGGCTGGGAATCTCCGGCGAACCTGCCGCTCGCACAGCGTCTTCCACCTGCTGAGCCAGCAGATTCAGCGCATCGTCGTCGACCTGGCGGCCCTGGCAGGCCCGGCGTACGCCGCGCATGACCTTCTCCCGGCTGAACGGCTCGGTGACGCCACTGCGCTTAACCACGGCTAGCACTGCGGTTTCCACCGTGGAGAAACGGCGACCGCATTCCGGACAGGACCGACGACGCCGAATGGCCTGGCCTTCATCGGCTTCGCGGGAATCCACCACCCGGGAGTCTGGATGGCGACAAAACGGGCAGTGCATTGCCGCTCCTTCGCCGTGCCGGGAACCCGCACCCTCAGACAGCTGGGGCACCGCGGGCCATTGGGACAACTGCGAGCGTACCTGCGCGGGTTGCCGGCGGCGCTGCGCAGTGGCCGCAAGCGGCGACCGAAGCGACACGGCGACCTCAGCCCAGTGGAGCGATCAGCATCTGGCCGGCGTCCAAGGCGACCGATTCCAGTCCGTTGAGCTCGCGGATGCGCTCGATGACCTGTCCGGCCGGCGCGTCCGGCGCGACGCGGGCCGCCAGGTGCGTCAAGCTCTCCCCGCTCTGGACGCGCACCACGCCAAGCTGGTCGGGCACCGCGGAGGCGTTGCCGGCTGCTGCCGCGCCGAACTGGGCGATCAGCCCGAGCCACACAGTGATCCCGGCGGCGACCAGGGCCAGCACGACGGTGGTCGCCGGGGTGATGGCCTTGACCGGCTGCGGCCGGTGCGGCGCACGGGACATCAGCACCCCGGAACCGCGGTGCCGTAGCGGGGCGCCGCCCGGGCGCGGCCGAACCAGCCGTGCCGGCTGGGTGCGGATCGGGTAGGCGCGACCCGAGGTCCGGGGACCGCGATGCAGCTGGGCACGCTCGTCGCGGGCCGGCTCGAACGTCGGGGCGATCGTGTCGATGAGCATCATGTGCGGTTCTCCCTCACTCGGCGTCGGCGACCCTGTTCGCTCGACTGTTCGAATACTAATCGATTGTATGTTCGATGTCCGAACATGTGATCGAATCGTTGTCGAAAACATTAGCGAAGGGGTCCGACAAGTTGCCGACGCTTTCGAACGCCCGCGCGACACACCTCGAACACATGTTTGATTAATCGCGGCTATGCGACTAGATTCGCCCCCATGAGTGACAGCAGCAGTAACCCGGCGAGTCCGGACTCAGCGCTGACCGCCCGGCAGCGCACGATCCTGAACGTCATCCGCGCTTCGGTGAACGAGCGGGGTTACCCGCCGAGCATCCGCGAGATTGGCGACGCCGTCGGACTGACCTCGACCTCTTCGGTTGCTCACCAGCTGCGCACGCTCGAGCGCAAGGGTTATTTGCGCCGCGACCCCAACCGTCCCCGCGCGGTCGACGTCCGTGGCCAGGACGACATGACCGGCGCCGCCGAGGCCGCGCAACGCACCGAGTTCGCCGGTTCGGATGCGCTGCCCGAGCCCGCTTTCATTCCGGTTCTGGGCCGGATCGCGGCCGGCGGGCCGATCCTGGCCGAAGAAGCCGTCGAGGATGTCTTCCCGCTCCCCCGCGAATTGGTCGGCGAAGGTGAGCTGTTCTTGCTCAAGGTGGTCGGCGAATCGATGGTGGACGCCGCGATCTGCGACGGCGACTGGGTTGTGGTGCGCCAGCAGAACGTCGCCGACAACGGCGACATCGTGGCCGCCATGATCGATGGCGAGGCGACCGTCAAGACGTTCAAACGCACCGGCGGTCAGGTCTGGCTGATGCCGCACAACCCCATTTTCGATCCCATCCCAGGCAACGACGCGGTGGTGCTGGGCAAGGTCGTGACCGTCATCCGCAAGATCTGATCATGTTCGCGCCATGCCCACCGTTCGATGCGGAGTCGGCGCGACACAAGGTGCAGGCCGCCGAGGACGCCTGGAACACACGGGATCCAGCACGTGTGGCGCTGGCCTACACCGAGGATTCGGTGTGGCGCAACCGGGACGAATTCCTCACCGGGCGCGCGGAGATCGAAGCATTTCTGCGGCGCAAGTGGGCCGCCGAACGCGACTACGCGCTGCGCAAGGAGCTGTGGTGCTACCAGGACAACCGAATCGCGGTGCGCTATCAGTACGAATGCTGCGACGTGGACGGCCAGTGGTGGCGCAGCTACGGCAACGAGCTCTGGGAGTTCGTCGCCGACGGCCGGATGAGTCGCCGCGAGTCCAGCATCAACGACATCCCGATTACCGCGGCGCAGCGGCGACTCTTCGGCCCCCGCCCGCAGCGCGAACGCGACCTGCCGCTGCCGCTGCGGTGATCAGCCAGCCCTGGTGAAGCCGTTGAGCCGCGCCGCATCCTCAGTGGCGAACCAGATCTCGGCGAGGGTGTCGTCATACAGAGCGTTCTGCGGGGTGTAGTAGAGCCCCGAACCGATATTCGCCTTGATCGGGTAGCCGTTCGGCTGCTGATATGGGTCGTCCAGCGGCAGATGCATCACCGGGTGCACCGATTCGTCGATGCCGAAGTTGCGCGGTTCGCCGCCACCGCCGAAGGTGCGGGTGTCCGTGCCACCGCCGAACCTGCGGGATTCTGCGACAGCGCCGAACCCGCGTGGGTCCGCCCCGGAACCGCCGTGCCCCACGGCATGCCGACCGGTGCCGAACTCTTCTTCGGTCACCACCCGGGTGGGGGCGGTGTCGGTGTCGTCATCGTCGTCGACCTCCGCCTCGCTCTCGTGCTCGCCGTAGTGCAGCCACGGCGCGTCCGGGATCGACGAGACGGGAAGTTCAGGCTCAGACGCGTACGGCGATGCGGAGGCGCCGTAGCGACTCGGCAGCCGGACGGTGCCCTCGTGCTCGCGGTGGTCTTCGCGGTGGTCTTCGTGCCGTTCTTGGTGGGCCCACTGCTCGTCATCGTCGTCGTAGTCATCGGCGACCGGGGCTGGCACTGCAACCGGCGATCCTGGCAGAACAGCGGCCGGCCGACGCCGCTGCCACCACATGGCAGCCCCGGCGAGGGCGCCCAGCACTGCCAGCACCACAACCGGGATCAGCACCCACATCCAGTTCCAGTGCGTCTCCTTGGCTGCGCCAGTCGATGTCGACTTGCTGCCGTCGGGCAGGTTCGTCCCGGGAATCTGCAAGCCCGACAGCGCTTGCGCCAGCTCTGCCGGTTCGCTGCTGTACGTGTTGTTCGCCTGATTCCAAGCGATCGATCCGCCGGTGAACTTCTGGGACACCACGTCACCTTCGACGGTCTGGTCGCCCACCGGGGCGCCCAGCTTTCCGGACGCTCCGTCAAGCTTGTCCCAGGCCGACTTCATCGCACCGCGCACCACGAAGGCGCCGTTATCGGGGCTGAAGAAGATCACCGGCTCGTCGTCGGCGGCAAACGAATTGAACTTGCTGCCCGCGATCGCTCCGTCGGCCGTGCCGGTGATCGGGAAGCCGAGGTCGCTGCCGGCGGGGCCGCCCAGCGACTCGTACTTGGCCAGCACGTCGCCTTCGACCGCGTTGGCTCCGGTGACCGGACTGAAATAGACCTTGCCGTGGGCGAAATCCTGCCCCACACCGCCGTTGTCGCCGACGATGTACTGATCGCCCTGTTTGGCTCCCAGAGCGCCGGCGGGGCCGCCGGCGCTACGCCAGACCTGATCGATGGCCGCGGTCGCGTCGACCTGGGCCTGCACATCGGCCAGCTGCGCCGCCAGCTCCGGCGGGACCGTGGTGAACGTCCTGGTCGCACTGTCAAAGGACAGCGTCCCGGCGCTGAACTTCTGGGTGACGACAGCGCCGTCGTAGCTCTCGTCCTCGACCGGGACCCCGAGCGCTCCGGTGGAGCTGCCCAGCTTGTCCCAGCCGGCGTTGATCGGTCCACGCACCACGTGAGCGCCGTGCTCGGGCGTCCAGAAGATCACCGGGTTGTCGGCGCCGGACAGGATGGCGACCCGGCTGTCGGGGACCAGCCCGGGCACCTCATCGCTGCTGGGGAAGCCGAGGCCGTTGTCGGCCGCACCGCCCAGTGCCTCGTACTTATCCAGGATCGCGCCGTAGAGCGCCTTGGCGCCGGTCTCCGGGGTGAAGAAGACGGTGCCACCGGCGAAGTCCTGGGCGAATCCGACACCGGCTGGGTGCACGTCGCCCTTGGGGGCACCCAGCGGCGACCCGTCGCCGCCAGCCGCCTGCCATGCCGCCGTTATGGCGTCGTGGGCATCGCTGTCTGGCGTCGCCGCAGCGGTCTGCACCGACAAGAGCACGGTGACCGTCGCCGCCAGGCCGAGCGCCATGCGCACCGCCGTCGTGCCGAACCGATCTTTCCGACTAGTCACCAGCCCTCCCAGGCATCTTTATCGACGTTATCGACGCAAATGTTTCCGGCATAGACTTTCCCGCAATCGGCCCGAGTTTCGAAGCCAAGTCATCGATATTGCGGAAACAGATACCCAGCCGATGCTGAAATGATGCAAAAGCCGCTGCCCCGAACGGAACGAGGGGCGCTACCAAACATGCAGGTAGCGCCCCTTGCAGCGCCCGATGGGGGCGCCAAATCGTTCCCGCTAGCCTCGGCTAGACGCCGAGGCTGCGGCCGATGATCTCTTTCATGATCTCGGTCGTGCCGCCGTAAATGGTCTGAACGCGGGCATCCAGATAAGCCCGCGCGACCGGGTATTCGCGCATGTAGCCGTATCCACCGTGCAGCTGCAGGCAGCGGTCGATCAGGTGCACCTGCTTCTCGGTGGAGTACCACTTGGCCATCGCGGCCTGCTCGACGGTCAGCTTCTTGTCCAGGTGCAGCTTCACGAACTCGTCGACCATCATCCGCACCACGGTGGCCTCGGTGGCCAGCTCGGCCAGCAGGAACCGGCTGTTCTGGAAACTGCCGATCGGCTTGCCGAACGCCTTGCGCTCCTTGGTGTACTGGATCGTCTGCTCCAGCACCGCCTCCATCGCCCCGGCGGCCATGATCGCGATCGAGATCCGCTCCTGCGGCAGGTTCTGCATCAGGTAGATGAAGCCCTTGCCCTCCTCGCCGAGCAGGTTCTCCACCGGTACGTGCACGTCGGTGAACGAGAGCTCGGCGGTGTCCTGGGCGTCCAAACCGATCTTGTCCAGGTGCCGGCCTCGCTCGAAGCCCTCCATCCCGCGCTCCACGACCAGCAGCGAGAAGCCCTGCGCACCCTTCTCGGGGTCGGTCTGGGCGACGACGATCACCAAGTCGGAGTGGATGCCGTTGGTGATGAACGTCTTGGAGCCGTTGAGCACGTAGTGGTCACCCTGGCGGACCGCGCGGGTCTTGATGCCCTGCAGGTCACTGCCGGTGCCCGGCTCGGTCATGGCGATCGCGGTGATCAGCTCACCGGTGCAGAACTTCGGCAGCCAGCGCTGTTTCTGCTCCTCGTTGCACAGTTCCAGCAGATACGGCGCGCAGACGTCGTTGTGCAGGCTGAAACCCAACCCGCTGAAGCGGCCCGCAGTGACTTCCTCGGTGATGATGGTGTTGTAACGGAAGTCCGGGTTGCCGCCGCCGCCGTACTCCTCGGGCACTGCCATGCCCAAGAAACCCTGTTTGCCGGCCTCGAGCCACACGGAGCGGTCGACGATCTTGGCCTTCTCCCACTCCTCCTGGTAAGGCGCGGCGTGGCGGTCCAGGAAGGCGCGGAACGACTCCCGGAACAGCTCGTGTTCGGCCTCGAACAGGGTTCGCTGGTACTTGATTGCGGCACTCATTGCCTGACCTCCGGTCGACTGATCTTTCCGACGAGAATAGACCAACCGGATGGTTGGGCGACGCGGTGGTGGGTCTCGACGCTAGCGCGCTACCCCACCCTGTCGACGCGATGCGGCACCACCCCGCTGCCGGCGCCGGCCGTCGGCCTGCGCAGCCGGCTGTGCGGCGCCGCCGCTGCCGCCACGACGGCGCCGCGGGCGGCCGGACTGGCCCGGTGAAGTCTGGCCCGGCGACGACTTGGCGCGTGCCGGCGGGGCGGCCTTCGGGGCCACCGGGGCGGGCGCCCGCAACGGCGCCACCTCCCCCACCAACTCGAGCACCGAAGCGGAATCGGCTGCCACCTGTTGCGGAGCAACGCTGATTCCCGCGCGACGCAGCAGCACCTGGGTCTCTCTGCGTTGCTCGGGCAGGACGACGGTGACGACGTCTCCGGCGCTGCCGGCCCGCGCCGTACGCCCGGAACGGTGCAGGTACGCCTTGTGCTCGGCGGGCGGGTCCACGTGGACCACCAATTCGACCTCGTCGACGTGCACGCCGCGGGCGGCGATGTCGGTGGCCACAAGAACCCGAACGTCCCCATCGGCGAACGCCGCGAGATTGCGCTCGCGAGCCGGTTGCGACAGGTTGCCGTGCAGGTCAACCGACGGCACACCGGACTCGGTGAGCTGGCGAGCCAGTTTCCGGGCCTGATGCTTGGTCCGCAAGAACAAGATTCGACGCCCGGTGCCCGACGCCAGCAGCTGCACCAGGTCCTTCTTGTCCTGCAGGCCGGACACGTGGAACACGTGATGGGTCATCGCCGGAGGAGGCGCGTCGAGCTCATCGACGGAGTGCGACACCGGGTTCCGCAGGAAACGCCGAACCAGCTTGTCGACCCCGTTGTCCAGCGTCGCCGAAAACAGCAGTCGCTGACCGGTTTCGGCGGTCGCGGTCAGAATGCGGGTGACTCCGGGAAGGAAGCCGAGATCGGCCATGTGGTCGGCTTCGTCCAGCACGCTGACGCGTACCGCGTCCAGCGTGATCAGCCGCTGCTTCATCAGATCCTCGAGCCGGCCCGGGCAGGCCACCACGATGTCGGCGCCTGCGTTGAGCGCGGCCACCTGACGGTTCTGCGAGACGCCGCCGAAGATGGTGGTGACCTTCAGCCCACTGGCGACCGCCAACGGTTCCAGCGTCGCGGCGATCTGGGTGGCCAGCTCCCGGGTTGGCGCCAGCACCAGGCCAGTCGGCCGGGCGGGGCGGCGCTTCTCGCCAGCCAGCCGAGCTACCAGCGGCAGCGAGAACGCCAGCGTCTTGCCACTGCCGGTCTTGCCGCGGCCCAGCACATCACGGCCGGCCAGACTGTCCGGCAGGGTCGCCACCTGAATGGGGAAGGGAGCAGCAATACCGCGATCGGCGAGCACACTGACAAGTTCAGCGGGCACGCCGAGTTCGGCGAATGAATTGGTGGTCATGACATGCCTTTCCGGCATCGGCTGTGCCACAGCGGCCGTCAAGGCGGACCGATCTGTCTGCAACACAGAGTTGGCGAGATTGCCTGTTGGCAATAGCGATCGCCGCGAGAAGAGCTTCACACGCCAGCTGAATCGGCATCAGGGGCCGGACGGCGGTGAGTAAGCGTTCCACGACGCGTGAGCACCAGCCTATAGCACCAGTGCGGCAATGCCTAAAATGCGGCGAATTCCCGCAGATTGGCTGCCAATGCCGCGGGAACCCGCGCACGGATTCGGGTGCCGCCCTCGCCGTGCTCGGCCAGCTGCACTCGGCCTTCGTCATGCACCCTGGCCACCAAATCACCACGACCGTAAGGGATGACGACATCGACTGCGGTGTCGACCGGGGCCACCAGCTGCGCCATCCGTTGGCGTAGCGCGTCAATCCCCTCTCCGGTGTGCGCTGAGACGAACACCGCATCGGGCAAGGCACGTCGCAGCTGGGCCAAAGCCAGATCCCCGGCAGCGTCAATCTTGTTGACCACCAACAGTTCCGGAGCACGCTGACCAGTCGGTCCGGAATCATGCTCGGCGATAACGTCGGAGATCACCTCACGGACCGCGGTGATCTGCGCCAGGGGCGCCGGGTCAGAGCCATCGACCACATGCACCAGCAGGTCGGCGTCGGCGACTTCCTCCAGCGTGGAACGGAACGCCTCCACCAACTGGGTGGGCAGGTGCCGCACGAACCCGACTGTGTCGGTCAACACAAAGGGGCGGTCATCGTCGAATTGCCCACGGCGCGTAGTCGGTTCCAGGGTGGCGAACAGCGCATCCTGAACCAGCACTCCGGCACCGGTCAGTGCATTGAGCAGGCTGGACTTTCCGGCGTTGGTGTAACCGACGATGGCCACCGAAGGGACGTCACTGTGCCGACGGCGACTGCGCTGGGTATCGCGCACCTGCTTCATCGCCTTGATCTCGCGGCGCAGCTTGGACATCCGCTCCCGGATCCGCCGCCGGTCGGTCTCGATCTTGGTCTCACCGGGACCACGGGTTCCCACCCCGCCGCCGGCGCCGCCGGCCCGCCCGCCGGCCTGCCGTGACATCGACTCACCCCAGCCGCGCAGCCGCGGCAGCATGTACTGCATCTGCGCGAGCGCCACCTGCGCCTTGCCTTCGGCGCTGGTGGCGTGCTGGGCGAAGATGTCGAGGATCAGTGCGGTGCGGTCAATCACCTTGACCTTGACCGCTTTTTCCAGCGCGTTCAACTGCGCCGGGGACAACTCGCCATCGCAGATGACGGTGTCGGCGCCGGTGGCCAGCACCATCTCCCGCAACTCTTGGGCCTTGCCCGAACCGATGTAGGTGGACGGGTCGGGCCGGTCACGCCGCTGGATCAGACCCTCGAGCACTTCCGAGCCGGCGGTTTCGGCCAGCGCCGCCAGTTCCACCATGCTGGCGTCGGCCTCGGCGGCGGTGCCCTCGGTCCACACCCCGACCAGCACCACCCGTTCCAGGCGCAGTTGGCGGTATTCAACCTCGGAGATATCGGCAAGTTCGGTGGAGAGCCCGGCAACGCGGCGCAGTGCTGCGCGATCGTCGAGGTTCAGCTCACCGGTGCTGGGCTGCGGCCTCGAGTCGGGATAGCTCACTGGGCCGCCCACCACCGGGGCGCGATCTCGCCACGGGCCACCAGTTCCGACGGGCCGCGCAAGTAGCTGCCGGCCTCGGTGACGGTGACGCTGACCTGTCCGCCGGGGATGTCGACCCGCAGCGTTCCGGTCGAGGCTCCGGTGTGCGCCAGGGCCGCCACGACGGCGGCCACCGTGCCGGTGCCGCACGAGCGGGTCTCGCCCACACCGCGCTCATGCACCCGCATCGCCACCGCGCCGGCACGCGGAGCGGTCAGAATCTCCACGTTCACCCCGTTCGGGAACTGGGCGGTGTCGAACGTCACCGGCGCACCGACATCAAGGGCGGCCAGATCGGCCTCGGACAATCCCGGATCCACACAGGCCAGGTGCGGGTTGCCGACGTCGACGCCCAGGCCCGCGAAGCGCCGCCCCCCGACCAGAGCCTCGAATGCCGGTCCGGAGCTCCCGAGCAGGTTCGGCTTGCCCATGTCGACGGTGACCTCGGCGTGCACGTCGTCGGCGTGGTGCACGATCACCGGGCGCGGCCCGGCCAGTGAGCCGACGACGAACTCGTCGGCCGATTCCAGGCCGGCGGCGCGCAGATAGTGCGCGAACACCCGGACTCCGTTGCCGCACATCTCGGCCACCGAGCCGTCGGCGTTGCGGTAGTCCATGAACCAGTCGCCGGAGGCGACTCCCTCGGGCAGCTGCTCGAGCACCCCGGCGCTCGCCGCCGCACCGGCGGTGGTCACCCGCAACAGACCGTCGGCGCCCAGGCCGCGACGGCGGTCGCACAGCGCGGCCACCGCGGCCGGGGTCAGCTCCAGTGCCGCGTCCAGGTCCGGCAGCAACACGAAGTCGTTCTGGGTGCCGTGGCCCTTGGCGAAAAGCATGTGCTCAGGATACGTGCCGCACCGCAGACAGTGCCGCGTCGAGCAGGCCGCCGCCGGCGGCATCGAGCCATTGGGTGCGATGATCGCGGCGGAACCAGGATCGCTGCCGGCGCACGTAGCGGCGGGTTCCGATGAAGGTCTGGTCCCGGGCAGCCGCAAGATCCCGCTCGTCGCCGCCCGCATCAAGCGCGGCGATCACCTGGGCGTAGCCCAGCGCTCTGGCGGCGGTGACCCCGTCCCGCAACCCCGACTGCAGCAGTCCCTGAACTTCGGCGACCAGCCCCTGGGCAAACATCGTGTCGGTGCGGGCGGCCAGTCGCTCATCGAGAATCGCTGTGTCGCAGTCCAATCCGAGGATCACGGTATCCCAGCGCGGCGCTCCGATAGCGGGCGCAGACGCGGCGAACGGTTGCCCGGTCAGTTCCACCACTTCCAGGGCCCGCACAATCCGCCTGCCGTCGGTGGGCAGGATCGCCGCGGCGGCAGCCGGGTCGGCGCCGGCCAGTTCGGCGTGCATGGCGGCAACCCCGACCTCGGCCAACCGCTGTTCGTAGCGGGCCCGCACCACTGGATCGGTGGCCGGGAACGTCCAGTCGTCGAGCAGGGCCTGCAGGTAGAGCATCGACCCGCCCACGATGATCGGGACTGCGCCGCGGCCCATGATCGCCTCGACGTCCGCCGCCGCGGCCTGCTGATAGCGCGCCACCGTTGCGGTCTGTACGACATCGAGCACGTCGAGTTGGTGATGCGGAATGCCGCCACGCTCCCCCAGCGGCAGTTTGGCGGTACCGATATCCATGCCGCGGTAGAGCTGCATGGCATCGGCGTTCACGATCTCGCCGCCCAACCGCGCGGCCAGGCCCAGCGCCAGTTGTGATTTGCCCGTCCCGGTGGGTCCCACGACCGCGATCGGCCTCACGGCTGCCAGACCCCCACGAAGTAACCGACTCCATACGGGGCGTCGCGGTAGAGCTGTGTGACGCCGCGCGGTGCGGTCCCGAGCAGCCCGGCCAGGGCGGCAAACCCCGCCCGGCCGACGACCTGCGGGGGCAACCCGGTCAGTGCGGCGACCTCGCCGCCGGCCAGCGCATCGTCGAGGGTGCGCTGGCACTCGACGTCGGCCGGCTGGTATCCGCCCGGGGCTGTCGGGCTCAAGGTGTTGGCACCGTCGGCAACCAGCAACACCCCGGTGATCTCGCCGCCTTCGTCGATCTCGGTGCGCACCCGCCTGCCGGTGACCAGCGCCGAATCCGGGTCGACGCAGCAGTGCACCACCACCTCGGCATCCGGTGCGACCTGACCGCGCACCCAGCCGGCGACCAACGCGGACAACGGCAGATCGACGGGTTGCCGGGCGTCCGGTGACAGCCGCACCGCGACATCGACGCCGAACCCGGCGAAAGTGCCGGTGCTCTCGGCCCCGTACACCGCATCCGGCCCGGCCCCGAGGACCACCCAGCGCACCGGCAGCGCCCGGGCAGCGGTCAGCGCGGCGGCCCGCACTTCGGCGGCTTCGGCGGCGGTGCCGGCCAACTCGGGCACCAGCACCGGCGCCGACGGCATGATCGCAATCGGTCCCAGCACGGCACCCAAGTTAGCTGGTGGTCGGCGCCGCCACCGGCTCGGCCAGGTCGGCGCCGGCATCGGCGACGATGGTAGCGGCCTCGCCGCGGGCCAGTGCCGCGGTGGCGATCACGATCAGCACCACCCCGATGATCACCGCGACGTCCTCTGTCCCGCCGGCCTGGATGGTCTCGTTGAGCAGCAGTACGCCCAGCGCACTGGCCACCAGCGGTTTGGCGACGGTCATCGTCGGCATGGACGCGGTCAGCGCACCGGCGCGAAACGCCGACTGCTGGAAGATCATCCCGGCCAGCGTCGCCACCAGCCAGGGCACCAGGGCGGGTGCACGCAGCACGGCACCGATCCCGTCGGCTTTGAGCACCTCGACCAGAACCTTCGTCAGCAAGGCGAACACCGCCAGCGAGGTACCGGCCACCACCGCCAGCAGCACCGCCGCCGCGGGCCGGCCCTTGTAGACCCGGGCGGCCAGCACACAGCCCACCAGCACCGCCGCCAGCACCACCGACACGACGATCCAAGTGGCCGCCGGCGCGTGTTGTTTACCTTCGGTCGGATCCCCCACGATCACCACCACTGCCAGCGCAGCGGCCAGCAGGATGGCCCACATCCACTCCCAGTTGGTCACCCGGCGATGGGTCAGCCAGGCATACATCGGCAGCGCGAACAGCAGCGCGGTCACCTGCAGGCCGGTCACCAGCATCACCGAGCCGACCGCCAGCGCCACCGCCTGCAGGGCGTAGTTGGCAACCGCCGCTGCGCCGCCGCCCCACCACCGTGGATCGCGCAGCGACAGCCAGAACAGCTCCAGGTGGCCTACCTGCTGGTCCGTGATCTCCTGGGCCGACCTCTGCCGGATCACGTCGCCGATCGCGGACGCCAGTGCGGCGCACAGCGCGAGCAACGCCGCTAGGAAATTCCCTGTCGACATGGCCCCCTCCTCAAACGGGCAACGATACCCGCTGTTCACCTTCCGGCCCGGGAGCGAGGCCGCCGGCGCCGCTAGGCCGGATGGCGGCGACCCGCTAGGCCACCGCGACGGCCGGCTCGCCTGCCGTGGCCGCCTGATCCCGCGAGAGCGCCGCGACCGCGGCAATCAGCGCCGCCACCGCCAGTACCAAGGTGAACGCCGCATCGCGGCCGGGGTTGAGCACCTCGCCGAGCAGGACTATGCCCAGCGTCGCGGCCACTATGGGTTCGAGCACCGTGATCGTGGGCAGCGAGGCCGTCAGGGCGCCGGCCCTAAACGACGACTGCTGATACACGGCGCCGGTCAACGCGACCGCTGCCCACGCATACAGCTCCGGTGCGGTGAACATTGCGCGCGGACCGTGGCCGATCAGATCGACCACCCCCTTGGTCAACACCGCGAAAATGCCCCACGACATGGCCGACACCGCAGCCAGCAGTACGGCCGCCGCCGGCCACCCCGCGTAGGCTCGCGCCCCGATCAGACACAGCAACACCGTCGGCGCCAGCACCGCGATCACCCAGACCCAGGCCTCCAGCGAGGCCCTCGCCTGCCCGGCGGTGGGATGGCCGACGGCAATGATGATGGTCTCGGCGGCGACCAGCAGGGCCGACCACAGCCACACCGAACGGCGCAGGCGATGACCGGATTGGCGGGCACCCAGTGGCAACGCGAACAGCAATGACGTGACCAGCAACGACTCCACCAACAGCACCGACCCGAGGCCCAACGCCACGGCTTGCAGGCTCAAAGCCACCAGGCCCGACGCCGTGCCCACCCACCACTGCCGATCGGTCAACAGCCGGGCGAACAGTGCGGCGGCCCCGATCCCCTGGTCACCGAACCGGTGGGCACTGCGCTGCTGAATCACGTCGCTGATCGCGCCGAACAGCGCCGCACCGAGCGCAAACAGCACGGCGATGGTCTCTTTCGCCAATGCCGGCCTCCTACAGGTTGGCGGGTGCCGCGGGTAAGTCCGGTGGCGATCGGACAGGCTACCGCCCGGCCCATACGGCGGTCCCAGCATCGCCTCTCCCACGTCGAACCTCGCTGAACCGCCCGGCCCATACGGCGGTCCCAGCATCGCCTCTCCCACGTCGAACCTCGCTGAACCGCCCGGCCCATGCGGCGGTCCCAGCATCGCCTCTCCCACGTCGAACCTCGCTGAACCGCCCGGCCCATGCGGCGGTCCCAGCATCGCCTCTCCTACGTCGAACCTCGCTGAACCGCCGAGTTGGCGGCACAGTGTGGCGGGTAACTGCTTGAATACTCTTGAATGCTTCTAGGCAGATCGAAGGCGCCGCGGTGCGCGGCAGATGCGCGGGTTATCCCGCGAAGGGTTAGGTGACGACAGCGATGACCACTGACAGCGGTTCGTCCGCCCCCACCCCACGGCCGGGGCCCCGCCCCGGCCCCAGGCCTGGTGCCCACGTGGGACCCAAGCCAGGTGCCCGGCCTGCCCCGGCCGTTATCGCGCCGCCCACCTGTGACCCGCACCGATTCGGGCGGGTCGACGACGACGGCACGGTGTGGCTGGTCACGCCGGCCGGTGAGCGACAGATCGGCTCCTGGCAGGCCGGTGACCGCGAGGCCGCGTTCGCCCACTTCGGCCGCCGCTACGACGACCTGAGCACCGAGGTGACCCTGCTCGAGGAGCGGCTGTCGTCCGGCACCGGCGACGCCCGCAAGATCAAGGCATCCGCGGCGGCACTGGCCGAGCAGTTGCCGACGGCCAGCATCCTCGGAGACATGGACGCGCTGGCGGCGCGGATCGCGGCGGTCACCGAGCACGCCGACAGCGTCGCCGCAGCCAGCCGTGCGCAGCGCGATGAGCATCGGGCGGCCGCGACCGCACGCAAGGAGGCGCTGGCCGTCGAAGCCGAGGAGTTGGCCGCGACGTCGACACAGTGGAAGGCCACCGGCGACCGGCTGCGCGCCATTCTCGACGAATGGCGCACGATCACCGGCCTGGACCGCAAGGTCGACGACGCGTTGTGGAAGCGCTACGCCGCGGCCCGCGACGGCTTCAACCGGCGGCGGGGCTCGCACTTCGCCGACCTCGACCGCGGGCGAGTGGGGGCGCGCGAGGAGAAGGAACGACTCTGCAAGCGGGCCGAGGAGCTGTCGGGGTCCACCGACTGGGCATCAACCAGTGCCACGTTCCGCCAGCTGTTGGCCACCTGGAAGACGACCGGGCGGGCCTCCAAGGACGTCGATGAGGCGCTGTGGCAGCGGTTCAAGGCCGCCCAGGACACGTTCTTCTCCGCCCGGAATGCCGCGAACGCCGAACGCGACGCCGAGCTGGAAGCCAATGCCACCGCCAAGGAGGCCTTGCTGGTCGAGGCGGAGCGGATCGACCCGACCAACCAGAACGCCGCGCGCGCCGCGCTGCGCTCGATCGTCACCAAGTGGGATGACCTGGGCAAGGCGCCCCGAGAGCGTTCCGCGGAGTTGGAACGGCGACTGCGGGCGGTGGAGAAGAAGGTGCGCGACGCCGGTGCAGCCGCCGAGGCCGCCGTGGTGGACCCCGAAGCCGAAGCCCGGGCCGCCCAATTCCGCACTCGCGCAGAACAGTTCGAACGTCAGGCACTCAAGGCCCAAGCCGCGGGCCGGGACAAGGAGGCCGCCGAGGCCACCGCCAACGCCGAGCAGTGGCGGCAATGGGCGCAGGCGGCCGAACAGGCGCTCAACCGGCGCTGACGACCTGCCGATGTTTGAGCATCGGCACCACCGGGCTACCACCCCCAGTGAGGCAACAACCCACTCACTGGAGGTGGCACATGAGCAATATCACCGCGGCACTCGACGTCAAGCGCCCGATCCGGACGGTCTACAACCAATGGACCCAGTTCGAGTCATTCCCGAAGTTCATGGAGGGCGTGGAACAGGTACAGCAACGCGACGCCACCCACCTGCACTGGAGAATCAAGGTGGGCCCGGCGTCGCGTGAATTCGACGCGACGATCACCGAGCAACACCCGGAAGAACGGGTCGCGTGGCGTTCGGACACCGGCCCGAGCCACGGCGGTGTGGTCACGTTCCACAAGATCGACGACGGCACCACCCGGGTCACCACGCAGATGGACATCGACCCCGATGGTGTTCTGGAAAACGTGGCCGACAAGCTCAACATCCTCGACCACCGGGTCCACGCGGATCTCAAGCGGTTCAAGGACTTCATCGAGAACCAGCCCGCCGAAACCGGTGCCTGGCGCGGAGACGTACCGCGACGATGATCGACCCGACCGGGTGGGTGTTTCGCTGGGGTGCCGCGCTGCGCCATCGCCGGTTCTTTCACCCCGACGGTGTGCTGACGACGGGTTTTCTCGAACGAGACGCACCGGCAGACGAGGGGCTGCCGGTGCCTTCCGCAACCGTCGTTGCCCGCATATCCAAGGCCACCGGCACCCCTGGCAGGCTGCCGGACGCCGTCGGGCTGGCGCTACAGATACCTTTGCCGCCGGCCGATCACGGCTGCTGGGACATCTTGCTGGTCTCGGCGGGCTCCGGGGTGATCGGCCGGGCACTGGGCGTACGCCCCGTGGTGTCGTGGACGGGGCTGCGGATGACCACGCTCATGCCGCTGCACTATCGAGAGCAGCTGTGGTGGCTGCGGGCTCGACTGACGACACGAGTCGGTGGCTACGGATTGGCGCTGAACAGCCTCGGCGAGCAGCTCCACGGCGGCCAAATCCGCTTCGAACTCGACCAGGCCAGCGGCGCAGGCGAGTTTCGCCCGCTGGCCCACCTGGTTCTGCGCGACCATCAGGCGAACGACGGGGTGGGCCGCGACGTTTCATTCGACCCGATCGTGCACACCGCACCGGGGGTCCAACTGCGTCCCGGATGGCTCGCGGAGCTGCGAGCCCGCGCCTACCGCGGAAGCCGCGAAGGCCGCAGCGCAACCGGGGCTACTCGCCCGCTTGCGGGTCCTCGGGACGGCTGAGATCGTCCAACAAGTTTCGTGACTGCAGCTGCGCAGTACTCTGCCGGCGCTCGGCCTCAGCGGCTAGCTGCAGGGCGGTGCGTGACCACACCACGCGGGCCCAGTGAAACGTCAGCACGATCAGCGTGATCCACCCCAGGATCAGGCCGATACCCGGGCCCGGGTCGCCCAGTACCGCCGTCTGCCGAGACCACACGGCAAGGAGTCCGACCGCGGAGGCCACCGCCGAGCCCGCCAGGGCCACCCACGCCACCGTCCAGCGCCGGGTCACCAAAGCCAACAGCGAGAACCCCACTCCGAATACCAAGGCCAGCCACATGAACAGCTGTGACGGCAGCGTCACCAGGGCCTCGTCGGTGCCCTCGCCGGGGAACAGGACATCCCAGCCGCGGACGGAACCGGTGTGCGGCAACAGGAACGACCCGAGCAACACGAAGACGCAGATCGCGACGACCAGCCCCCTGCCACCGGGGTCGATTTCCCCGGCGACGCGCCGCTCTGCCGCCTCGATGTCGGCGCGGTAGGCCTCGAAGTTGGGCTGGTTTTCCCCGTTGCCGCTCATCGCGCCACCCCCGGCATCTTCGGCATGCCCAGTCCGACACCGGGCGCTGGTTCGGCATGGCTGTCACCGGCTCGGGTACGCCGGTGGCTCAGCAGCGCCCCGTCGGCCAGCAGGTGGTGCGGTGCCGCACCGGTGACCGTCGTGGTCACCACGTCACCGGGGCGCACCTGCGCGGGCCCCGGGGCGAAGTGCACCAGCCGGCCATCGCGCGCTCGACCGCTCATCCGCGCCGTCTGGGCGTCTTTGCGACCCTCACCGACTGCCACTAGCAGTTCGACGGTGCGCCCGACCTGGGCCTTGTTCTCGTCCCAGGAGATCTGTTCCTGCAGCTCGATCAGCCGGTCGTAACGTTGCTGGACAACTTCTTTGGGCAGTTGATCGGGAAGTTCGGCGGCCGGTGTTCCGGGCCGCTTGGAGTACTGGAAGGTGAAGGCGGCCGAGAATCGCGCGGCGGCAACCACCTCAAGGGTCTCGTCGAAGTCCTGCTCGGTCTCACCGGGAAATCCGACGATCAGGTCGGTGGTGATGGCTGCGTCCGGAATGGCGGCCCGAACCCGGTCGAGGATGCCCAGGTAGCGCTCGGCGCGGTAGGAGCGGCGCATCGCCCGTAGAACCCTGTCCGAGCCGGACTGCAGCGGCATATGCAGTGTGGGGCACACGTTCGGGGTCTGTGCCATCGCCTCGATGACGTCGTCGGTGAATTCGGCCGGATGCGGTGAGGTGAAGCGGACCCGCTCCAGACCGTCGATGTCGCCGCAGGCCCGCAGCAGCGACGCGAACGCACCGCGGTCGCGCGGCAGTTCCGGGTCAGCGAAGGAGACCCCGTAGGCGTTGACGTTCTGGCCCAGCAGGCTCACCTCGAGAACGCCTTCGGCGGCCAGCGCCCGCACCTCGGCGAGGATGTCCTCAGGGCTGCGGTCCACTTCGCGGCCACGCAATGACGGCACGATGCAGAAGGTGCAGCTGTTGTTACAGCCGACGGAGATGGAAACCCAGGCCGAATAGGCCGAGTCCCGCGCGGCGGGCAGCGACGACGGGAATTCCCGCAGCGATTCGACGATCTCGACCTGGGCGCTCCGGTTGTGCCGGGCACGCTCCAGCAGTGCCGGCAACGACCCCAGGTTGTGGGTGCCGAAGACGACATCCACCCACGGCGCACGGCTGAGCACGCTGTCCTTGTCTTTTTGCGCCAGACAGCCCCCGACGGCGATCTGCATGTCGGGGTTGCTGCGCTTGTTGGGGGCCAAGTGGCTCAGGTTGCCGTAGAGCTTGTTGTCGGCGTTTTCGCGCACCGCGCAGGTGTTGAACACCACCAGGTCGGCGTCGGCGTCATCGGGAGCCCGGCGGTAACCGGCCTGCTCGAGCATGCCGGCAATGCGTTCGGAGTCGTGAACATTCATCTGACAGCCGTAGGTACGCACCTCGTAGGTGCGCATCTGTTCGGAAATCACCGGCAAACTCACCCGGTCTATGGTACGGCGGCCGAGTCGATCGGAGTGACCAGGCCGATAGCGGCGCCCGCGCGAGGCCTTCCTGGGTAGGGTCAGATCCCATGACCAGCGGCGGCCCCGATTTGGTGCCGATGATCGCCATCCACCACGTCAACAAGTACTTCGGTGGCCTGCATGTGCTCAAAGACGTCAATCTCGAGGTCGCTCGCGGCGAGGTGGTGGCGATCCTGGGCCCGTCGGGCTCGGGCAAATCCACCCTGTGCCGCACCATCAACCGGCTTGAAGTCATCGACTCCGGTGCGATAACCGTCGACGGCCAGCCGCTGCCGGCCGAAGGGGCGGCGCTGGCCCGCCTGCGGGCGCAGGTCGGCATGGTGTTCCAGTCGTTCAACCTGTTTCCGCACAAGACCATCCTGGACAACGTCACACTGGCACCGATGAAGGTGCACAAGATGCCCCGAGCGCAGGCGCAGCGCCAGGCGATGGCGCTGCTGGAGCGGGTCGGCGTGGCCGATCAGGCCCACAAACATCCCGCAGAATTGTCCGGCGGACAGCAGCAGCGGGTGGCGATCGCACGGTCCCTGGCGATGAACCCGAAAGTGATGCTGTTCGACGAGCCGACCAGTGCCCTGGACCCGGAGATGATCAGCGAGGTACTCGATGTGATGACCACGCTGGCCGACGACGGGATGACCATGGTGGTGGTCACCCACGAGATGGGCTTCGCCCGCCGTGCAGCCGACCGGGTGGTGTTCATGGCCGACGGGGCCATCGTCGAGGAATCCGCCCCCGCAGAGTTCTTCGGGGCGCCGAAATCGACGCGGGCCCAAGATTTTCTCGCCAAGGTCCTTGACCACTGATGTGGACTGCGCGAACCCTGCAGGAGCTGGCACGGGCCTGGGCGGTCCTGGCGGCGGCGTCCGCGTTGGCCGCGCTCTGCACAGCGTGCACCGCTCACGACAGTGGCAAGATCACCGTCGGCGTCAAGTTCGACCAACCCGGCTTGAGCGTCAAGAAGCCCGACGGCACGCTCGGCGGATTCGATGTCGACGTGGCCCGCTACGTGGCGGCCCGGTTGGGCTACCCGCCCGACCGCATCGCCTGGATCGAGGCCCCGTCCGGTCAGCGCGAGATGCTGCTGCGCAACGGTCAGGTCGATTACCTGGTGGCCACCTATTCGATCACCGACTCGCGGCGCCAGAAGGTCGATTTCGCCGGCCCCTACCTGCTCACCGGGCAGTCGCTGCTAGTGCGCGCCGACAACACCGACATCACCGGCACCGCTTCGCTGCAGCGACACAAGAAGCTGTGTTCGGTCTCGGGCTCCACTCCGGCACAACGGATCAAGGACCGCTATCCGGGCGTGCAGCTGCAGCGCTACGACACCTACTCGGCGTGTGTGGAGGCGCTGCGCAACGGTGCGATCGACGCGGTGACCACCGACGACGTTATTTTGGCCGGCTACTCCGCCCAGAGTCCCGGCGCCTTCAAACTGGTCGGCGAACGATTCTCGCAAGAGCTCTACGGGATAGGTGTGAGAAAGGGCGCCGACGGGTTGCGCCAACGGATCAACGATGCCCTCGAGGAGATGGAACGCGACGGTTCGTGGCGAGCCGCGTTCGTGGACAACTTCGGCCCCGCCGGCTTCGCGGTGCCCGAACCGCCGCCGATCGAACGATGATGTTCACTGAGTATTGGGGACAGATTCTCCAATCCTTCACCGTCACAGTCGAGTTAGCAGTGCTATCCGGCACGCTCGCGCTGATCTTGGGCACCGGGTTGGCCGCGATGCGGCTGGCCCCGGTACCGGTGCTGCGGTGGCTCGGCGGCGGCTATGTCCATCTGGTGCGCAACACCCCGCTGACCCTGCTGTTATTGCTGTGCTCGTTCGGCCTGGCCCAAACGCTGGGGGTCTCGCTGACCGATCCGCAGTCGCCAACGTCGATCGACGACAGCAACTTTCGTCTGGCCGTGCTGGGCTTGAGTGTGTACACGGCGTCGTTCGTCTGCGAGGCGGTGCGCTCCGGTGTCAACACCGTGGGGATCGGGCAGGCCGAGGCCGCTCGCTCGCTGGGACTGAGCTTCACCCAAAATCTTCGGATCATCTTGCTTCCCCAGGCTTTTCGGGCCGTGATCATCCCGCTGGGCTCGGTGCTGATCGCGCTGACGAAAAACACCACCTTGGCCTCGGCGATCGGGGTCGCCGAAGCTGCGCTGCTGATGAAGTCGATGACCGAGAACACCGCGGCACTGCTCGGGGTCGGCGCGGTGTTCGCCGCCGGCTTCCTTGTGCTCACCCTGCCGCTAGGTTTGTTGTTCGGATATCTGGACCGGCGCTGGGCGGTGTCGCGATGAGGTCCGCGCCCCGCGCGACGGTGCTGTTCGACACCCCGGGGCCCCAAGCCCGCGCCCGCTACCACGCATTGTCGGTGGCAACGGTCATGGCGGCCGGACTGCTTGGTTGGGTGATCTATTCAAGGTTGTCAGCCAAAGGCCAGCTCACCGCGGAGAAGTGGACACCGTTTCTGACCGCGGACCTGTGGCGCACCTACGTACTGCCCGGCGTGGTGGGCACACTGACCGCGGCAGCCTGGTCCATCGGACTCGCGCTGATCCTGGGAGTCGGGCTCGGGGTCGGCCGACTGTCGCAGATCAAGCCGGTGCGCTGGACTTGCGCGGTGACGGTGGAGTTCTTCCGGGCGATCCCGGTGCTGATCATGATGATCTTCGCCTATTTCATCTACGGGCTACTCAACGTCTTCCCGCCGCAGCAGATCGCGCTGGCCGGAGTGGTCACCGGGCTGACCCTCTACAACGGGGCCGTCATCGCCGAGATCGTGCGGGCGGGCGTAAAAGCCCTGCCCGGCGGGCAATCCGAGGCGGCCGCCGCGTTGGGGCTGGGCTGGGGCGCCTCGATGCAGCTCGTCCTGCTGCCGCAGGCCGTTACCGCGATGCTGCCGGTGCTGGTGTCACAACTGGTGGTGGTGCTCAAGGACACCGCAATCGGCTACCAGATCACGTTTGTGGAGATGGTGCGCCAAGGCACCGTCGTCGGCTCTCAGTACAGCAACTACCTGCCCGCACTGCTGGTGATCGCGGCGCTGATGATCACCGGAAATCTGGTGCTCTCGGCCGGTGCCATCAGGCTGGAACGGCGACTGCGCCGGGCCCGCCACTCCCCCTTGGGGGCGGCCACAATTGAGCCGGAGGGCACCCCGGGCGCCCGGGTCGTTTAGGGACTGCGCGCACGGTGTCCGCCGTCTAGAGTCGGACTCGACAGCTAACGACAGGAGACTCGGATGGCCATCACCCCCAAGGACGCATTCAACGCTGCACGCGACATCGCCGCGCACGCCGTCGAAAAGGCCTCGGACATCGTCGAGGACGCCGGCGACATCATTCGCGGAGACATCTCCGGCGGCGTCAGCGCGATCGTCCAGGACTCCATCGAGATCGCCACTCACGCCGTCGAACGGACCAAGGAAGTCTTCACCAGCACGGACGAGGCCGAGGACTCCGAAGAGGTCTGACCTGATCCCTCACACCCGCCGGCGTTCGCGTTCGGCGGCCAACTCGGTGCTGACCACGTCATAGGCCATCGACGGGTTGTAACCGCGCCGGGCGAGCATCGCCACCAGCCGACGGGTGATCTTCACGTCGTCGGCGCCGAGTGTCTCCCGGCGAAGCTTGGCATGTACCAGTTGCTCGGCGCGGTCGCGCTCGGCGGCGGCGTCGATGCCCTCCAGCGCTCCGGCGATCACGTCCTCGTCGACACCTTTGGTGCGTAGCTCGGCCGCCAGCGCCTTGCGTCCCTTGCCCGCGTGTTCGCGTCGGGATCGCACCCACTGTTCGGCAAAGTCGGTGTCGTCGATCAATCCGGCGGTGGTCAGTCGGTCCAGCACCCGGTCACTGACGTCGTCGGGGTAGCCGCGTTTGGTCAGCTGGCCGGCGAGCTCGGCGCGGGTGCGGGCCCGGGCGGTGAGCAGGCGAAGGCACAGTGCCTTCGCCTGCTCCTCGCGTTTGGGCTCTGCTGCCTCGACCGACTCAGAAGTCGACGGGGGCGGGCAGAACATCATCGGCCAGCTCATCGGTCAGCACGGCGCCGATACCGAGCTTCTCCTTGATCTTCTTCTCGATCTCGTTGGCCACGTCGACGTTGTTCAGCAGGTAGTTGCGGGCATTCTCCTTGCCCTGCCCCAACTGCTCGCCGTCGTAGGTGAACCAGGAGCCGGACTTGCGGATGAAGCCCTGGTCCACGCCCATGTCGATCAGCGAACCCTCACGGCTGATGCCCCGACCGTAGAGGATGTCGAACTCGGCCTGCTTGAACGGCGGCGACACTTTGTTCTTGACCACCTTGACCCGGGTGCGGTTGCCGACCGCATCGGTGCCGTCCTTGAGGGTCTCGATCCGCCGAACGTCCAGGCGTACCGAGGCGTAGAACTTCAAAGCCTTTCCACCCGTGGTGGTTTCGGGGCTGCCGAACATCACCCCGATCTTCTCCCGCAGCTGGTTGATGAAGATGGCGGTGGTACCCGAGTTATTCAGCGCGCCGGTCATCTTCCGCAGCGCCTGGCTCATCAGCCGGGCCTGCAGGCCGACGTGGCTGTCCCCCATCTCGCCCTCGATCTCCGCGCGCGGCACCAGGGCGGCCACCGAGTCGATGACCAGGATGTCCAGCGCGCCGGAACGGATCAGCGTGTCGGCGATCTCCAGCGCCTGCTCCCCGGTGTCGGGCTGGGACACCAGCAGTGAATCGGTGTCCACGCCAAGCTTCTTGGCGTATTCGGGGTCCAGCGCGTGCTCGGCGTCGATGAACGCCGCGATCCCGCCGGCGGCCTGGGCGTTGGCCACTGCGTGCAGCGCCACGGTGGTCTTACCGGAGGACTCTGGGCCGTAGATCTCGACGACCCGCCCCCGGGGCAGACCGCCGATGCCCAGCGCCACGTCCAGGGCGATCGAGCCGGTCGGGATGACCGAGATCGGCTGACGCACCTCGTCCCCGAGGCGCATCACCGAGCCTTTGCCGAAGTTCTTGTCGATCTGGGCCATCGCCAGTTCGAGTGCTTTTTCGCGATCGGGCGCTTGCGCCATGATGCCTCTCCTGTGGTTCGGTAGTTCGGTGACCGGTTCTCGGTCGGTTGGCCGTGACGCTAGCGACGGGGTCTGACAGACCCGTCAGGCCGAACGAACTGCCTCCACAGTAGGCGAACGAATGTTCGAATCAAGTCCGACACGCGGCGTGTCGGCGTGTCGGACTTTGGCGCCCGGTCAGGCCACCGCCATAACGTGCGCGGACGCTCCGATCGTGGTGTCGCCGGCTCCCATCATGGTGCGCATGAACGCCTCCTGCTCGCGCCGCCCGCGCCGCGCCGCACGCTCCAGGCCGCCGGGCAGGGCCAGCGCCGCGGCACTACGGGCCAGGTTCACCGGCATCCGCAGCAGCGGGTACCAGGGCAGCACGAAGACCGGCAGGCCCAGCTTTCGCATCGTGCGCGGCCCGAGAAAGCTGCTGGTCAGCGAGAGATGCTGGGCACGGGCGATACGGCGTCGAAGACCGGGCATGGCAGCGAACTGCCATTCCAGCGGATCGTCGGCCATCGGGGCCGCCAACTGCTTGGTGGTCTCATCGGGAGCCGAAAGCGCACCGAGGGTCTGATAGAGGATGCGGATGCCATCCCGGAAGCTGCCGGGCAGCCAGTCGTCGCGGACCCCCATCAGCCAGCCGACGTAGCGGGTCAGGTGGGCGATGTCCTCCAGTTCGGCCGGAGACATCACGATGCCCAACGCCAGCCCGCCGGCCGGTGGCGCGATCAGCGCTCCCACCAGGGTGGCGGCCATATCGGTCTGATTGACCGGCAGACCCCATTCGTCACTGCGCCAATCCGGCAGCGCGGCCACGTGCCGGCGAACGTACTCATGGATCAGCCGGACTCGGATGGTGGCCTGATAGCCGACGCCGAGCGGCTCCAGTCCCCCGTCGGCACTGACGTCCAGCGCCCATTGCAGGGTCTCGGCGAAGCGCTTGTTCGAGCCCTTTTCCAGCACACCGGTGCGCAGCAGCGTCTTGTTGAACGAGGAGAACTGGTAGCCGCCGAGGAACGACACGTCCCGGGCGATGTAGGTGCCATCAGCACCGCCACGGCGCAGCGCTCGCTGACCCCGCCGCACCCGAGCCAGGTCGACCCAGTCCGGGATCGGCTCGAACTCACCGAAGAACTCCCGCAGCGGCGCAGGTGCGTCCGGCACGCTGTCCAGGCCGTGGGCCAGGATCTGCTCGAAGATCGGCCGCGTCTCGGCGGCTCCGGTATTCGACATCCACTCGACCAGCCGCTGCATCGGTTCGTCTCCGGCGGTCAGGTCTTCGCCGATCTGACGCCACCGCTGCGGCGTGGGTTTGGCGATCGCCAACACCGTCGCCAGCGCCCGAATGCTGACCGGAACCGCGCCCGGTCCACCCGGGTGACGAGCGGGGACGGTCAGTGCGGGCGCGTTCATCGGGCCACCTCCAGCGACAATTTGGATAACATCCGTATTCCGAATCTACGGTCGCTAGTAGGGTGATGTCAATGAAACGCCCTGAGGTGGTGCGTGATTACGGCGGTATCAGCGCGGTGGACCGCCGCGCCGAGCGCCGCAGCAAGCTGCTGGCCGCCGGCCGCCAGATCTGGGGCGAATCGGGCATCGGCGAGGTCACCGTCCGCGGAGTCTGCACCTCCGCCGGCCTCACACCGCGCTATTTCTACGAGCAGTTTCCCAACCGCGACGCGCTGTTCTTCGCGGTCTCCGACGACGTTCGCGACCAGCTGCTCGAAGCGATGGTCACCGCCGGCATCGGCGACCCCGGCACACTGGCCGACAAGCTCCGGTCCGCGCTGACCGCGTTTCTCGACCTGATCGCCGCCGACCCCTGCATCCACCGCATCGCCACCAGCGACCTGTCGGCGATTCCCGGGCTCAACGAGCACCGCGCAGGCATCCTCGACATGATCACCGACGCGGTCGTCGAACATGCCCCGGGCGTTCTCGACGGTCAGGACCTCGCACCCGAAGAACTACGCCGCGGTGCACTGTTCATCGTCGGCGGGGTCAACCAGATCATCGAAACCTGGCTCGCCAATCCGGTCGAGACGACCACCGAATTGGCTGCGATCTGCTCCGACCTTTCCGTCGCCCTAGTACGCAGCATCGTGGCGCGCAGCGATCAGCCTCACCACTGATCGCGCGGCACGTCGAAGTCCGAGCACAGCGCCCACCACACGTCACGCGGCTCCACACCGTCCTCGATGGCCTGCGCCGCGGTCCGTCCACCCACCGCGGCCAACACATGATCTGCCAGCACCGAGGCGCCATACGCGGCACCGAAACGCATCGCGACCCGTTCGTGGAATTCGGTCAGGCGCACGCACCCAACTTACCCAGTGCCTGACAGCGCCTCGTGGCACACCCGCACCGGATCGGCGACGTCGGTGGCGGTGCCGGCGGCCCGTCGCGCGGCATCGCGATAGCTCGGCGACGCCAATACGGCACCCACCGCCTCGGCCAATGCCGGCCCACTCAACGGCCGGATCAGCCGGCCACTGCCTTGGCGCACCACGCGATTGGCGATCTCCCACTGATCGCCGCCACCGGGCACCACCACCAGCGGCACCCCGCCCAGCAGCGTCTTGGCCACCATGCCGTGTCCGCCGCCGCAGACCACCACATCGGCGTGCGTCAACAGTTCGTCCTGGCGACCCAACCCGGCGACGGCCCACGATGGCAGCTCCAGGGGCGCACCGCCCAGCCGCGACACCGCCAGCCGGGCGCCGTCGGGCAGTCCGGCACCGGGCACCAGGTGCTCCAGGGCGAGCTCGGCCAGACCGGCGGCTCCGGTGGCGGCGGTCGACGGAGCCACCACCACCAGCGGGCCCGAGCCCGGTGGCACGGCCAGCACCTGCTCGGTCGGCTCAAAGTGCAGCGGACCGACGATGACGGCATCGGCGGGCCAGTCGGGCCGGGGCACCTCGAGTGCGGGCAGCGTGGCGATCAGGCGCCGCAGTGGCCCGGCATCGTCGGCTGGCAGACCGATCCCCACCCGCGCTTCGGCGCGCTGGCGCAGGCCGCCGCGCACCGACCGTGCCGTCAGCGAGCGCATCACCGCATCCCGCAGCCGCCCGCCTACCCCAGTGCCCGGCGCCAGCCCACTGCCGATCGGCGGCAGTCCCTTCGACGGCAGGTACAGCGGATGCGGACTGAGTTCGACCCACCCGATACCGAGTAGCTCGGCGGCCATTCCCCCACAGGCGGTGATGACGTCGGAGACCACCAGATCCGGCGCCAGAGCCCGCAGCTGATCACGGTTCTGGGCCGCCATCCGCGCCGCGCGGTGGTGCAGCTTGGCCCCGTCGTCGGCGTCGTCGTCGGCGGCGGTGGGGTCGAGTCCCAGCAGCTCTGCGGCGTCCACCCCGGCGGCCCGCGCGGTGTCGAGCCACTGCACCCCGGTCAACAGTGTGGGGGTGTCCCCGGCCGCCGCGAAGCGCTTGCACAAGGCGATCGCCGGGAACGCGTGACCGGGATCTGGGCCGGCAACCACTACGACTCGCATCGGCCTACCGTGCCACAGCCCCACAGGCTTAGGGTGGCAGGCATGACCGAACTGACCGGCCAGCCGAGTGCTGTCGAGGCCGCCGCCAACATCCGCACCGTAGAGACCTTCCTCGACGCCCTGCGCGACGAGGACCTCGACACCGCGGCAGCGGCTCTCGCCGAGGACGTCGTGTACCAGAACGTCGGCCTGCCGACCATCTACGGCCGCAGTGCCACCATCGGGGTGTTTGGGCGCATGGCGGGCCGGGCCGGCTTCGATGTGAAGATCCACCGCATCGCCGCCGACGGCTCATCGGTCCTCACCGAACGCACCGACGCGCTGACGCTGGGGCCGTTGCGGCTGCAGTTCTGGGTGTGCGGGGTCTTCGAGGTGCACCACGGCCGTATCACGTTGTGGCGCGACTACTTCGACTTCCTGGACATGTTCAAGGCGACGCTGCGGGCGGTGGCGGCCACCGTGTTTCCGGCACTGCGGCCGACGTTCTAGGGTCAGCTCTGTGCGTCAAAGTCCCAAGCCTCAGCGCCCAAGCCCGATCCAATACCTCCGGTACTGCTACGGACGCCCGCTGCCCCCGGAACTGCTGGACTGGGTCCGCAACGACCTGGCCGGGCCGGGTGCCACCGTCCGGATGATCCTGCGTGCCGCCGTGCCCACAACGCTGATCCTGATTCCGTTCTGGCTGTTCCCGACAGACTTCATGACGCGGTTCAGCATGACGTTTCCGATCTGGTTCATGGTGATTCTGTTCGCACACGCGCTCAACAAGGTGTGGCGCACCCACATGCTGCGGATGCACGGCCTAAACCCGGAGCTCGCCAACGCACGTAAACGCGAGCGCGACGCCCACATTCACCGGTCCTACGAGGAACGCTACGGTCCGCGGCCGGAATCGGTCGATCAGCGAACCGACGACATCTAGACGACGCGGGGCAACTCGGCCAGTTCGTCGAAGGCCTGCGCCCAGCCCAGCATCTTCTCGGTCGCACCGACCAGCTCCTCGCGATAGCGCAGCTGCGACATCGGGGATCCCGCCGGATCGCCCGCCGATGTCATCGAGCCGTCATTGGCCGAGGCCACCAGTTGCGCTGCGGCGGTAACCATCTCGTTGTACTGGCGAACACCGGCACTGAGCTGCGCGGTGAACGCATTAATCGTCGGCACCAGATATTGACGTGATTGGGCGCTGTGCTGCACGGCGCGCTCCATGGAGACCACCTCAGCCGCGGTGGCCGCCATGGTGGACGAGGCGCGGTTGACGGCGGCCGTCAGTTCGGTGATCTCATCGGCGGGCAACAGCCGGCCCCGCTCGAGCACGCCGAGCAGCGAGACCATCCCCCGCTCGGAGGCACCCAGCGCGTACATCGCCGGCCGCGCCGCCGAGCCGGGCGGCGGCAGGCGCCGTGCCGCGGTGGAGCGCACGGCCGGCAGCGGCGCCGCGCGCAGCCAGCGATAGCGCAGCAGCAACAGCGTCGCCGGTGCGGCCGCGCCCGCAGCCACCAGTCCGGTGATCAGCAGCACCCACACCGGCGTCGACCACGACGCCAGCACTGCGGTCACCAACGTCCAGAAACCGCATGTGGCAGTGAAGAACAGCCCCAGCCGAAGCGCCCACCGGCGCTTACGCAGCATCCTGGCCCTCGGGTCAGCGATCGCACCCAGCTTGTCGGCGAGCAGGTCGGCAGCCTCACTGGCTCGGTCTACGGCGCGCTGCAGTAGTGGGTGCCGTGCGCTGCCTCCGAGTGTCGCGGCCACCTGACTACCGTCCCAGCGGGTTCTCGGGGGTGGGGTTGGTGCCCGACTGCGGGGTTGCCGGGGTGGCCTGGCCCGGGGCGGTGGTAGAGCCACCCGCGGGCAGCGACTCGCCCCGCATGGACGCTCGGATCTGCTCCAGCCGGGAGTGGCCGGCCATCTGCACACCGGCCTGCTCGACCTCGAGCATCCGGCCCTGCACCGAACCCTGCGCCAACTCGGCGGCCCCGATCGCGTTGGCGTAGCGCCGTTCGATCTTGTCGCGCACCTCGTCGAGGCTGGGAGTGGTTCCGGGGGCGGCGATCTCGCTCATGGAGCGCAGCGAGGCGCTGACCTGCTCCTGCATCTTGGCCTGCTCGAGCTGGCTGAGCAGTTTGGTGCGCTCGGCGATCTTCTGTTGCAGCACCATGGCGTTCTGCTCGACGGCCTTCTTGGCCTGCATCGCCGCCGACAGCGCCTGGTCGTGCAGCGCCTTGAGGTCTTCCACGCTCTGTTCGGCGGTGACCAGCTGGGCCGCGAACGCCTCTGCGGCGTTGTTGTACTCGGTGGCCTTCGCGGCGTCTCCGGCGGAGGTGGCCTGGTCAGCCAGGGTCAGGGCCTGGCGCACGTTGACCTGAAGCTTCTCAATGTCGGCCAGTTGGCGGTTCAGGCGCATTTCCAACTGCCGCTGGTTACCGATCACCTGCGCGGCCTGCTGGGTCAGGGCCTGGTGCTGACGCTGCGCCTCTTCGATCGCCTGCTGGATCTGCACCTTGGGATCGGCGTGCTCGTCGATCTTCGAGTTGAACAGCGCCATCAAGTACTTCCACGCCTTGACGAACGGGTTGGCCATCAGTCAGCTCCGTCTGCTTGTTTTCCAGTGTTGTCGCTCTACCGCCGGTACCGGTGATCAATTTATCGGGTCGGCGGTTATCGGGTGAGTGTTCAGCCCGGGCGCGTCACGCCGAGGCTACCGATGCCAGCGTCCGAATCGGCGGGATGACAACCTTGGTGCCGGCATCGATGCGGGTCACTGCGCCGCCGCGGGCGTTGTGCACGGCCAGTTCGGCCCGCTCGGCATGCGCCAGCCGGGTCCCGGCGTCGAAGAGCACCGTCGACAGCGGGATCCGCAGCGCCGCGCAGATCGCGTTGAGCAGCTCGCTGGACGCTTCCTTGCGGCCCCGCTCGACCTCCGAGAGGTAGCCGAGGCTCACCCGCGCCGCGTCCGACACCTCACGCAGCGTGCGGCCCTGGGCGGTCCGGGCTTGACGCAGCACCTCGCCGACCGACTCCCGCAGCAATGTCGTCATCGTGCACTCCCCCTCACGGGTCAACCTTGGAAAACCGACAGTCACCAAGGTCAACGCGCGCGACTGCCGAATGGGTTCCCGGATTCGACAGATTCATGCGGCGGTCCTGGAGTCCACCGCCGGGTTCATGCGGTCAGGTCCTGACCGGCCCGCCGCGCAGGTCGGTCACCGCCGAAATGACGTAGTCCAGGCCGGTCAGCACCGTCAGGATCACCGCCGCGGTCATCACCGTCCACGCCGTCACCAGCCAGGGACCTTCCAGCGGCAAGACGAGCAGCCCGATACCGACCGCCTGCACCAGGGTCTTGAGCTTGCCGCCACGGCTGGCCGGAATCACCCCGCGGTGCAGCACGGCGAACCTGAGCAGGGTGATCCCGATCTCGCGGACCAAAATCACGACCGTCACCCACCACCAGAGGTCGCCCAGCATCGACAGGCCGATCAGCGCCGCGCCGATCAGCGCCTTGTCGGCGATCGGGTCGGCCAGCGTGCCGAACTCGGTCACCATGCCGTAGTTGCGCGCCAGGGTGCCGTCCAGCCGATCGGTGATGATCGCGATGGCGAAGATGACGAATGCCGCGATGCGCGTCTTCGGATCGTGGCCGTTCTCGGCGAACAGCGCCAGCAGGAAGACCGGGACCAACCCCATCCGCATGACGGTCAACGCGTTCGCAAGATTGACGACGGGGACATGCGTCACCGCTGGACCGGTTTTTGGCTGTCCCGACACGGAGGTCAGAATATCTGTTGCCCAGCCCGAAATGAGAAACCGATACTGTGCAGCTGTGAATCGTGCTGCGGATCGACCGGCCGGACGGCCCGTGGTCCGGCGTGCGCGCACCTCGGACGTGCCGGCGATCAAGCAGCTGGTGGACGTCTATGCGGGCAAGATCCTGCTGGAAAAGAACCTGGTGACGCTGTATGAGGCGGTCCAGGAATTCTGGGTCGCCGAGGACGCCGATCAGCGGGTGGTGGGCTGCGGCGCCCTGCATGTGTTGTGGTCGGACCTCGGCGAGGTCCGCACCATCGCGGTGGACCCGACCCTGACCGGTCGCGGTATCGGGCACGCGATCGTCGACCGTCTCCTGCACGTCGCACGCGAGCTGCAGTTGCAGCGGCTGTTCGTGCTGACCTTCGAGACCGAGTTCTTCGCCCGGCACGGCTTCACCGAGATCGACGGCACGCCGGTGACCGCGGAGGTGTTCGAGGAGATGCAACGCTCCTACGACGTCGGGGTGGCCGAATTCTTGGATCTGAGCTACGTCAAGCCCAATACCTTGGGCAACACCCGGATGTTGCTGGTCCTCTAGTCTCCCCCAGTCTTCGCCTAGTCGATGACCAGATCGCGTGCCCGGCGGGTGGCGCCGATGAGAAAACTGAACTGCCCGTCGGATTCCATCCGGCCCTCCCGGACTACGGACAGGTCGGCGATTCCCTGTTTGCGAGCCTGCTCGCGGACCTGTTCCTCGGTGATCATCTCTTTGCGCATGTTGGCGTAGAGGAAGGCGCCGTCGTAGATCACCAACAGCGGCCCCGGCCGCAAGATCCTGGCCACGCCGGGCCAGCGGTGCGCCATCCAGTTCAGCAGGTATGACCAGCCGATGATCACCCCGACGAGCAGGATGCCGTCGCTGATGGATCGGTAGCCACCGGCCATCCCGTTCTGCGCCGCGTCGGCGATCAACACCACGACGATGAGATCTGTGATGCCGTTGGTGCCCGCCTCGCGTTTCAATACCACCCGCAGCAGCGCGTAAATCGCGATGTAGATGACGGTTCCTCGGACAAAGATCTCCGAGGGCGGGGTATCGAAAGCGAAAAGTCGTGCCCAATCCACGTGGCGAGATTACGCGCCTTCCCGGCTCTGGAAGACCGCTGGTGTCCAGTCCGTGTCCAGCTCGTGTCCGGTGCGTGTCTAGTGGGGCAACAGTCAAACCTGGGGACTTCCGACCCTGCCGCACGCCGCCCAAACGGGAGATAGTGGTACTGACAGTTGCAGACAACTGGAGGTAGCCGTGGCCGAGCACCTGAGCCCCCTGGACGCCGGCTTTCTGGGCGTCGAGGATTCTGACCACAACGTCAGCTTGGCCACCGGGACGCTGGCCGTCCTCGACGGCCCGGTTCCCGACCACGCCGCACTGCAGGCAACGCTGGCCGAACGCCTGCGCGGCTGCCCGCGGTTCGGACAGCGACTGGTGCGCCATGCCTTGGATCTGAGCGCACCCGAATGGGCGGACGACCCCCACTTCGACCTTGCCCACCACATCGGCCGGATCGCGGTGCCCTCCCCCGGCGGAGACGCCGAACTGCACGCGGTGGTTGCCGACGTGATGTCCTGGCGGTTGGACCGCAACCGTCCACTGTGGGAGATCTGGGTGATCAGCGGGCTCAGCGGTGACCGGTGGGCCCTGCTGATGAAGGTGCACCACTGCATCGCCGACGGCACTGCGGCCGCACACATGCTGACCGGCTTGTCCGACAACGGATTCGCCCGTTTGGCAGCCCACACCGCCGCGGTGCCGCGCGATGCGGCGCAGCCGTCACACGGCCGGCCGGCGCTGGACCTCAACCCGGTGCATTGGATCTACAACCTGCGCGGCGTCGTGGAACTCGCGACCGGCTTGCTGCAACAGAGTGCGTCGTCGCTGAACGGTCCGATCACCAGCCGCCGTCGCTACAGCGCGGCACGGGTTCCGCTCGGCGACATCGAGCAGGTCTGTCGCGTCTTCGACGTGACCGTCAATGATGTGGTGTTGGCGGCCCTGACCGAGAGCTACCGCGACTTCATGATCCGTCGTGGCCAAGTGCCCCAACCCGATTCGCTACGCACCCTGGTTCCGGTATCGACCGGCTCGGCGGATGCGCCGGGGAACCTCGACAACCGGGTGTCGTTGCTGTTGCCGCGTCTGCCGATCGAGGAGTCAAACCCGGTGAAGCGGTTGCTGGCCGTGCGCTCCCGTCTGGCGCAGGCCAAAGCCGGCGGGCAGCGTCACGCCGGACGCGCGATCATGTCGGCCGCGGGCCTGCTGCCCGTCGCGTGGTCGGCCTGGGCGGCGCGGCTGCTCGGACAGGTCCACCAGCGCGGCGTGGTGGCGTTGGCGACCAACGTCCCCGGCCCGTCAGAGCCGCTGCAGATCATGGGCTGCGACGTGGTCGCGGTGCTGCCGGTGCCGCCGATCGCGATGCAGCTTCGCACCGGCGTGGCGGTCCTGAGCTACGCCGGGGAACTGTTCGTCGGAGTACTGGCCGACTTCGAGTTCGCTGCGGTCGACGAGCTGACCCGCGGGTTGGAGGCCGCGGTGGCCCGGCTGGTGGCACGCAGCAAACGACGCAAGCCGTTGCGCGACTGGCATGGTCTGGCCCTGGTGCACAGCGCGTAACCGCGTCTAGAACTCGTCGTCGTCGCCGTCGTCGTCGGGGGCGCTGCCGCCGCGGATCAACATCAGCGTCCCGGCCAGCTCATCGGGTTTGACCAGCACCTGCCGGGCCTTGGAGCCCTCGGAGGGGCCGACGATGTCGCGGGTCTCCATCAGGTCCATCAGCCGGCCAGCTTTGGCGAAGCCCACCCGCAGCTTGCGCTGCAGCATCGAGGTGGAACCGAATTGGCTGGACACCACGAGCTCAACGGCCTGCAGGAAGACGTCCATGTCGTCGCCGATGTCGGGGTCGACGTCGGCGCGGTCGCCCGTGGCCTTCACGACGGTGACGCCCTCGGTGTACTCGGGCTCGGCCTGGTCCTTGCAGGCGGTGACGACGGCCTGGATCTCCTCGTCGGAGATGTAGGCACCCTGCAGCCGGATCGGCTTGTTGGCGCCCATCGGCAAAAACAGCCCGTCGCCCATGCCGATCAGCTTTTCGGCGCCCGGCTGATCCAGAATGACCCGGGAGTCGGTGAGCGACGACGTGGCGAACGCCAGTCGGGACGGCACGTTGGTCTTGATCAGGCCGGTGACGACGTCCACGGACGGCCGCTGGGTGGCCAGGACCAGGTGGATGCCGGCGGCGCGGGCCTTCTGGGTGATCCGCACGATCGCGTCCTCGACATCGCGGGGGGCGGTCATCATCAGGTCGGCGAGTTCGTCGACGACCGCGAGGATGTAGGGGTAGGGCCGGTAGACCCGTTCGCTGCCCAGTGGCGTGGTGATCTCCCCGGAGCGGACCTTGTCGTTGAAGTCGTTGATGTGGCGCACCCGGGACGACTTCATGTCCTGGTAGCGCTGCTCCATCTCCTCCACCAGCCAGGCCAGCGCTGCGGCGGCCTTCTTCGGCTCGGTGATGATCGGGGTGATCAGGTGCGGAATGCCTTCGTACGGCGTGAGCTCCACCATCTTTGGGTCGATCAGGATCATCCTGACCTCTTCGGGGGTGGCGCGCGCCAGCAGTGACACCAGCATCGAGTTGACGAAGCTGGACTTGCCCGAACCGGTGGAACCGGCCACCAACAGGTGCGGCATCTTGGCCAGGTTGGCGCAGATGAAGTCGCCTTCGATGTCCTTGCCCAGTCCGATCACCAACGGGTGGTGGTCGCCGCGGGTGGACGGCGCGGTCAGCACGTCGGCCAGTCGCACCAGTTCGCGGTCGGTGTTGGGCACCTCGATGCCGACGGCGGACTTGCCCGGGATCGGGGCGAGCATCCGCACACTTTCGGTGGCCACCGCGTAGGCGATATTGCGCTGCAGAGCGGTGATCTTCTCGACCTTCACGCCCGGGCCCAGCTCGACCTCGTAGCGGGTGACCGTGGGGCCGCGGGTGCAGCCGGTGACCGCGGCGTCGACCTTGAACTGATCCAGCACCGAAGTGATCGCGTCGGCCATCTGGTCGTTGGCGGCGGTGCGTGTCTTCGGGGGGTCCCCGGCGACCAGCAGGCTCAGCGCCGGCAGCGTGTAGGGGCCCTCCACCACGCGGTCGAGGACCACGGTGGCGTCGGCGGGTTTGGCCGCCTTGGGTTCCTTCGGGGGCTTGCGCCGCACGGTTTTGACCGGGGGCGGCGGCGCGGCGGGCTCTTCATCGAGCGGGTAGTTGTCCAGCGGGGTACGCGATTGCCAGTCGGGGGTGTCGTCGACGCGGGCGTCAGGCTCGATTGCGCCGAACCGGCTGGTGCCGCCGGCCTGCGTGCTGACGCCGGAGTCGTAGGCGGCGTCGTCAGCGTCGGCGTCGTAGTCCTGGTCGTAATCCTGATCGTCGTAGTCGTCGTAATCGTCGTAGTAGTCGTCGTCGCCGTAGTCGCCGCGGAACATCGTGCGCAAGGTCTCGGGTGCCTCACGCAGGGTGGTGCCGGTCAGCAACAACACACCGAACAGCACACCGATGCACAACAACGGCGCGGCAATCCACGCCGTGAGTCCGTCGGCGAGCGGGCCACCGATCGCGAACCCCACAAAGCCGGCGCCATGCAGACGGCCGTCGGGGCTCTGCGGCGAGCCCGACCACAGATGCCACAGACCCAGGATCGGCAGGCCGATCATCGCCGATCCAAGGATCAGCCGAGGCCGGTTCTCCGGGTCGGGCTCGGTGCGCATCAGCAGTACGGCCGCGGCGGCTGCCAGCAGCGGAAGCAGCACCACCGCTCCGCCGACCACGGCGCGCAGACCGGTGTCGATCCACGCCCCGACCGGCCGGGCGGCGTCCAGCCAGCAGCTGGCGGCGGTCACCACGGCAAATCCCAGCAGAGCCAGTGCAATGCCGTCGCGGCGATGGCCGGGGTCGATGTCGTGAGCGCGGCCCACCGAGCGCGCCGCGCCACCAGCGCCCTTGGCCACCATCAGCCAGGTCGCGCGGGCGAGGCGTCCGCAGGCCATCCCGAGCGCCACCGGACCCGAATGCTGCCGGGCGGCGCGGCGCGGCTTAGCTGCCGGGCGGGACCGAGCGGGCCGCGAACCACCCTTGGGCGCTGCCTTGGAACCGGCCTTTGCCCTGGTCGTTCGGGTACCGGAACGCGCGGGAGCCCTACTAGCAGCGGTCTTACTAGCCATATGGGCAAGCCTAGTCGCAATTACCCCATCTGCACCATAAGCCACACTGGCCCCGACGGATCGGTTCACCGTGTATCCGGCCCCAGGCTGGGTATGGTGACCCTGAATCCCCCATCAGCCAAGGAGTCGCATATGCCCGTGGTCGTCGTTGCCACCTTCACCGTCAAGCCGGAATCGGTTGAGGCCGTCCGTGAGATCTGCACCAAGGCGGTGGCACAGGTGCACGAAGAGCCGGGTTGCCAGCTGTACTCCCTGCACGAAGCCGACGGGGCCTTTGTGTTCATCGAGCAGTGGGCCGACTCCGACGCGTTGAAGGCCCACTCGACGGCACCTGCGGTCGGTGAACTGTTCGGCAACCTCACCGAGCACCTGGCCGGCGCACCCGACATCAAGATGTTGCAGCCGGTTCCGGCCGGCGACGCGGGCAAAGGCCAGTTGCGTCCGTGACAGCGCGTCCGTCGAGCGGAAGCCTGCAGGGCAAGGTCGCGCTGATCACCGGCGCGGCGCGTGGCCAGGGCCGCGCCCATGCCCTGCGGCTGGCCGCCGACGGAGCCGACATCATCGCCGTCGACCTGTGCGAGCAGATCGACAGCGTGCCCTACCCGCTGGCGGACGCCGAGGACTTGGCGGCCACGGTCAAGTTGGTCGAAGACGCCGGTGCGCGCATCGTGGCCCGCCAGGCCGATGTGCGTGACCAGGTGGCGTTGAGCGCTGCACTGCAGGCCGGCCTGGACGAGCTGGGCCGGGTGGACATCGTGGTGGCCAACGCCGGTATCGCCCCGATGGCCGCGGCCGACGGCTGGCACGACGTCATCGACGTCAACCTGACCGGCGTTTACCACACCATCGAGGCCGCGATTCCGGCCATGATCGACCAAGGTGACGGGGGGTCGATCGTGCTGATCAGTTCGGCCGCCGGCCTGGCCGGCATCGGCAGCCACGATGCCGGGGCCATCGGTTACACCGCGGCCAAGCACGGGCTGGTCGGACTGATGCGGGTCTACGCGAACCTGCTGGCGCAGCACAGCATTCGGGTGAACTCGGTGCACCCGGCCGGAGTCGACACCCCGATGATCAACAACGACTACGTCCGGGGTTGGCTGGCCGAGCTCACCGCCGCGACGGGTGCGCCACCGGACATGGGCAATGCACTGCCGGTAGCGGTGCTGGAACCGGAGGACATCGCAAATGCGGTGGCCTGGCTGGTATCCGATGCGGCCCGCTACATCACCGGCATCACCTTGCCTGTCGACGCCGGGTTCATCAACAAGAGGTAGCGCGTTGGCAGGCAACCCGGTAGCTCAGACGGCCTACGGCCCGATGGTGCTGGCAGCAGTCGAGCACCATGAGCCACCCGGGCAACGCCTGGTCGACGACGACCTGGCGACACCGTTCTTGCCGGCCGGCATGCGCTGGCTGGTGGCGGCCACGCGGCCCGCGCCGCTGCGACGGTGGTTCATCGCCGCGGTGGATCGCTCCGGGCCGGGTCTGTGGGTCAACCTGACCTGTCGCAAGCGGTTCATCGCCGACCGCGTCGACGAGGCGACCGAGGACGTTGACGCGGTGGTGATCCTCGGTGCCGGCCTGGACACCCTCGCCTACCGACTCGCCCGACAAAGCCCCATTCCGGTGTTCGAGGTGGATCAGCCGGTCAACGTCGCCCGCAAGGCCGCCACGGTCCGCAGGGTGTTGGGTGAACTGCCGCTGTCGGTTCGACTGGTGGCGCTGGACTTCGAGCGCGACGATGTGCTGACCACCCTCGTCGAGCACGGCTATCAGACATCGTTTCGGAGCTTCTTCGTCTGGGAAGGGGTGACGCAGTATCTGACCGAGTCCGCCGTCCGCACGACCCTCGCGGGGCTGCGCCCGGCGGCATCGGGCAGCCGACTGGTGTTCACCTACGTCCAGCGTGACTTCATCGACGGCACGAACCTCTATGGCTCGCCGACGTTGTATCGCAGGATGGTCAACAAGCTGTGGCATTTCGGCCTGCAGCCTGCCGAAGTGGCAGATTTTCTAGCCGAATACGGCTGGCGACTGATCGAGCAGGCCGGACCCGAACAGTTCCTCCAGCGCTATGTCGAGCCCACCGGCCGCAACCTGGGCGCGAGCGACCTGGAATGGTCGGTGTACGCCGAAAAGCTCTGAGCCGGCCTGCTCAGACCTCGATCACCGTCGGCACGATCATCGGCTGACGCCGGTAGACCTCGCCCACCCATTTGCCCACCGTGCGGCGCACCGCTTGCGCGATCCGAGCCGGATCGGTGACCTGCTCTGCGGCAAGGGATTCCAGCTCCGCCTCAACCTTGCGCGCCGCCGGCTCCAGGGCCTTGGGGTCTTCGGAGAAGCCCCGCGAATGCAGGTGCGGCGGAGCCACCGGCTTGCCGGTCCCGCGGCGGACCACCACCGTGATCGCGACGAATCCGCTGGACAGGATCAACCGCTCCCCCAGCGTCGCATCGCCGACATCGCCGTCGACGAGCCCGTCGACGAACATCTTGCCGGTCGGTACCGCCCCGGCGATGCGGGCCTGCCCGGCAACCAGGTCGACACTGACCCCGTTCTCGGCCATCAGGATCGACTCCTCCGGCACCCCGGTACGGACGGCCAGCGCGGCGTTGGCGCGCATCATCCGCCAGGTGCCGTGTACCGGCATCACGTTGCGGGGCCGAATTCCGTTGTAGAGGAACAGCAGCTCGCCGGAGTAGGCGTGCCCGGAAACATGCACACGCGCCTGGGCATTGGTGACCACCCGGGCACCGATCTTGGCCAGTGCGTCCATCACGCCATAGACGGCTTCCTCGTTGCCGGGGATCAGCGACGACGACAACACCACCAGATCACCGGCGGTCAGCGTGATAGACCGGTGCTCGCCGCGCGACATCCGTGACAGCGCCGAGAGCGGTTCGCCCTGGGTTCCGGTGGTGACCAGCACCACCTTCTCCGGCGGCATCTCCTCGGCGGCCCCGATGTCGATCACATCGCGGTCTGTGACCCGCAGAAAGCCCAGGTCCTTGGCGATCCCCATATTGCGGACCATCGACCTGCCCACGAAGGCCACCCGGCGGCCCTGGGACACCGCGGCGTCGACGATCTGCTGGACCCGGTCCACGTTCGAGGCGAAGCAGGCCACGATCACCCGGCCCTCGGCGCCGCGGATCAGCCGGTGCAGGGTGGGACCGACCTCGCTCTCGCTCGGACCCACACCGGGAATCTCGGCATTGGTCGAGTCGCACAAGAACAGGTCCACGCCCTTGTCGCCCAGGCGTGACATCCCGGGCAGGTCGGTGGGCCTCCCGTCCGGGGGCAGCTGGTCGAGCTTGATGTCGCCGGTGTGCAGCACGGTTCCCGCGCCGGTGTGCACCGCGATCGCCAGTGCATCCGGGATGGAGTGGTTCACCGCGAAGTACTCGCATTCGAACACCCCGTGGGTGCTGCGCTGGCCCTCGGCTACCTGGACGAAGACCGGCTTGATGCGGTGCTCCCGGCACTTGGCGGCGACCAGCGCCAGGGTGAACTTCGAACCGACCACCGGAATGTCGGCCCGCAGTTTGAGCAGGAACGGAATGGCGCCGATGTGGTCCTCGTGGGCGTGGGTCAGCACCAGCGCCTCGACGTCGTCGAGCCGATCTTGAATGTGGCGGATGTCCGGCAGGATCAGGTCGACGCCGGGCTCGTCGTGGCCCGGGAACAGCACGCCGCAGTCGATGATCAACAGCCGGCCGAGGTGCTCGAAAACGGTCATATTGCGGCCGATTTCGCTGATACCGCCGAGTGCGGTGACGCGCAGTCCGCCTTCGGTCAGCGGTCCCGGCGGGGAGAGTTCTTCAGTCACCCGCACCTCACCCGAGTACGGACGCGGCGCGCATGTCGATGGCCAGTTCGTCGACCTCGGCGGCGGACGCCGGGACCATCGGCAACCGGGGGTCGCCGGCCTCGAAACCCTGCAACCGCAGACCGGCCTTGACGAAGGTCACCCCGCCGACGCGACCCATCGCGTTGGACAGCGATGCGATCGAAATGTTGATCTTGCGGGCGGTCTCGACGTCGCCGGCCGCGAAGGCGGCCAGCATGTCGCGCAGCTGAGCGGCCGCGAAGTGCGAGATCACGCTGACGAATCCGGTGGCACCCATGGCCAGCCAGGGCAGATTCAGCGCGTCATCGCCGGAGTAGTAGGCCAATCCGGTCTCGGCCATGATCTGCGCTCCGGCGTGCAAGTCCCCCTTGGCGTCCTTGATCGCGACGATGTTGGGGTGTTCGGCCAGTTCGAAGATGGTGTCCGGCGCGATCGGCACCACCGAGCGGGCCGGGATGTCGTAGAGCATCACCGGCAGCGCGCTGGCGTCGGCGACGGCGGTGAAGTGCGCCAACAGGCCGGTCTGCGACGGACGCGAGTAGTACGGCGTCACCACCAGCAGGCCGTGCGCGCCGACCCCGGCGCAGGCTTCGGCGAGGCGCACGCTGTGCTCGGTGTCGTTGCTGCCGGCGCCGGCGATGATGCGAGCCCGGTCACCGACCGCCTCGACCACCGCACGCAGCAGCGTGAGCTTCTCGTAGTCCGCGGTGGTCGGCGACTCGCCAGTGGTACCCGAGATCACCAAACCGTCGCAACCGGCGTCGATGAGGCGATTGGCCAGGCGTACGGCGGCGTCGGTGTCCACCGAGCCGTCCGCGCCGAAGGGGGTCACCATGGCGGTCAGCACGGTGCCGAACTGCGCCTTGGCGTCGAATCCGCTGCTGCTCACGGCCCCAAGATTACCTGGCCGCTGGAGTTGCTCAGACCTCGGTGGCGAGCGGACTGGTCGCGACTTCGGTGCCGTCGGCCAGCGTGCTGATCTGGAAGTCCTCGAACGCCGCCGGAGCCACGTCGGTGAGCTGCCGTAGGCACTCGACGGCCAGCCGGCGAATCTCGACATCGGCGTGCTCGCTGGCCCGCATCGCGATGAAGTGCCGCCATGCCCGGTAATTGCCTGTCACCACGATGCGCGTCTCGGTGGCGTTGGGCAGCACGGCACGAGCGGCCTGGCGCGCCTGCTTGCGCCGCAGCGCCCCCATGGTCTCGCCGGCCTGGCCCGCCGCGAATTTGGCTTCCAGCCGGGCCAGCAGCTCGACGTAGGCGGCGCGACTGGCGTCCGCGGCGTCGGTCAGGATCTGCTGCAGTTCCGGGTCGTCCTCCATGCCAGGCGGCACCACGACCCGCGAGTCCGGTTCGGGCACGTAGCGCTGGGACAGCTGGGAGAACGAGAAGTGCCGGTGCCGGATGAGCTCGTGGGTGGCCGACCGGGAGATGCCGGTGATGTAGAAGGTCACCGAAGCGTGCTCCAACACCGAGAAGTGCCCGACGTCGATGATGTGCTTCAGGTAGGCGGCGTTGGTCGCGGTTCGCGGGTTGGGCTTGGACCAGCTCTGGTAGCAGGCCCGGCCGGCGAACTCGACCAGTGCCGACCCGCCGTCGGCGTCGGTGCTCCACGGCACGTCCGACGGCGGACTGAACTCGGTCTTGGCAATCAGTTGCACGCGCAGCGGCGCCGTCTCGGCCACGGCACTCACCTTAAGGCGTGCCCGGCCGGTCTCAGCGCCACCGCGCCCACACGTAGGGCACCAGCGCCCGCAGGAACTCCAGATCCGGGCCGGGGCGGGCGTCGGCGAACGCCCGCTCGAAGTACGCCTGGGCGGCCAGCAGAATGCCCTCGGCGTACTGGCGCGTGAACGCGATGCTGCCGTAGTCGTCCATCAGACTGCGCACCTGCTGCACCAGAGCCGCTGAGCGCTGCGATCGACTGCGGTGCAGGTAGTCCGCCAGCAGGTCTCGGTCGGGCGCCCGCGCCACGGATAACAGGTGGACCAGCGGCAGCGTTCGCTTCCCTTCGTAGAGATCGCCCAGGATTTCCTTGCCGTAAATCCGTTCGTCGCCAACCAGGTTCAACAGGTCATCGCGGATCTGAAACGCGGCGCCGAAATGAAAGCCGAATCGCACCAGCGGCCCCAGCTCAGCGGTACCACGCGATCCCACCATCACCCCCACCCGCAGCGGATGAATGGTGGTGTACCAGCAGGTCTTGTGCAGGATCAGGTTCAGGTAGTCCTCTGGCCGCAGGTCGTCGATGTTGTCGGCCTGCCAGCCCACTTCGATCGCCTGCCCCTCCAGGGTCCGCAGCGCCATCGTGTCGAACTCGGCCCACACCAATTCGGCCAGATCCCGGTCCAGCTGCCGGGTCGCCCGCCGCAGTACCTGGCCGGCGACCAATGCCAATGCATCGCCGGCGTTGATCGCCGTCGCCATGCCGTACATGGCACCCAAAGTCGGTCTACCCCGACGCATTTCACTGCCATCGGCGATGTCGTCGTGTACCAGGAAGGCGTTGTGCAGCAACTCGATCGCCACGGCGATACCCAGTAACGCGTCGGTGTCCGCGCCGAAGGCTCGGCCGGCCGACAGGCACAGTGCAGGCCGCAGTGCCTTACCCGGTCGCTGGGGGTACGCCCGCAGCGGTGCGTACAGCCACTTGGCGGGCTCACCGTCGGGCAGCGCGTCGAGCATCGAGCTGCGGACGATCCTGGCGACCTCGCTCAAGCGCTCATCGACCGCGACCACCGATTCGCGGTCGGCGATGTCGGTCACGGTTGCTGCGCCGCGACGACGAGCACCACGGGCAGCCACAGGTCGGGATAGCCGACCGCCAGGAGGGTGCCGCGGTAGGTGCCCGGGCAGACCTGGGGGCCGACGTCGACGGTGATCTGCACGCCACGGCTGGACCGGCGCGGCATCGGCACCGCGGCGGGCTCGACCCGCACGGCATCCGCCTCGATCACCTGGCCGCCATGGCCGAGCAGCTCGCTGCAGCGCAGCCGGACTTCCGCGCGGTCGGCGCTCTCCCGGTTGTGCAACCACACCTCGCCGGTCGCCGAGCCGGAGCCGGTGACGCACAGCGCCAAGGCGTCCTTGGACGCCGGATTGTTGACGTCCAGCGCCACGGACCCGCCATCCCCGGGCGGCCGCGCCGGCAACGACCGAAGTAGGAACTGCCCGGCCGTCGACCACCAGGCCCGCGTCAGCTGTTCCCATTCCGACAGCCCGGTTGGATCGGCGCCGTTGTCGCCGTTCGCAGAGTTGCGATCGGGCGAGGTCTCGGCCGTTTGAGCGAATCGATCGATGATTCGGCGAGCCGCCCGAAAGCCTTCGACCTGGATGGCACTGAGGGCACGCGCATTCGCCGCGGGATCGAAAATTGACGCCCACGGTAAATCATCGATAGTGCCGTCATCGAAAGATTTATTCACCGATTTCCCCTTGTGGAAATTATCCGTGTTACCGAGAATTTAACGCTGCGGGGCTTGCCGATAAACGACCTGAACGCCGTATACTACCTGCTTATTCGGGAGATCGGAGGCCCAATGGTGGCGACCGATATGGCAACTGTGTCTCAATCTCTGTTGGCGCTTTACGGCGCTCTCGATCAAGCGGTCACCAACACCGGAGACCCGGAAATCGAAGCCGTCGTCGAGCGTTATCTTCCGGGCAGCACCGGGGCCAATGCCGGGTGGTACGAAGAATTGCTCGGATTCCTGGCCAGTCTGGATCACCGAGAGGTGGGCGCTCCCGCGGTCCCCGATCTCGACCTGGCGTTGGCGACTCTGCAAAACGGAAACGGATCTGTGACAGATACACAGTCACAGCAGCTGACCGCGGTGCAGTTGTCCCGCTTGGTTTTCGCGGTCGGGGCCCTGAGCCACCTGCCCCAGTACTACCCGCCGGACCGGTGGGATGAACAGTTCGCTGCGACCCTGACCAGCGTTGGGGACACGCACGGCAGTGATCTGCTCAGCCTGCTACGACGCGCCTTCCACGATCGCTCCGACTGGCCCGATGTCATGCACATCGCTGTCAGTGCGGGATTGATCCGCACCGACGTCGCCGCGGTGCCGCTGTGCCAAACCAAACCCAAGATCGTCCGCGGCCGACTGTGCGTGGTGTACAACACCGAATTCACCAGCACCGCGGTGTCACTCGATGAGTTGAAGAACGTCGTCGACCCGCTCAACTGGCATCACTGCCTGCCGTTCTTCTGCTACATGCAGGGTTGGCCTGCTCGACCGGACGGTTGGAGCCGGGTGCTGGAACATTGCAGCACCACCTGCCCGATCGCCGGGACACCGCAGCTGGTGACGGCGCTGAAGTACTGGAAAAGCGCCGGCGTAGTGGGCCAGCCATCGACGCCCACCGCGTGCGTCGATTTCGCACTCGACGACGATCCGGCAACGGGTGAGCACGGCGACGGCCGGATGGTGATCGACGAGGGCTTCATCAGGATGACCGCAACCGGCGCTGCTTCGGCCAGCCCCGGCGTGCGGGTGCGAACGAGAAAGGTCGCCGGCTTCCGAGACCTCGGTTGGGTTCCGGCGGCCATCTTCGGCTGCGTGATGGGATACGGCGATCAGGGTGTGGAGCTGCTGCTCGGAGGTGTGGCCAAGCGCGCTCAGGCCGGCGGAGAGGGCTGGACGGATTGGGAGCCGTCGGCGTCGGACCAGATCGCCGGCGTCGCGGCGGCCCGGACGTCGCCGGAAACGAGTGACGACACCGCCGGGCGCGCCGTGAAGCTGGCCGTCGAGATGGTCAACCAGTGCATCGATGACATGTCCGGCAGGAGCGCGGCCCTGGCCGCCAAGTGGGCGACCGGTGCGATGCCCCTTCAAGAGTCGATGACATTCGCCACCGATCTGGCGGCCCGGCTTGCCTCCGATCCCTGGCGTTATCTGGATCGCCTGCGCGCCGACCTAGGAGGTGGAATGTGACCGATGCCGCCAGCTGGATCACCCAGTACGCCACCACATCACAGCGCCTGGTGAACGAGACGGGTGAGCTAATGCAGCAGGTTGACCGCCAGATCCGCAACGGCACGTACGGTTCCGAACACGTCGCCAAGACGGCGAACCAGCTTCTCAATCTGGCGATGGCCGCAAGCCTTGAGTGGACTGCGGCGGCGTTCTCGTTCTGGAGCCCGCCGTCGACCGATGCGGTGGAACTGTCCGAGTTCATCGAAGCCGAACCCGACAGTGACTGCGAGCGGGTGCTGTCGGTCGCCAAGCCCTTCCGCCGGCTCGGCGCTGAATCCGATGTGATCGGCGCACAGTCCCTGGTGTTCGTGCCGGGGATCTTGCGGGTGCACGCGGCCCGTTTCCGGGTCGGTGTCAGAGGCCAGAACTATTCCAGCGGCACGTATCGGGGCAGCGTCCGGCTCACCAGTGTGCGGGACGGGGTTTCGCGGAGCCACGAGATGGACGTCACCGTCGACCTGTGACCATGTCCGAGCCACCGAACACGATCGACGAATTGCTTGATCACGCAGTGCAAGCAATCAACACCGGCGACCGCATGACCGCCAGCGCGCTGGCCGAGCAGGTACTCACCATCGACGGCGACAACCAAGACGCCGAAGACCTGCTCGCCTCACCGGCGGTAGGCGGTGACGTACTTCGGCGAATGACAATACTTTTCGCCGACGTCGTGGACTCGACCGCGCTGTCCACCCGGATCGAACCGGAAACCTACCGCACGGTGATCGGGCGCTACCGCCAGCAGGTCAACGCTGTTATCGACCGCTACGAGGGCCACGTGTTCTCCACCAAGGGCGACGGACTGCTTGCGGTGTTCGGACATCCCAAAGCGCACGAGAACGACGTGCGACGCGCGGTCCAGGCCGGTCTGGACATCACCCGGGACGTGGCCGCGCTCAGTGAGCGAGTGCGATCGCGGTTCGGCTTCGACATCTCGGTACGAGTGGGCGTGCACCGAGGTCTGGTCTATCTCGACGTCGCCCAAGACGACGTGTACGGGCTGGGCGCGAATCTGGCCGCCCGGGTCGCCGGCTTGGCTCCGCCGGGTTGTGTCGTAGTGTCCGCGGCGATCGCACCGCTGGTGGCCGGGCACTTCGAGCTCGATGCTCGGGCAGCCCAACCGGTCAAAGGCATCGACGAGCCGGTCGAACATTATCGCGTTGTCGAGGAGCACATCGGCCGGACGCGCACCCCACTGCGACCTCTGATCGGCCGCGACCTCGAGCTGGCACATCTGCAGGAGGCCTGGAATCAGGCCAAACACGCCACGCTGACCGTTCCCGGCGTCTGCTTCAGTGGTGAGGCCGGCATGGGCAAGAGCCGGTTGGCTACCGCCGCAGCGGATCTGGCGGAGCAGGCCGGCAGGCCGGCCCTCGCATTGATCGGGTCACCGTTTCAGGCCGATGCGGGCCTCTACCCGATCCGCGCGTTGCTGGAGCAACGGTGCGGGATCGAGCGAACGACCGCCCCGGCCGGCCGGATGCGGCTACTCGAAGATGAGTTGCAGGCACACGGTTTTGAGCCAGCTGCCGCCGTCCCGCTATTGGCGCCGGTGTTGGGCATCGCGGCCGAGCACGGTTACCGACCTGTGCAGGCCGAGGGCACCAAGCTCTACCAACAGATCATCGAAGCCATCGTCGGGTACTTGCATGCCTGCGCCGGTTCCGGTCCGGCCGTCGTGCTGGCCGAAGACCTGCAGTGGTTCGATGCCTCGACACTCGACGTCATCGCGGCGCTACTCGGGGCCAACACCGGCAGGCTGCTCGTTGTGCTCACCGCGCGCGACACGCACCCGCTTCGCGCCCTAGCGGCGCACGTCAAGGTGTTCGACCTCGCACCGTTGACCCGACAAGAGACCGACCAGCTGATCGGCGCGTTGGACCCGGCGTTGTCCGGTGACGAGCGGGCTGAAGTGCAGCGCCGCTGCGACGGTGTGCCGCTTTACATCGAGGAGGTGGTCGCGAAGTTCCACGAGCAGCCCACCGATGCAGCCGGGTGGGCGCGTGCCCCCGACGCGCTCTACGAGCCGCTGTTCTCGCGGCTTCGGGCCAGCGACACCACCATTCAGGTCGTCGAAGCCGCCGCCACCATCGGCCGCGAGTTTGACCGCACCATCTTGACCAGTGTCGTCGAGATGACCGAGTCCGGCCTCGACGAAGCCATCCAGGCGCTGGCGGCCGCGCGCGTCTTTCTCCCGGCAGGCAAGGACCGCTGGCGCTTTCGCCACGAGCTGCTCCGTGAAGTCGCCTACGAGCTGCCACCGCCCAGCATGCGCCGCACCCTGCACGGTCGGGCCGCCGACGCGATCGTCGCCACTTCGGACAACCCCGACTGGCACCTGGTGGCGCTGCACTACGAACACGCACAACGCTTCGACGCAGCTGCCGACGCCCACCGACGGGCAGCATCCGATGCCCGGCTTCGAGGCGCCATCAACGAAGCCCGCGCCAACCTGACCCGCGCCATCATCCAGATCGAACGGGCGGCACCCGCCCCGGTCCGTGACGGATGCGAGACCAACCTTCGCCTGGAGCGCGCGTTTCTCACCACCGCGGTGAATGGACCCCTGTATCCCGAGGTCTCCGCAGATCTCGAACGCTGCCTGCAGCTTGCCAACACCAGCCTGCGCGAGGAGGACCGCTCGGCAACCCTGGCCACGCTCTGGGCCTACTACCTGACGCGAGGCGACCTCCGTCGATGCCTGCAACTCGCCAAATCGAGCCGATTGGCCGGACAGAGCTGGTTTCGCTCCGCGTACGGCACCGCCGCATTGTTCGGCGGAGACTTCAACAACGCACGCTCGGCCCTGGAACTGGTCGCAGGAGTGCTCGCCACTACCAACATCGACTATGAATCGGTGTATTACATCCCCTGCGACCCGATCACCTCGGTGCACACTCATCTGGCGCTGACGCGCTTCGTCCAAGGTGATCTCGCCGGTGCCGAAGACCAGCTGACCGCGACGGTGCGTCGGGTGGCCCGTCTCGGTTTCCCGCAGGGCCCTTTCAGCCTTGGCTACCAACGGTTCTACCAGATCTGGATGACCATCGAGACCGGGCAACTGGACCTCGCCACCGACATCGCCGACGAATCCGCGGTGCAGGTGGAACGTCACGGCTTCGAGTACGCGGCGATGTTGGTCACCATCCAACGGGCCACGATCCGCGCCATGTCGGCGCTATCTGCCTGCGGAGGCCATCCGGACGCGTTACAACCTCACATCGACGTAATGTCAAGGATCGTCGACCAATTCGGTGAGACCGAGTGGAACATCTTCGTCAGCTTCTACCACGCGGTCCTGGTACGGCTGCTGATCGCCGCGGGCCGGACTCAACCGGCACGAGAACGCCTCACCATGGCGCTGCAGGCGGCCGACGACACCGGCGTGAACTTCTACCGCTCAGAACTGTTTCGGTTACGCGCGCAGACTCTCGACGATACCGATGCGCGCGAGGCGGACCTGTGCGAGGCAATCTCGACGGCACGCGCGCAGGGCGCGACGATCTTCGAATTGCGTGCCGCGGTGGACAACGTCGAGCTGCACGGTGAAACAGCAACGGGAACACTGCGAGACGCGATCAACCGGTTCCCGGCCGACAGTGCCTGGCCGGAGCTCAGCCGGGCGCGAGCGCTGCTCAGGTGAACCAAGCCGGAGGCGGCGTCGCCATCTTGGGCGGCGGCATGGCCGCACTGAGCGCCGCGTGGCGACTCAGTGAACCCGGTTGGCGTGACCGCTTCGACTCCATCACCGTCTACCAGCGCGGCTGGCGACTCGGCGGCAAGGCCGCATCCAGCCGAGGCCCACACGGACGTGTGGAGGAGCACGGACTGCATGTTTGGCTGGGCTGCTACCAGAACGCCTTCCGGCTGCTTCGTGAGTGCTACACCGAACTCGACCGGGCCACAACCGATCCGATGGCGCCGCTAGCCACCTGGGACCAGGCGTTGATTCCGGCGGACAACGTCGGGGTCGCCGATAAGTTCGGCGACGACTGGCTGACCTGGCTGGCCACCTTCACCGCCAACGACGGCCTGCCCGGCGAGCCGGGCAGTACCGGGCGCGAGATGACGGTGGTCGAGTTCACCCGCCGAGCAGTGCAACTGGTGTGTGACCTCGCCCAGTCGCAGCGCGGTGCCGCATCGGTCGGATTCACGTTGTCGACCTCCCCCGATCCGCCGCGGAACGCGCGATTGAGCGAGACGATCGTTGACGCAGCCCTCGCTGTCTTTGCCGTACTGGCCGAACCTCGGGCGGCGCATCTCACGGTCCCCCAGCTGATCGACGATGCCCTGCTGGCGGTGCGAGCGGCCCTCGACTACGACCATCGGCCCGACCATAAGCGGTACTGGCTGCTGCTGTCGATGATGACCGCCGTGATCCGCGGCGTCCTGGCCGACAATCTGGTCACCGATCCCCGGGGTTTCCGGTCGATCAACGACGAAGACTTCATCGCCTGGCTGCTGCGGCACGGGGCACATCCCGACGTCGGTGATTTCGCGCTGGTCCGCGGCCTATACGACCTTGTCTTCGGGTATGCGGACGCCGACCCGGAGCGGCCGGCGTTCGGGGCGGGGCTTGCCGTCCTGATGACCGGTTCGGCGCTCTTCAGCCACCAAGGCGCGATCTTCTGGAAGATGACCGCCGGGATGGGCGATGTCGTCATAGCTCCGCTGTATCAGGCGCTACGACAACGCGGTGTCGAGTTCGAGTTCTTCCACCGCCTCGATGCGCTGCACCTCGATGACCGGCGGCACGCGGTCGATGCGATCACGCTTGCCCGGCAAGTGCGCCTCGCAGACGACCGCACCCACTATGAGCCACTGACCACGGTGCGCGGACTACCGGTGTTTCCCAGCAGCCCGCTGACCTCCCAACTGTCCGCACCCGATCAGATCCCCAGCGGCGGTTGGCATGCGCTGGAAACACATTGGTCCGACCACACCGACGTCGAGACGCGGGTGCTGCGTCGCGGTGTCGACTTCGAACACGTCGTCCTGGCCGTATCCCTGGGCATGCTGCCGGAGGTGGCCGCAGAACTGATCCAAGACCGGCCGGAGTGGCGGCGAATGACCACCCAGGTGCGCACCGTCGCCACCCATGCCTTCCAGATCTGGTTGCGCCCGGATGAACCAACGCTGGGCTGGAACGATCCGGGCGTGACGCTCAGTGCTTACGTTCCCCCATTCGAGACGTGGGCATCCATGCCTCAGACGCTGTGGGCCGAGGACTGGCCCGAGCACGACCGCCCCGGCACAGTGGCCTACTTCTGCGGCACCCTGGACGCGGCATGGCCCACCGACGAGGCCGGCCCCGGGTATCTACACCGCCATCAGCAGCGGGTCCGTCAGCAGGCCGTCGACCACCTCGACCGTCACCTGCATCGGTTCTTTCCCAACGCCGTCAGCGAAGCGGGGTTCGACTGGAACCTGCTCAGTGGAGTCAACGGCGAACGCGGCAGTGCGGCGCTGAACACCCAGCACGTCAGCGTCAACGTCGATCCCTCTGACCGGTACGTACAGTCCATCCCCGGCACCGACCGTTACCGACTGCGCGCCGACGAAAGCGGTTACGACAACCTGGTTCTGGCCGGCGATTGGACCGATTCAGGAATCAACGCCGGGTGTATCGAAGCGGCCGTCATGTCAGGGCTGCAGGCCGCGAACGCCGTGGCAGGGCGCCACCGATTCCACCGCATTGGCGGCTGGTATCTGCCCTGAATGTCAGCCGTTCGGCACTTTCGCAGCGATCTGCCTCGCGATGACCACCGCGGTGTCCCTGGGATCCGCACTGCAGGTGTTGACGTCGATCACGACGTTGTTGGCCACGGTCAGCGCCCGCCCGCAGGCCCAGCTCACGTCGTTGCCCGCATTGTCTTGGGTCGCGACGGTGCTCAGCATGCCGTCGGCGTTGACGATCGGACCGGCGCTCCAGATGGTGCCGCTCTGCAGATGGCTGTATTCGTGGCAGGCCGGCCATTGCCGGGCGGCAGCGGCGAAGAACGCAGCGGCCTGCTTGGCCGATGGGAACGCGACGACGGCCTGTTCGGCGAAGTGCTCGAAATTATCGCCCTCGCTGAGCGCCTGTTCCCGCACGCCGGAGTAGCCGCTGCCGGCGTATACCGGCTCCTGCGCCGCGCCGTCGATGGCCAGACACTCTTGAGGCGCCATGGTGGCACTGTCATCCGACAGGGCGGTGTGGGTGCGGGTGACGGCCATATCGGTCGCCTCCATGATCGGGTTGACCTGCTCGGGGGTGAGTAACAGAGCGCGCAGGCCATCCTCGGCGATGGGCGCGGCCGTCATGGTGGTGGTCGGCACCGTCGCTGTGGGGTTCGGCAGGACCTTCAGTTCGTGACTCCCGCAGCCGGCAGCCAGCGCAGCACCCCCGACAACAAGCACCCATGCAGCACAAACCCGCATACGATCACCCCGACATCCCCGACCCGGATCGGTACGCCAGTCATCAGCGCTGCCGATCAGCTCCCGGTCGCCACCCTAGCGCCGTCCGGGAGGCTTCGCCGGTGGCGGCCGGTCCGCCGGCTCAGACGTTTACGTCGTAAGCCCCGACGGGTATCCCGCTCCAAGGCCGCTGCGCAGGAGGCACGCAGCGTGCCGACAGTGATTCCACCGGCGATAGGGAGACCAGTGTTGCTACGGAAGATCGCACGTCCACTGCTCGCAGCGGCGTTCATCGGTCAAGGTGTGGAGGCGTTGCGCCGGCCGCAGCAAGCCGGGCAGGCGGCCCGTCCGGCGTTCGACGGGCTCAAGCAGTTGCCCGGCGAGATAGCGGCCAAGGTGCCGTCCGACGTCGAAGCGTTCGCCAAGGCCAACGCGTTGGCGCAGGTCGGCGGTGGCGTCTTGCTGGCAACCGGCAAGCTGCCACGCATTGCGGCCGCGGTACTGGCGTGCACGGTCATCCCGGGTAGCGCCGGGGCGCACATGTTCTGGACGGAGCCCGACCCGCAACGCCGGGCAGAACAACGCAAAGCGTTCTTGACCGACGTCAGCCTGGTCGGTGGATTGATGATCGCGGCCGCCGATACCGAGGGAAGGCCTTCCCTGGGCTGGCGGGCCCGTCGCGCCTATCGGCGTGCAGCCGACGCGTTGCCCACCGCCTCCGGTGATGCCGCGCTCGAGACCGTCGGCGAGAAGGTCAGCGCGGGCCTGCAGGCCGGCGTGGAACACGGCCGCGAACTCGCCGAGATGGTGAGTGAAAAGGCCGGACCGTTACTGGAGTCGGCCGGCGAACGGGGCGCACAGCTCGCGGAAGTCGCCGCCGACCGCGGAACCGAGCTGGCGCAGGCGGCCCGCGAAGGCGCGACCACACTCGCGGACAGCGCACGCCGGCGTATTCGTCAACACCACTGGTAGACCGTCACGCGGAGCCGGCGAGCCCCCGTCGGCGCAGCTCGGCCACCAGGTCCCCGCGCTCCCCCACCCGAACCTGACTCAATCCGAGCCAGGACGCCATCGACCACAGTTCGGTGGCCAGTGCCCCGGCCACTCGTTCGCGCGACTGCCCCTCTTCGGCGAACGCCCCGACGACGTGCAACACACCCTGTTGCCGATCGGCCTTGAGGTCCACCCGGCCGACCAGCTCCCCGTCCAACAGGAATGGCCACACGTAGTAGCCGTACTGGCGTTTGGCCGCCGGGGTATAGATCTCGATGCGATAAAAGAAGTCGAACAACCGCTGCACCCGAGGCCGGAAGAAGATCAGCGGATCGAACGGGCACAGCAATGCGGTGCCGCGATCGGTTCGCGGAATCGACTGCCCGGCACGCAGGTATGCCGCGGCGTCCCAGCCGTCGACGGCCACCGGTTCCAATTCGCCAGCTGCCACTAACTGCGCGATCGCCGGTTTGACCTGGGCAGCCGACAACCGGAAGTAGTCACGCAGGTCCGCTTCGGTGGCAACGCCCAGGGCGCCGGCTGCGCGGCGGATCAGCTCGCGGATCGCCTCGTCGTCATCGACCTCGACAGCCAGCACCTGCGGTGGCAGCACGTTCTCCACCAGGTCGTAATGCCGAGCGAACCCTACCCGGGTGGCCGTGGTCAGCACCCCGGAGGCGAACAGCGCCTCGGCCACCCATTTGGTGTCACTGCGGTTCCACCACGGCCCCTTACCGGCCCGCCCGGACGCTGACCATTTGGAGGCCAGGTGCTCTTCGATCTCGCCGGCAGTCGACGGACCCAATTGCCCGATCGCAGCGGTGACGTCGGTGACCAATTGCGGGTTGGCCTCCACGATGGCCGAACCCCACCGGCCATGGGGCCACTGCCGCATCCGCCAGCGCAACAGCGGCCAATCCTCGACGGCCATCAGCGCCGCCTCGTGCGCCCAGTACTCGACCAAGAGCCGCGGCGAGCGGGTGCTGTGACTCCACGCGGCTCGATCCAACACGGTGCGGTCATAAGGCCCGAGCCGGCTGAACACCGGCGCGTAGTGGGCGCGTACCGCCACCGAGACCGAATCGAGCTGCAGTACTTGGATGCGGGAGATCAGCCGTTTCAGGTGCGCCCTGGTGACCGCGGCAGTGGGTTTGGGATCCGTGAAACCCTGTGCGGCAACGGCGATCCGGCGCGCCTGCGCGGCGGTCAGCGATACCATCAACGACGGTAGCTGTGGAACCGGTACCGCAGGCCGCTGTCGCTGGACAACCACGGCCCCGACGTGCCATGCCATGACTCGTCCAGCACCGGCGCGACTGCGTCCGCGTCCTGTCGCGGCAGGTCGACGTCGACCTCGGTCACTTCGCACCGGGTGGCCAGCGGCAGCGCCAGCGAATAGATCTGACCGCCGCCGATCACCCAGGTTTCGGCATTGGTCAAAGCGGCGTCGAGCGTCGCAACCACCTCAGCACCCGCGGCCTGGTAGTCCGGGTCGCGAGTCACCACCACGTTGGTGCGCCCGGGCAGCGGCCGCACGCTGGCCGGCAGGGATTCCCAGGTCAGGCGGCCCATCACCACCCGGTGGCCCAGGGTGATTTCCTTGAAGTGGGCTTGGTCTTCCGGCAGCCGCCACGGGATCCCGCCGGCACGACCGATGACACCGCTGGTGGACTGCGCCCAGATCAGAGCAAGCGAGCTCATACCGCCACGGGCGCCTTGATCGCCGGGTGCGGGTCGTAGCCCCGGATCTCGACATCCGCGTAGGTGTAGTCGAAGATCGAGTCACGCGGCGCCAGAACCAATTGCGGATACGGACGCGGATCGCGACTCAGTTGTTCGGTGACCTGATCGACGTGATTGTCATAGATGTGGCAGTCGCCGCCGGTCCAGATGAACTCTCCGACGCCCAGCCCGGCCTGCGCGGCCATCATGTGGGTCAGCAGCGCATAGCTGGCGATATTGAACGGCACGCCGAGGAACAGGTCGGCACTGCGCTGATAGAGCTGGCAGGACAGCTTGCCGTCGGCGACGTAGAACTGGAACAGCGCGTGACAGGGGGCCAGCGCCATCTCGCCGATCTCGCCGACGTTCCAGGCCGAAACGATGATCCGGCGCGAATCCGGGTCGGTGCGCAGCAGGTGCAGCGCAGCAGAGATCTGGTCTACGTGCTCACCGGCCGGCGTCGGCCACGACCGCCACTGCACTCCGTAGACCGGACCGAGATCTCCTGTCTCAGAAGCCCATTCGTCCCAGATCGTGACACCGTGTTCGTTGAGCCAGGCGATGTTGGAGTCGCCGCGCAGAAACCACAGCAGCTCGTAGATCACCGACTTGAGGTGCACCTTCTTGGTGGTGATCAGCGGGAATCCGGCGGCCAAGTCGTAGCGCAACTGGTGGCCGAACAGGCTGCGGGTGCCGGTTCCGGTGCGATCCGCCTTCGGCGTTCCCTCGGCCAAAACCAGCCGCAACAGGTCCTCGTACGGGGTCGCGATCGGCACGCCGCCAAGCTTAGCGGCGATCGCAAGCGCGGCGAAGCCACGCGCCGCGGGTCGCCGCATTGAGTCGGACGTTGACAGCGGAGTACAACGGAGGCCATGCCCACGATCACCGACACCATCACCACGACCGACGGGGACTGCCCCGTTCGCCTGTTCACTCCGGAGGGCTCCGGGCCCTGGCCCGGCGTGGTCATGTATCCCGACGCCGGCGGAGTCCGGGCGGCCTTCGACGAGATGGCCGCCGAACTGGCGAGCTACGGCTACGCCGTGCTGCTTCCCGATGTGTACTACCGGCATCCCGGCTGGGCGCCGTTCGACATGGCGACGGTGTTCGCCGACGCCAAGGAGCGCGGCCGGCTGTTCTCGATGATCGGCGACGTGACCCCGGACCGGATGACCACCGACGCGCAGGCATTCTTCGACTATCTGGCCAGCCGACCGGAGGTGCGCGGGGAGAAGTTCGGGGTTTGCGGCTACTGCATGGGTGGACGTACGTCGGTGATCGTCGCCGGACGCGTGCCTGGCCGGGTGGCAGCGGCGGCGTCGTTCCACGGCGGCGGTCTGGTCACCGACTCCGCGGACAGCCCTCACCTGCTGGCCGATCAGATGACGGCCACCGTCTATGTGGCCGGCGCCGAAAACGACGCGTCGTTCACGAAGGCGCACGCCGCAACCCTGGATGAGGCGCTGAGCGCCGCGGGCGTCACACACACCGTCGAGTTCTATCCGGCCGCGCACGGCTTCGCGGTGCCCGACAACGCGCCCTATGACGCCGACGCCGCGGCCCGGCACTGGGCGGCGATGCGCGACGTGTTCGGCGGCGCGCTCCCAGCCGGTTAGACGTCCACGAGTTCGGCGTCTTTGGTCTCCTGCATCGCCAGCAGCGCCATGAACGAGCACGCAGCCGCAATGGACAGGTAGCCGCCCACCCAGGCCACGCCGTGGCTGGTGGCCAGCCAGGTGGTGATGAACGGCGCCACCGCCGCGCCCACAATGCTCGCCGCGTTGTAGGCGACACCCGAACCGGTGTAGCGGACATTGGTCGGGAACAGTTCGGGCAGCAGCGCACTCATCGGCCCGAACGCCAAGCCCATCAAGGTCATCCCGATGATCAGGAAGGCCAGGGTCACGCCGACGGAGGCGGTCGGTTTCAGGAATACGCCGAAGGTGGTTCCGTACACCATGATTCCGGCGGTGAAGATCAGCAGCAGCGGGCGCCGGCCGAAGTGGTCGGCCAGCCTGCCGACGATCGGCAGCACCGCCACGAAGAACAGCACGGCGATCAGCTGCAGTCCGAGGAACTCGGCGTAGCCATAACCCAGCCCGAAGCCCTCGGGGGGAGGCTTCGCGGTCCCGTAGCTCAGGCTCCAGGTCGTCACCGTGTAGAAGAGCGTGTAGGGCACCACCATCACCAGCGTGCCGATGACCAGCCGGCGCCAGCTGCCCCGCAGCAGCGCTGCGATCGGAGCGCTCACCGCTGCACCGGCGGCTTTCGCCTGCGCGAACACCGGGGTTTCGGTGAGCCGCAGCCGGACATACAGACCGACGGCCACCATGACGGCACTGAGCAGGAACGGAATGCGCCAGCCCCAGGTGAGAAATGGCCCGGTCCCGTCCGCACCGGCAGTGGACTGTCCCAACCAGGTGAACAGGATCAGGAAGATCGTGGTGGCCAGCAGATAGCCCAGGGGCGCACCCAGTTGTGGCCAGATTCCCGCCGTCGCCCGGCGGCCTGGTTTGGCGGTTTCGGTGGCCAGCAGCGCGGCACCGCTCCATTCACCGCCCAGCGCCAACCCCTGGCAGAACCGTAGGGCGGCCAGCAGCACGGGGGCGAGCAGGCCGATGTGGTGGTAGGTGGGCAGCACGCCGATCAGGAACGTGGCGACACCCATAAGTAATAGGGAGACGACCAGGGTGGATTTGCGGCCCAGTCGATCACCGAAGTGACCGAACAGGATTGACCCCACCGGTCGGGCCACGAACGCCAAGCCGAACGTCGCCAGCGAGGCCAACAGCGCCGCAGTGGGATTGCCCGTCGGGAAGAACAGGTGCGGGAAGACGGTGACCGCGGCGGCCGCGTAGACGTAGAAGTCGTAGAACTCGATCGTGGTGCCGACCATCGCCGCCATCGCGATCCTTCGGCGCGGGACACCGTCGACGAGGTCGGTCCCGCCGGCGGCGGCGCCGGCGCGATAGGACGTGCTCATCTGGCGATGCCCGCCTCGTCGGCGACCTCACGCGCCTTGTCCACCAAGGCGTCGATCCACGCGGTGATCGGGGTGCCGGCGGCGGCCTTGTTCGCCGGGTTGTCGAGCACCCGCCGCACGATGCCCTCGGCGATGATCGCGACCTTCCACAGCCCGAGCGCATGCCAGAACTGCAGCGACGCCGCGTCGCGCCCGGTCTCTTCCAGATACACCCGGGCCAGCTCTGCCCGGTCCGGGAAGCCTTCCAGGGTGCTGATGACGAACTCCCCGGCGATGTGCTCTTCGCCGACCTGTGGCCAATACGCCAGCAGGCTGCCCATGTCGGCCAGCGGGTCGCCGAGGGTGGACAACTCCCAGTCCAGCACCGCGATCACCTCCCCGCTCTCCGGTGAGGTGATCACGTTGCGCAGGTGGAAGTCCCCGTGCACCAGCGTAAGTTCCTGCTGCGGCGGCACCGCGGCGGTCAGACGCCGGGTCAGATCATCGAGTGCGGGCAGCTCGCGCGTCTTGGACTTCTCCCACTGACCGGCCCACCGCTTGAGCTGACGCTGCGCGTACGGCTTGTGGCTGGCCAGATCACCCAGGCCGACCGACGTGATGTCGACGGCATGAATCTTGGCCAGCGTCCTGGGCATGGACAGCCCGATCTGTCGGCGCCGCTGGGGAGAGAGCGCCTGCGCCACCGACATCCGGTCGGCAACTACGCCGTCGACGAACTCCATCAACAGCAGCGGCGTCTGTTCTGCGTCGCGAGTCAGCCCGTACACCTTCGGTGTGGGGACGTCGGTGTCGCCCAGCGCCGCCAGGATTCTCGCTTCCCGGGCCACATCGTGGGCCGAAGCCAGCAACGTTCCCAGCGGGGGCCGGCGCAGCACCCAGCTGTGACCGGCGTCGTCGGACACCCGGTAGGTCAGATTCGACTGGCCGATTCCGATCCGCTCGAAGTTCAGCGGCCCGTCCACGGGCAGGCCCAGTTCGGTGATCCACGCGGTCGCGGCCGCCGGATCGATGCCCAGTGGCTCGTCAGCCACCGAGACCGCCTCGGAATCCGGTTGCGTCACCGAGGATCTGACCGCCATCCATGACCAGGGTCTGCCCGGTGATCCAGCTCGCCGCATCAGACGCCAGGAACAGCACCGCGTCGGCCACGTCGACCGGTTCGCCGATCCGGCCCAGCGGTATGCCAGTCGACAGCCCCTGCTCGTGTTCCTTCCACAGCACCTCGGCCAGCTTGGTGCGCACCACGCCCGGGCAGATCGCGTTGACCCGGACTCCCGGGGACAGCTCCAGCGCAAGCTGTTTGGTCACATGGATCAACGCCGCCTTGGTGGCGTTGTACATGCCCATCAGCGGCGCGTAACTCATCCCGCCGATGGAAGCCGTGTTCACCACCACCCCGCCGTGATCGCCCATCCATGCTTTGACCGCGCAGGACGTCCACAGCAGCGGCCCCCACAGGTTGACATCGAAGATCTTGGCGAACCGGGCGTGGTCCTGGTCGATCAGCGGTCCGAACGCTGGATTGGTGCCGGCGTTGTTGACCAGGATGTCGATGCTGCCGAACCGGTCCAGGGTGACGTCGATGCAACGCTGGGCGGCGTCGTCGTCGGCGACGTGGGCGGCCACGCCCAGCGCATTGCCGTTGACCTGGGCCGCTGCCGCGTCGGCGCTTTCCTGGTCGCGTGAGGTCAGGACCACGTTGGCGCCCGCCTCGGCCAGGCGCTGCCCGATCGCCAACCCGATCCCCCGCGACCCGCCGGTGATGATCGCGGTGCGCCCGGTGAAATCCTGTGCCGTCATCGGGCGTCCTCGCGGTACTTGCGCAGTTCCTGGCGGGCGATGGCACGCTTGTGCACCTCGTCGGGACCGTCGGCGAGCCGCAGGGTGCGCAGGTGGGCCCAGAAGCCGGCCAGCGGGAAGTCTTCGGTGACTCCGCCGGCGCCGTGCACCTGGATGGCCCGATCGACGATCTTGAGCGCGATGTTGGGCGCCGCGACCTTGATCGCCGCGATCTCCACCTGCGCCGCCTTGTTGCCGACGGTGTCCATCAGGTACGCGGTCTTGAGCGTCAGCAGCCGGATCATCTCGATGTCGATGCGCGCCTCGGCGATCCAGTCGCGGATGTTGGCGTTGTCGGAGACCGGCCGGCCGAAGGCAACCCGGGACTGTGCCCGCTTGCACAGCAGCTCCAGGGCCCGCTCGGCCATGCCGATGGCCCGCATGCAGTGGTGGATGCGGCCCGGACCGAGCCGGGCCTGAGCGATCGCGAACCCCTCACCCTCCCCCTTGAGCACGTCCTTGGCGGGCACTCGTACATCTTTGAAGTCGATCTCGGCGTGGCCCTCGCGGTCCTGATATCCGAAGACCGGCAGTCCGCGCATGATCGTGACACCCGGGGCGTCGATGGGAACCACCATCATCGACTGCTGGCGGTGGGTGGCGGTGTTCGGATCGGTCTTGCCCATCACGATCATCACCTTGCAGTTCTGGTGCAAGGCGTTGGAGGCGAACCACTTCCGGCCATTAAGGACGTAGCCGTCACCGTCGCGCGCCATCGACAGCTGGACGTTGGTGGCGTCCGAGCTGGCCACCTGCGGCTCGGTCATCGCGAAGGCCGAGCGGATGGTGCCCTCCAGCAATGGCTTGAGGTATTTCTCCTTGTGTTCGTCGCTGCCGAACAGCGTGAACACCTCCATGTTGCCGGTGTCCGGCGCGTTGCAGTTGCAGGCTTCCGGGGCCAGATGCGGGCTGCGGCCCATGATCTCGGCCAGCGGCGCATATTCGAGGTTGGTCAGGCCCGGCCCCCATTCACGGTGGGGGTGGAACAGGTTCCACAGGCCGCGCTCACGCGCTTGGGCCTTCAGCTCCTCCAGGATCGGGGGCTGGAAGTGCGGGTTGCCGGCTTCGGCCATCTGCGTCTCGTAGACCGCCTCGGCCGGGTAGACGCATTCGTCCATGAATGCCAGCAGATCGGTCTGGTATTTCTTTGCGCGCTCGGATATTTCAAACAGGGACATACAGGCTCCTCACCTAGGAATTTTCGGAGTCGAGCAGGCCGCGCTGGTAGCGGCGCATGCCGCGCAGCCAGCGGTCGTAGTCGCCTGCCTTGTGCCGGAACATCTCCAGCACCACCGGGTGCGGCAGGATCAGGAAGCGCTCGTCGTCGATGGCAGCGAGCACCTCGGCGGCGACGTCGGCGGGTTCCAGAACCTCGCCTGCGGTGGTGACTGCGCGGGTGGCCAGATCGCCCAGCGGGTCACCGGATTGTTCACCGGCGTAGAGCAACTTGGTGTTGACGCCCATCGGGCACAGGCAACTGACCCGCACGCCCTGATCGCCGTAGGTGATGTTGAGCCATTCGGCGAATCCGACCGCCGCGTGCTTGGTCACCGAGTAGGTGGCAGCGCCCAGTTGGGTGAGCAGTCCGGCGGCGGATGCGGTGGAGACGAAATATCCTTCGCCGCGGCGCACCCAGTCGGGGATCAGCAGCTGTGCGGCACGGATGTGCGAGCGCAGATTGACGTCGATGGCCTGGTCCCAGTCGGCTTCGCTGGGCAAGCCGGGGGCGCCGGTGATCCCGGCATTGGCGAAGTAGAAGTCGACCGGTCCGTAGCGCTCCTGCGCCAACACGATCAGTTCCCGGATGGTCTCGGTGTCCGAGACGTCGCCGCCGCGACCGACCGCAGCACCGGGATACGCGGCGTTGATCGCCTCGGCTACCGCCGTCGCTGCCTCCGCGTCGAGGTCAGCCACCACCACGTTGGCTCCGGCCTCGGCCAGCGCCGCGGCCAGTGCTCCACCGATGCCGCCACCGCCACCGGTGACGATCGCGACCCGCTCGGCAACCTTCATAAGCAACGTCCCCGTTCTTCAGTTCGCAACAGCAGTGACATTAGTTGAACCCGATCTCATGTTCGTTTTTGCCGGTGCGGAATTGCAAGGCATTGGCCCATAGTCGGGTGACCGTGGCGACCAGGGCCTCGAAGTCGGCACCCGACCCGTGCGCGGCCTCCTCACCCACGAAGGTGCCGTACGCGAGCCTGCTGACCATCCCCGACAGCGCCCGCGACGCCAGCAGCGGATCGACGTCGGCGCCGGCGATGCCGCGCGCCTGCAGATCGGCGATGCCCGCGGCATTGCGTTGCACGAACGCGTCGGCTCGTCGCGCACGGAAAGCACGGAATTTCGGATCGATCTGGGCCACTTGTTCGAGCAGTCCCATCAACTGGGCATTGCGCCGATACGCCTCCAAGTAGGCGCGATTGCTCGCCTCCAGCACGGCATATGGGTCGTCGGAATCGCTCACCCGGCCCATGCCCGGATGCATCATGTCCTGCTGGGCCTGTTCGAGGACCGCGGCGAAGATCTCCTCTTTGTTCGCGAAGTAGGTGTAGAACGACCCGGTCGCACACCCGGCGGCCTTGGTGATGTCGGTCAGCTTGGCATCGAGGTAGCCGTCGCGCTCGAAGACCTTGCGGGCCGCGGCGACCAACCCCGCCCGGGTGCGTGCCCCGCGCACCGTCGCCGGCAACTGGCGGGCCGGGGCGGCCGGGACGGCATCCATCCGGGCAGCCTAACTGAATTCGATGTCAACTTCACTGACTTCTTCGGCACCGACGCCGAGCTCGCCGAGCATGGCTTCGGCCTCCGATTCGGGCAGCGATTCCACCCCACGCAGCTTGCGTTCGATGGCGCGGGTACGGACTCCAGCGGTGTCGATGGTGTTGCGGGCGGTGTCGAGTTGCTTGCGGGTCTTCTCCAGCACCGCCGCGAACTTCCCGAACTCGGTCTTGACCGCGCCCAGCACCTGCCAGACCTCGCTGCTGCGCTGTTCGATCGCCAGCGTCCGAAAACCCATGCGCAGGCTGTTGAGCAGTGCCGCCAGCGTGGTCGGGCCGGCCAGGGTGACGTTGTACTTGGCCTGAATCCGCTCGAACAGCCCAGGCTGGCGCAGCACCTCGGCGTACAGACTCTCGGTGGCCAGGAACAGGATCGCGAAGTCCGTGGTGTGCGGCGGCTCGAGGTACTTGTCGTGGATATCGCAGGCCTCGGCTTCGATCCGCCGGATCAGCGCCTGGCGCGCAGCGGCCTCCCCCACGCTGTCGGCGTGTTCCTGCGCGTCGAGCAGGCGCTCGAAGTCCTCACGCGGGAACTTGGCGTCGATCGGCAACAGCACCTCGCGGGCTCCGGTGGCGCCCGGCAATCGGATCGCGAATTCCACCCGGGCGTTCGAGCCCGGCACGGTGATGACGTTGGTGGCGTACTGCTCGGGCGTCAGTGTCTCGGCAAGCAAGGCGGCCAACTGGGTCTCGCCGAAGATGCCACGGGTTTTGACGTTGGTCAGCACTCGCTTGAGGTCGCCCACCCCGGTGGCCAGGGTCTGCATCTCTCCCAGCCCCCGCTGCACGGCTTCCAGTCGCTCGGAGATCTGCGTGAACGATTGCGCGAGACGGGTTTCCAGCGTGGCCTGCAGCTTCTCGTCAACGGTGGCGCGCATCTTCTCCAGTTGCGCGGTGTTCTCGGTCTGCAGGCTCCGCAGCTGCCGATCCAGCGTGGCGCCCAGTTTGTCCTGCGTGCCCTGCAGGGTCGATCCGAAGCGGTGCAGGGTCAGCTGCCACTGGTGAAAGGCCTGGGCGAGTTCGGCCCGCCCGGCATGCTGCTCTTCACGCAGGGTCCGCTCCACCCGTTCACTGTCGGCGCGCAACGCCGAGAGCTGCGCGGGCGAGATCGCCCCGCCGGCGGGGCGCACCAGCACCACCACCTGGAGGATCACCGCCAGCAGCGCCAGCGAGGTAAGGAGGATCAGCAGTGCTGTGTCCATGCCGGCAAGGTAACGCGCGCCACCGACAAGTCCGGAGTTACCGCAGCGGCGCGCCCCATTGCACCTGATCGCGCAGCTGCGCCTTGAGCAGCTTGCCGCTGGCGGTGCGCGGCAGCGCTTCGGTCACCACGGTGATGTACTGCGGCACCTTGAAGTCCGCCAGTTGGCCGCGGCAGTACGCCAGTACTGCGGCCACGTCGACCTCGCGCTGGTCGCCGATCAGCACCGCGCCGACCTTCTCCCCCATCACCTCGTCGGGCACCGCGAGCACACACGCGTCGGCCACACCGGGCGCCGACAACAGGGCGGCTTCCACCTCGACGCTGGAGACGTTCTCGCCGCCGCGATTGATGATGTCTTTGAGCCGATCGATGATGTGCACCCGGCCGGCGCCGTCGACACGCACCACGTCACCGGTGTGCAGCCAGCCGTCGATGATGGTGGCCGCGGTCGCCTCGGGCCGGTTCCAGTAGCCCCGCATCACATTCGCACCGCGTACCACTAGTTCACCGGTACCCGGATCGTCACCGAGTGGTACCACACCGAGGTCTCCCGACGGCACGGCGTAGCCGACCGAGTCCGCGTGCGCCACCGCGTCGGAGTCCGGCAGTACCGTCATGAGCGAGGCGGTCTCGGTCATGCCGTAGCCGTTGAACACCGTTGCCGCGCCGAATGCCTCGCGCAACGCGCGGACCAGCGCGGGTGCTGTCGGCGCACCGCCGTAGCCGACCCACCGCACCCCGCTCACGGCGACCGCGGCAAAAGCTGGATCCCGCAGCAGCAGCGAGTAGATCGCCGGCACCGTCACCATCGATGAGATCCGTTGCGCGGGAAGCATTGCGATCAACTCGGGAAGATTCAACGACGGCATGATGACCGCCGTTCCGCCGGTGTAGGCGGCGACCAGTAATTGGGAGTTGCAGCCGGTCACATGGAACAGCGGGACCGAGATCAGCGTGCGATATTCCTCGCCCAAGGCCCGGGTCCGACCCAAGGTGCGCATCATGTTCTCGGCGTTGGTCACAAACGCCTCGTGGGTGGTGGGCACCCCTTTGGGGCTGCCGGTGGTGCCGGAGGTGTAGAACAGCGCCGCGGTGTCGCCGGCTTCGAGGCCGTCCACCACATACGGTTGGCCGTCGGGCAGTGCGACCCCGGGCGCCAGGTCCACCCGAACGCCGGCATCGGTGAGCACGAAGTCGACTTCCGGTGCGGCCGAACGGGTGTTGACGGCCACCGGTATTCCCCCGGCCATCAGAGTTCCCCAGAACGCCAGCACCCAGTCCAGTCCCGCAGGGTAACGCAACGCGACCCGGTCGCCGCGTGCCAGACCGTCGGAGCGCAGCCCGCCGGATACTCGCGCGGCCCGTTGCCACAACTGCCGGTAGGTCAGCCGGTCGCCTCCGAGTTCCACCACGGCCTCACCGTCGGGGCGCTGCTCGACCTGTTCGCTCAGCACATCGAGCAGCGTCGCCGGCAGCCGCTCGTAATGGGCGACACCGCCACGGTCGCGGATTAGCCCGGTCGCCGGAAAAGGGTTGTGGTGCCGCGCGATTTCGACGACGTGCATCATGACCCGCCCGTCATCGCCGGCGTCGCCAGTTGTGCGTCACCACCCGCAGCGTCCCGCGCAGCGCGTAGGCCGCGGACACGAGGCAGGCGAGGATCAGCACGATGAACATCGGCAGCCAATTGCCGCGGTCGTGGTTGATGTGCCACCAGACGTAGGTGAACAGCACCGAGGAGACGAAGAAGACCACGTCGCGCCAGTTGCCCTGATAGGACAGCGCCGCGGCCCGCAACGCCCTCGTTCGGTCGGAGGCCGCAACCAAATCATCAACGCGCTCGTCGATGGTGCGCTGCAAATCCGCTCGCCGCTGCGTCTGCTCGGAGGGAAGCCGGTCGAGCAGGTCGAGGTCCTGTTTGATCAGGGCGCGTACGTCCGGGCCTTTCAGCTGCCCGGCGGCCGCGGCGAACAGGGCTCCGCCGAAGACCGGTGCCGCGCCCAACGCCATGCTCAGCAAAGAGGGCATCGTGGTGGGTGTTCCTTTCCCGTTACGTCTCGGCCACCCTACGACGTCAGCCCAGATTTACCGTGCCATCGGGCGCGATCCGCCAGCCGGGGTTGTGGGCGATCTCCCAGATCAGTCCGTTGGGGTCTTGGGTGTGGGCGTGGAACACGCCGCCGAATTGGCCGGGTTGCGGCGGCTTGATCACGGTGCCACCCGCGGCGGCCATGGCGTCGGCGAGTGCGATGACGGCATCGGGGCTGTCGACGTTGTGCGCGACGGTGACCCCGGAGACCCGGGAATGATCGCCGGGCAGCGCCAGGTCTTGGTTGAACTTGTCGGCATCGAAGAAGCCCAGCACCTGGCCCGGCGCCGTCTGATAGAAGACGATCTCACCCTCGACGTCCAGCAGGGGCCGCCAGCCCAGCGCGCCGTAGAAGTTCCTGGTCGCGTCCAGATCGGTGGCCGCGACCGTGACGAAGTGCACCTGTTGCTCCATGCGGCCGAGCCTAGAGCGGCGCAGCATTGTGTCAGACCCCCTAGCTAAAATCGCACGTATGTTCGATTCGAACAGGCTGGAGCCGGAGTCCCTGGCCGAGGCGGACGACAAGGCCCTGGTAGCGGCCATCTCGGAGTGGGCCCGGGCAGAGGCCGCCGCCTCGGCGCGCCGCCTGGCCGCCATCGGCGAACTGGTCGCTCGGCGCACCCGCGGCTCCGATGCGGTGAACCGGTCGCGCTGGTCATGCGACTACTGGGATGCCGCAGCCTCCGAGGTCGGCGCTGCCGAGCAGATCAGCCACGGGATGGCGTCCTCGCAGATGTATCTGGCCACAGCGCTGCGGGAACGGCTGCCGAAGGTGGCCGCACTGTTTCTCGAGGGGGCGATCAACAGCCGGCTGGTCGCCACGATCGTCTGGCGCACCACGCTGATCACCAACCCCTACCTACTGAACGCCGTCGACACCGAACTCGCCGCGATCGCCACCGGCCTGGGGCCCCTGTCGGCGGCCAAGACCGCGGCCGCCATCGACGCCCTGATCGACCGGCACGACCCCGACGCCGTCCGGCGCCAAGAGCGCGACGCCCGCGGCCGCGAAATTGTCGTCGACACCCGCAACAGCGAAAACGGCACCACCGGCCTATGGGGCCGACTGTTTGCCACCGATGCCACCGCACTCGAACGGCGCCTAACCCAACTGGCCCACACCGTCTGCGACGACGATCCCCGCACCCTGGCCCAACGCCGCGCCGACGCCCTCGGCGCCCTGGCCAACGGAGCCGACACCCTGGCCTGCGCCTGCGGCAACAGCGACTGCCCGGCTGCCGGCGCCGACGCCCGCGCGACCAACGTCACCGTCTACGTCCTCGCCGACCAGACCGCGCTGAACACCGCGGCCGATCCGCGATTCGGCAACGGCCAAGAGCCGTCAACCGTCCCGGCCGACAAACCCGCAGCGCGCTCCGGGCAGATCATCGGCGGCGGCACCGTGCCCGCACCGCTGCTGGCCCAGCTCATCAACAACGGCGCCACCGTCAAACCGCTGCGCGACCCGGCCGACCTGCCGGCCGAACCGCACTACCGGCCCTCGACAGCGTTGGCCGCCTTCGTCCGGGCCCGCGACCTCACCTGCCGATTCCCCGGCTGCGACCAGCCCGCCACCTACTGCGACATCGACCACGCCGTGGCCCACCCGCATGGAGCCACCCACCCGGCCAACCTGCGCTGCCTATGCCGAAAACACCACTTACTCAAGACCTTTTGGACCGGCCGCAGGGGCTGGAGCGACCGTCAGCACCCCAACGGCACCATCGAATGGACCAGCCCCACCGGCCACACCTACACCACGCAACCCGGCAGCCGCCTGTTGTTTCCCAGCCTGTGTCTGCCGACCACCGCGCCACCGGCCAGGGCTCCCTCGTCATCGGCAGATCGCAGCCTCATGATGCCTACGCGCAAGCGCACCCGCATCCAAGACCGCGCCCACCGCATCAACAGCGAACGCGCTCTCAACAAGGCGCCACCCTGACGAGGGTGGGCACCTAGCTCTTGAAGGGCAGGATCTTATTGAGCTGGTCGAGTTGCTTACGCAAGTCGTGGATCAGCGCGGTGCCCCTCGCGGTCTGGGCCACGGCATAGATGCCGTCCTGATGCTGGGCCAGCTCCGCGATGTTCTCGTAGGCGACGCGCGCAGACTCCAGCGTGCGCGCAAGCAGGTCCGTGGTGGACTCCGTCGTGGACGCGGTGTCTTTTGCATGGGTCACGGCATCGCAGCCTATCGCCTCACGATAGGAACTGCGAGAGAACCGCGGGCATAATCTGCGACAAACATCGGCCGCGTCCGGCATAGTCACTCGACAACACGACGCGATGAGAAGGGGTCGACCGTGAAGCGCTACCTCACCGGGGGCCTGACCACCGCGCTGGCGGCCACCGGGCTGGCAGCCGGGTGGCTGATCGCCTCGGCGCCGGCGGCCCAGGCAGGCTGTCAGGACAACCCGCTGCTGTTCTTCTCCACCGCCCAAAAGTGCGACGGTCCGGTTCAGCCCGACGGCAGCTGGCAGCGCTGCGTCATCTACTACTACGAGCCGCCGAAATCACCGCCCTCACAGCAGGACTGCCACTCCATGGGGCCAGGCCGGGATTACCCGTTGCACTCGTTCTACATGCCGGAGAACCACATCGACCCGTAGTGGGCTCAGTCCATCAGCTGCGCAGCCACCGTCGCGCCCAGCTCCCAGCACGCTTCCAGTTCAGGCTTGCCGGGCTTACCCGACACCACCACGTAGTCGGCCGCTTTGACCCATCCCAGCCCCGTCGTGATGGAGTCGACGGCCCGTTCGGCGCCCTCGGTTCCCTCGTTGCCGTGCAGGTAGAGGCCGAACGGCCGGCCGCGGGTCGAATCCAGGATCGGGTAATAACAGACATCGAAGGCGTGCTTGAGCGCGCCGCTGATGTAGCCGAGGTTGGCCGGGCTGCCCAGCAGGTAGCCGTCGGCGGCCAGCATGTCGCTCGGCGACACCTCGAGCGCGGCGCGGCGCACCACGTCGACGCCTTCGATCTGCGGGTCCGTCGCCCCGGACAGCACCGCCTCGAACATGGCCTGGCAGAACGGCGAGGGCGTGTGGTGCACCACCAGCAGCGTCTTGCTCACTGCTGCGCCTGCAGCGTGACCGCGGTCTTCATCGCCTCCCGCGCGCGTCGACGATCGCCGGCGAACTCGTAGGCCCGGGCCAGCCGGTACCAGCGCCGCCAATTGTCGGGGTCGGCATCGAGTTCGGCACGAACCGTGTGGAACAGGGCATCAGCGGCGTCACGTTCGATGCGTCCGGATGGCCGCCGAGGTAAGGCGCCGGGGTCGAGTTCCATGCCGTCCTCGGCGATCAGCCGCGACAGCCGTTGGTGGGCGAATCCGTCCCGCAGGGTGGCGATCATCGCCCACAGCCCGATGAACGGCATGATCAGCAGTGCCAGCCCCATCCCGATCGGAGCGACCGAACCGGAGGCGATCAGCAGCACCGCGATCCGGCCCAGAAACGCCAGATACATCAGCAGCGCCAGGCACATGAAGGCGATGAGCACCTTCACCCGCGTGGCCGGCGACACCTTGTTCACGACTACTTCAGGTCGAGGAGGGGTTCGATGCCGATCGTGAGTCCGGGGAACTCGGCGATCCGGCGCACCGCCAGCAGCACCCCGGGAACAAACGAGGTCCGGTCGATGCTGTCGTGGCGGATGGTCAGCGTCTCCCCCATGGTCCCGAACAGCACCTCTTGGTGAGCGACCAGCCCGGCCAACCGGATCGAATGCACCGGCACACCATCCACGTCCGCGCCGCGCGCTCCGGGTAGACCGGTGCTGGTGGCGTCGGGGTTGGGCGGCAGTCCCTTTCGAGCTTCGGCGATCAGCGCGGCGGTGCGAGCCGCGGTACCCGACGGCGCATCGGCCTTGTGCGGGTGGTGCAGCTCGATGACCTCGACCGATTCGAAGTATTTTGCGGCCTGGGTCGCGAAATGCATCGACAGCACCGCTCCGATGGCGAAGTTGGGTGCGATCAGCACCGCCGAACCGGGCTTGGCCTCGATCCAGGAACGCACCTGGTCGAGCCGCTCCTGCGTGAACCCGGTGGTGCCCACGACCGCGTGGATCCCGTTGTCGATCAAGAACTTCAGGTTGTCCATCACGACGGCGGGATGGGTGAAGTCGATCACGACCTCGGTGCCGCTGTCGGTCAACAAGCTCAGTTCGTCACCGGCGTCGACCGCCGCAGACAGGGTCAGATCCTCCGCGGCCTGCACCGCCGCAACCATGGTGGCGCCGACTTTGCCCTTGGCACCCAAAACCGCTACCCGCATGGCTGCCACCCTAACGGTTGGGCGCTTCAGGACACCTCACGGCGGGTCTCGCCGGACTCACCGGGGTCGGCGAGGCGTTCGGCGACGAAACGGACCATCAGGTCAAACGCCGCCCGGCTGTCCGGCAGGAATGGGAACAGCGCCGGGAACGCGTGCACCTGGTGGTCCCACAGCTCGAGCCGGCTGGACCGGCCGTGATCCAACAGCGCGGCGTGCAGCCGTTCGTTGTCGCAGCGCAGGATCTCCGACTCGGCGGCGATCAGCAGCGCCGGCGGCATGGTCTCCAGCCGGCCGTTGATCGGCGACAGGTCGTGACGCATCGGCAGCGACGGGCACACATGCTCGACGAGGTCCGGCAGCGCGTCCGCTATGCCGAATGCGTCGGTGCCCATGTTCGAGTGAGTACTGCGGGCCGTTCCCTCGAGCTCCAGCAGTGCCGAGATCCCGATGACTCCGGCAGGTGCCGGCAATCCTTCCTGCTGGGCTCGCAGCGCGGTGGCGAACGTGAGAAAACCCCCTGCGGAGTCGCCGGCGATCACCGTCTTGGCGGGGTCGGCCCCCTGCTCGAGCAGCCAACGGTAGGCGCCGACGCAGTCCTCCACCGAGCCGTCGACGCTCACGTCGGGGAATTGCCGATAGTCGACGTGCACGACCGGCAGCCGGGTGCGCCGGGCCAGGGCCGCCACGACGTGCAGATGGGTGTCGAGACCGCCGGTGAAGAACCCGCCGCCGTGAAAGTACAAGATGGCGCCGTCGCCCAGCGGGGCGACGCAATCTGCTCGGCGCACAATCTCGACCGGCACCGTTGCGGCGAACTCGCGGGCGAATCGGATCCGGAAATACGGTCGCAGCCGTTGCAGGCGGGCGGCGGTGTTGGTGCGGCGGCCCAACTGCGCCAACAACCCGGGCATAGCCTCGGGGCCCCCGCGGCGGCTGACCCACCGAACCAACCGCGGCATTACCGCCGAAAAGACGGCGTAGATGATTCGGGCCCGCAAACTCCCACGATGAATCTCAGGCACACCAGACATCCGGGCATCCTATCTGCACCGATACGGCTCGACTCAGGCGTCGATGACGATGCGTCCCTCGTTGGCCCGCGAGACACAGACCAGCATCTCGTCGCCGCCCTCCGCGGTGCGTCCACGCCGGTCGACGTCTCCGGAGACCACCTTGACCTTGCAGGTGCCGCAGAATCCCTGCCGGCAGGAGTACGCGGTCGTCGGATCGGCGTCGAGCATCACGTCCAGCGCCGAGCGGTCCGCGGGAATCGCCAGTACACGCCGCGATCGGGCGAGCTCAAGCTCGAACGGCACCCCATCGACCACCGGCGGCGGGCTGAACCGCTCATAGTGCAGCGGGGCTTTGATATTCGAGCAATGTTCATTGCGAGTGACACGCACCGCTTCGAGCATCGCGCTCGGGCCGCAGACGTACACCGCGGTCTGTGGCCCGGCGCCGGCCAGTAGCTCCTCGGTGCCCGCGAAACGCCCGTGCTCGTCATCGGCCCACACCGTGACCCGCTCGGCATCCACCGCCAGTACCTCGTCGAGCAACGGCATGTCAGCCCGGCTGCGGCCGGCATAGACAGCGCGCCAATCGATTCCGCGTTGGGCGGCCTCACGCAGCATCGGCAGCATTGGGGTCACGCCGATCCCGCCGATGACGAACAGCACCTCATCCTCACCGGTGCCCAGATAGAACGCGTTGCGTGGACCTTCGAACAGCAGCGTGTCGCCCTCGGCGTAGGCCTGGTGCATCTCGACCGAGCCGCCGCCCCCGTCGTCGAGCCGGCGTACCGCGATGCGGTACTCGGTGCGACGTCCCGGCACGCCGCACAGCGAGTACTGCCGACGGCGACCGGAAGGCAGCTGCACGTCGATGTGCCCACCCGGGGTCCACGACGGCAACAGTCCGCCGTCGGGATCCGCCAGGGTCAGGGCCACCACGTCGTTGGTCAGAATCTCCCGCTTGGTGACGACGGCCGCGATCGTTCGCGACACCGGCGTCACTCGAGACGGCTCCCACCGCGAAACCGCAGCCATCCCACCGAATACGGTGATCGCGCCCCAGAGTGCGTTGAACAGCCGGTCGTGCTTTCGCCGGCCGTAAAGGTCGGCGGGGCGCGATTTCCAGATCTGCGCTGTCATGTCAGGCGTGCGGAATGTCATTGCCGGACGCGCCGGCACCGCCAGCAACGTTGTGTTGCACCCACTCGTCGGTGAGCCGGGCGATCACGTCTGGGCGATCGGTCACCACCCAGTGGCCGCCGTCGATGTCGATCACGCGGTGGTTGGCCGGGATGGATCCGGTGTAACGCTGCAGGGCCGGGCTGACGAAGACATCCAGGCGAGGCGCGAGCACCTGCACCGCGACATCGGTGGCCGGCAACGGCCGCGACGGCTTCAGAAAAGGCGCCGGCATGTTGGCGCGGTAGAGGTTGAGACCGTTGACGTAGTCGTTCTCACCCCGGGGCATGGCCGGTTGCGGGTTGCCGGAGCGACCGATGCGGTCAAGCCACCCAAGCACTCGGGCGCCCAGCCCGGACCGGAAGGCCGCTTCGGGAACCCGCGGGGTCAGGAATAGCCAGATGTAGCTCGACTCCAGCAGCTGCCTGACCACATCGCCGAGCGTGCGCAGGTTGCGCGCCGAGCGCAGGAACCGGCCGGCGTAATCCAGGTGCGGACCCGAAATCGAGGTGTAGGAACCGACTTTGGCCTCCACGGCCGGGTCGGTGATCGCGGCCCAGCCCTGGATCGAACCCCAGTCGTGGCCCAGGAGGTGAACCTTGTCGAGCCCCAGACCGCCCAGGTGCTCGAGCACCGCGGCGACGTCCGCGATCAGGTGCGGGAATCGGTAGCCGGACCTCTCCGCCGGCGCCGACGACGTCCCGGCACCGCGTACGTCGTAGGCGACGACGTTATAGCGGCCCGGATTCTGCTCGATGAGCTCGCGAGCCACCCCGTCCCAGACGTGGTGGTTGTCCGGGTAGCCGTGGATCGCCAGGATGGTCGCCCGCTGCGGGTCCAGATCGGTGTACGCGTGTACCGCCAGCGTCACACCGTCTGCTGATGTCACGGTGGTGGTGGTCGGGGTAGTCATGGACTGCACTCCTCGTTGTTGGCCCGGCTCGGGTCAGTGCGTGGCGCGGGCCGCGGGCGAGACGGCCAGGTAGTTGACCGCCTTCTCCACCCCGCCCAGTTGCGACGGATGGAAGCCCGGACGGTAGTAGGAGGCGATCGCGGGCAGGAATTCGAACGGCGAGGGCACCAGCCCGCGGCGCGCGGCGATGAACCAATCCCGCCAGCGCGGCTTGGTTCCGGCCGGCAATTGCGGGTCCACCTTGTACATGAACCGCAGGCCACGCACCCACAACAGCAGCATCAGGGGCGTGACCGCCAACTGCGTACGGACCTGCCGGAAGAAACCGGCCCGCAGGTGCTTCATGACGTCGAACGCGACAGCCTTGTGTTCAACCTCTTCGGCACCATGCCAGCGCAACATGTCCAGCATCACCGGATGGGTGCCGACCTCGTCCAGCGCGGGGCTCTCCAGGACCCACTCCCCGAGAATCGCTGTGTAGTGCTCGACGGCCGACACCAGTGCCACCCGCTCCAGTAGCCAACGCTGCTGGCGGCGCTCACTCCAGGTCGGCCGGTCCCCGAGCAGCTTGTCGAAGAGCCACTTGATCTGGCCGGTGAACGGCGACATGTCGACGCCGCGGGCGGCCAAGTGGTCGACAACGGCGGTGTGCGCCTGGGAGTGGGTGGCCTCCTGACCGATGAAGCCCTGGACGTCGAGCCGCAGCTGGTCGTCCTTGATCAGCGGTAGCGCCTGCTTGAACACCTCGACGAAGAACTCCTCGCCGGCCGGCAGCAACAGGTGCAGCACATTGCAGAAGTGGGTGACGAAAGGCTCGCCGGGCACGTAGTGCACCGGCAGATCCGACCAGTCGAAACCGACGTCGCGGGCTTGCAGGACGATGCGCTCGTGATCAAGTGAACCGTCGTGCGGGCCGGCGGCGCTGTCATCGACCTTGAGCATGACGAACCTCCAGGTTGGGTTTACAAAACCCTGTCGATTGTCTTCACAATGGACAGATTGTCCGACGGGGTACAACGATACCACCGGTACCGCCTAAATCAGATTGTGACCGTCGCCACCCCCCTCCCGCCAGCCACTCGGGGTCTCGTAGCGACTGAGAGCCGTCAAAACGACAAATTCTGCGTCTTTGTGTAAACGTTTTGCTGCGAACGTTAAGAGGCTGTTAACCAGCTTGGAGTCCGGCGGACCAGTCAGGAAATCTGGAGGATGTTCCCAGAAAACCCCGAGCAACCCAGGGTCCGACTCCGCAAGAAGCCGGCCCTTTTTGTTGCCGCCGTAAATTTCAAGGAGAGGCCTTTGTCGTTCGTCAATGCACATCCCGAGACCCTGACAACCGCTGCCGACAGTCTGTCGAGCACTGGCTTTGCGCTCGCTTCCCAGAACGAGGCCGCGCACATCGTGACCACAGCGGTAGTCCCCCCATCCGCCGACGAAGTGTCGGCCATGCTGGCTGCCCGCTTCGCCACTCAGGCGCAGCTGTACCACCAGATGAGCGCCCAGGCCACCTCTATTCACGAGATGTTCGTCGCCACTCTCAACGCCAGTGCGAACACCTACGCGACCGCCGAGGCCGCCAACGTGATCGCGGCCGGATAAGAGAGGAGGTATAGCAATGGATTTCGCAGCATTACCACCGGAAGTCAACTCCGCACGCATGTATGCCGGCCCTGGTGCAGGGTCGCTGTTGGCCGCCTCTGCGGCCTGGGATGAGCTGGCTGTCGACCTGCAGTCCGCGGCAGCGAGCTACCGCGCGGTCGTCCAAGAACTGACCAGTGGCCCGTGGTTGGGCGTGTCATCAACGAAGATGGCGGCGGCGGCCTCACCGTATGCCACCTGGCTCACCGCCACGGCCGAGCAGGCGGAGCTGACCAGCACCCAGGCCAAAGCGGCAGCCACCGCCCATTCGAGCGCATTCGCCATGACCGTTCCACCGCCCTTGATCGCTGCCAACCGTGCACAGTTGGCCACGCTGGTCGCAACGAACTTCTTCGGGCAGAACGCCCCGGCCATCGCGGCCACCGAGGCTCAATACTTCGAGATGTGGGCCCAGGACGCAGCGGCGATGTACTCCTACAGCGCTGCCGCGCACGCCGCAGCACAGATGGTGCCGTTCACCACGCCGCCGCAGACGGCCAACCCCGGCGGCATAGCGGCGCAGCAGGCAGCGACCGCCGAGGTGGCTGCGGCCGCCACCGGCCAGGCCGCGACCAACCTGGCGATGGAGACGTTGCCGGGTGCGCTGGCGGGCGCAGCCGAAGCGGGATCGCTCAACCTTCCGCCCATCTTCGGCGACCTGGCGACGTTGGGTGCGGCTCCGGTGTCAACCATGATGAGCACCGCCATCATTGCCGCGTTCATACCCGAATACCTCATTGCCGGCGCGGCGCTCCCGTCGCCGTTCGGCCTTGAGGCGGCAGCGCCCGCTGCCATCGCGGCGGGTCTGCCATTGGGCCTGACGCCGACGCTGGGAAGTGCCGGCCTGGCTTCGGCGACATCGGCAGCATCGGCCGGGGTTGGCAATGCGGCCTCGGTCAGCGGCTTGTCGGTACCCAAGGCATGGGCCACTGCAGCCCCGGAAATGCGCTTGGCCGCAGCCGAATTCGCGGCGCCTGCGCTGGCAACCGCAGGAACGCCGATGATGGGTGGCTCGCCGCTGTTGTGCGCTCCGCCGCTGATGGGGATGGGTCCGCGTGGCAGCGCTGCGGCGCGGGCCAAAGACGACCAGAACGAAGAGGCCAAGCGAAAGGCAGCCAAGGGGCGACGGTCGTCGATGTGGTGAGTCGCCTCCGGCCGCCGGCGATCCCGACCGGTATCAGCCCGATGCCAAGTCGGCGATGATGTCGGCGGCCGCCGCCGACCGAACGGTCCGGTAGGCGGTCCCGGCCCACAGGCTCGTCCCATGCGGGTCGTCCAGGGCCACGGCCGCCGCCCGGATCGGGGTGGTCATGTGGTTGATCTCCGGGTATCCCACCGGAGCCACGTCCTCGAAGGCGCGGGTGAAGTCGTTCTCCAGGCCGCGTGCGTAGCGGCCGGAGAACGCACACGTCACCGTGGTGTTGGTGAATTCCGGATTGGTCAGTGCCGCACGGTGTGTCGGATTGGTCCCGGCTTCGTGGGCCAGCAACAGCGCGGTACCGACCTGGGCCGCGACCACGCCGCCACCCAGCACCCCGGCCACGTCGGCCGCGGTACCGAGCCCACCCGCCGCCACCAACGGGACCTGGCCATGGGCGTGGGCGATCTCCGCCAGCACATGCTCCAGCGAGTCAGTGCCCGGGTGCACGTCCGGTGCAAATGTGCCCCGATGTCCGCCCGCCTTGGGGCCCTGCACCACCAGTGCCTCGGCGCCATGTCCGAGGGCGACGCCGGCTTCGTAGGCCGACGTCACCGTGACCACCGTCAGGATGCGCAACGCCCGCAGCACTTGCATCTCGTCGGGCGACGGCGTCCCGAACGTAAACGACACCACCGTGGGCCGCAGGTCGGCGATCACCTCGAGCTTCTCCGGCCAGCAGTCGTCGTCGCCGAAGCGGGGCCGGCCCAGCTCTACGCCGTAATGCTCGGCCAGCGGATCCAGGAGATCGGCGTATTCGTCGAGCAACACCACGTCAGCGCCGCTGGGTTGGGGCACAAACAGATTGACACCGATCGGACCGCTGGTGGCCGCGCGCGCCGAGGTGATCTCCTCGGCCAACTGTTGGGCGGTGCGATAACCCCCAGCGACGAACCCCAGCCCGCCGGCCTCCGACACCGCGGCCGCCAGCGCCGGTGTGCTGGGACCGCCGGCCATCGGCGCGCCGATCAATGGGACTGTGAGTTCGGAGAAGCTGAACGCCATCCCCCTAGCCTGCCATCAGCCGGCGAGCGCCCGCAGACGGGATGGCAGCGCCCCTTTCGAGCGGTACGGACCCAGAACGGCGACGCCGTAGGGCTGGCGCAACAGCTGGCGGGCCACGGCGTTGACCTCGTCGACGGTGACCGCGGACAGTTCCCGCAGGGTGCGCGCGATGGGCCGATGCCGGCCATAGTTCAACTCGTTACGACCCAGCCGGTTCATCCGGGAACCGGAATCCTCCAGCCCCAGCACCAATCCCCCGCGCAACGATCCTTTGGCGATCCGACACTCGTCGGCAGTGATCCCATCGCGCGCCACCGATTCGAGCACCTCGGTGGTCACGGCTGCTACCTCGGCGAACCGGTCCGGCTGGCATGCGGTGTAGACCGACAGCGCGCCGGCGTCCGCGAAGGTGTCCACCGACGAGTAGATCGAGTAGGCCAGGCCGCGGGTTTCCCGAACCTGTTGGAATAGCCGGGAACTCAAGCCCCCACCCAGAGCCGTGTTGAGCACCGCCAGCGCCTGACGGTGCTGCCAATAGCGTCCGGGTGCACGTACCCCCAGAGACATGTGCGTCTGATCGGCGTCGCGGTTGACCACGGTCAGCCCGGGCCTGCCCGGCACCCGGGAAGTGCCGCGCCGCGGCTCGGCGGGCTTCTCGCCTCGAATCAGGCGATGCCCGAAGTGTTCCCGCACCAGCGCCACGACCGTGTCATGGTCGATGTTGCCGGCAACCGCGACCACCATGCGCTCCGGTGTGTAGCGGCGCTGGTGGAACGACCGCAGCTGTGCGCGGGTCATCGACGACACCGAGTCGACATTGCCGATCACCGGCCGGCCGATCGGATGGTCGCCGAACAGCGTCGACAAGAACACATCACCCAGCGCGTCCTCGGGATCGTCATCGCGCATCGCGAGTTCCTCGAGAACCACGTCGCGTTCGAGGTCGACGTCGGCAGCCGCGCAGGACCCGTTGAGCACCACATCGCTCACCAGCGCGACGGCCAGCTCCAGATCGGTGTCGAGCACGTGGGCGTAATAGCAGGTGTGCTCTTTGCCGGTGAAGGCATTGAGCTCACCGCCGACCGCGTCCATCGCCTGAGCGATGCCCGCCGCCGTGCGGGTCGGGGTCGCCTTGAACAGCAGGTGCTCCAGGAAGTGCGCCGCCCCGGCCACCGTGGCGCCCTCGTCGCGCGATCCGACGCCGACCCAGACGCCCACCGACGCCGAACGAACCGCAGGCAGGTACTCAGTGACTACCCGCAGTCCGCCCGGCAAAGTGGTGCGTCGCAATGAGGCGCGCGTTGGCGCCGCGATGTCAGCTTTCGGTAGCCGCGGCATCGGCAGACTCAGCGGGCCCCGCCTCTGAGGTCGACTCGTCCACGGGAACCAGCGAGATCTTGCCGCGGTTGTCGATGTCGGCGATCTCCACGCGCAGCTTGTCGCCGACCTTCACCACGTCTTCGACCTTGGCGACCCGCTTGCCCTTGCCGAGCTTGGAGATGTGCACCAGGCCGTCGCGGCCCGGCAGCAGCGACACGAAGGCGCCGAAGTCGGTGGTCTTGACCACGGTGCCCAGGAACCGCTCGCCGATCTTGGGCAGCTGCGGGTTGGCGATCGCGTTGATCTTGTCGATCGCGGCCTGCGCCGACGGACCGTCGGTGGCGCCGACGAACACGGTGCCGTCGTCCTCGATCGAGATCTGGGCGCCGGTCTCCTCGGTGATCGAGTTGATCATCTTGCCCTTGGGCCCGATCACCTCGCCGATCTTGTCCACCGGAACCTTGATGGTGGTGACCCGAGGCGCGTACGGGCTCATCTCGTCGGGGGCGTCGATGGCCTCGGCCATCACCTCGAGGATGGTCATACGCGCGTCCTTGGCCTGGGCGAGCGCACCGGCGAGCACCTGCGACGGAATGCCGTCGAGCTTGGTGTCGAGCTGCAGCGCGGTGACGAAGTCCTTGGTGCCGGCGACCTTGAAGTCCATGTCGCCGAACGCGTCCTCGGCGCCCAGGATGTCGGTGAGCGCGACGAAGCGCCGCTCGGTCTTGCCGTCCACCTCGACATCATCGGAGACCAGGCCCATCGCGATACCGGCGACCGGAGCCTTCAGCGGCACACCGGCGTTGAGCAGCGCCAGCGTGGACGCACAGACCGAACCCATCGAGGTGGATCCGTTGGAGCTCAGCGCTTCCGACACCTGCCGGATGGCGTAGGGGAACTCCTCGACGCTCGGCAGCACCGGAACCAGGGCCCGCTCGGCCAGTGCCCCGTGGCCGATCTCGCGACGCTTGGGCGATCCGACCCGGCCGGTCTCACCGGTCGAGTACGGCGGGAAGTTGTAGTGGTGCATGTAGCGCTTGGACTTTTCCGGCCCCAGCGAGTCGATCTGCTGTGCCATCTTCATCATGTCCAGCGTGGTCACGCCCATGATCTGGGTCTCGCCGCGCTCGAACAGCGCACTGCCGTGCGCCCGGGGAATCACTGCGACCTCGGCCGACAGCGCCCGGATGTCGGTGATGCCACGGCCGTCGATGCGGAAGTGGTCGGTCAGGATGCGCTGACGCACCAGCTTCTTGGTCAGGCTCCGGTAGGCCGCGCTGATCTCCTTCTCGCGACCCTCGTAGGTCTCGGCCAGGCGCTGGGCGACCTCGGCCTTGATCTCTTCGGTGCGCTCGTCACGCTCGGCCTTGCCGGCGATGGTCAGCGCCTTCGCCAGCTCGTCGGTCGCGATGGAGGCCACCGAGTAGTAGACGTCCTCACCGTAAGGCGGGAACAGCGGGTAGTCGGCGGTCGGGCGAGCGGCCGCGGCGCCGAGCTCCTGCTGGGCCTTGCACAGCGCCGCGATGAACGGCTTGGCAGCCTCGAGGCCCTCGGCCACCACGGTCTCGGTCGGCGCCTGTGCGCCGGATTCGATGAGCTCGATGACGTTCTCGGTGGCCTCGGCCTCGACCATCATGATCGCGACGTCACCGTCGTCGAGGAGCCGGCCCGCCAGCACCATGTCGAAGGCCGCGCCCTCGAGCTGCTCGACGGTGGGGAACGCCACCCAGGTGCCGTTGATCAGTGCCACCCGCGCCGCACCGACCGGGCCGGAGAACGGCAGGCCGGCGAGCTGGGTGGAGGCCGACGCAGCGTTGATCGCCACCACGTCGTACAAGTCGTTCGGGTTCAGGCTCAGCACGGTCACCACGACCTGGACCTCGTTGCGCAGGCCGTCGACGAACGACGGGCGCAGCGGGCGGTCGGTGAGGCGGCAGGTCAGGATCGCGTCGGTGGACGGCCGGCCCTCGCGGCGGAAGAACGAGCCGGGGATACGACCGGCCGCGTACATCCGCTCCTCGACGTCGACGGTCAGCGGGAAGAAGTCGAAGTGGTCCTTGGGAGCCTTGCTGGCGGTGGTCGCCGACAGCAGCATGGTTTCGTCGTCGAGGTAAGCGACGACGCTGCCGGCGGCCTGCTGGGCCAGCCGGCCGGTCTCGAAGCGGATAGTGCGCTTGCCGAAGCTGCCGTTGTCGATGACAGCGGTGGTCTCGAATACGCCTTCTTCAATTTCAATTGCAGACATAAAAGCCCGTACGGCCTTTCCTGGTTTGTTCAACTGTTTCGCAACGTCGGACGTGCGTCAGTGATGGACCTGGATGCGGCTACGGTCGTCGATCGAAGCGGCCGGATCCTGGCTTACGTACTGTCAAAGCACTCCTCAGGCCCGGCTGCCACTACCGAAGACCGCCCGACTCAGGTCTGGCTGATCGCAGGAACGTGTCCCGTCGTGACGTGCCGGAGTGGCGCACGCGGATGCGGGGGCCACACCGATGCCCGGGCCTGGGCGGCCCGGGACGGCCTCACTCTACACGGAGGCGGCTGACGCCGGCCCGATTCGTTGTCAGCGACGCAGGCCGAGACGCTCGATGAGCGAGCGGTAGCGCGCCACATCGGTCGCGGTCAGGTACTTGAGCAGACGACGACGACGACCGACCAGCAGCAGCAGGCCGCGCCGGGAGTGGTGGTCGTGCTTGTGCTTCTTGAGGTGCTCGGTGAGGTCGACAATCCGCTTGGTCAGCAGGGCGACCTGAGCTTCGGGCGAGCCGGTGTCCGTCTCGTGCAGGCCGTAGCTGGCCAGGATCTCTTTTTTCTGCTCGACGGTCAGCGCCACGAAGAATCTCCATCAATCGGTCCCGCGAATATCAAGTCGGCGGCCACCGCGGACTGCAGCACACCGAGGGGCGAGTCTAGCAGCGTCCTGGGCGCCCTTCCCAATCGTGCGGGTGGTCAGTCACCGGAGAGCAGGCCGCGGGTCTTCTCGACGTCGGTGTTCATCACGGCCACCAGGTCCGCCACGGAGTCGAACTTCTCCTGGCCCCGGATCCGACTGACGAAGTCGACCGCCACGCGCTGCCCGTAGAGGTCGGCGGTTTCGTCGATCACGAACGCCTCCACGGTGCGGGCCCGCCCGGAGAACGTCGGGTTGGTTCCCACCGACACCGCGGCCCGGCAGCGTTGACCGGCGACGACGGTGCCGGGCACCTGGCCGTGCCCCAACACGGTGAACCATGCCGCGTACACCCCGTCGGCCGGAATCGCCGCAAAGGCCGACGGCGCCACGTTGGCGGTCGGGAAGCCCAGACCGCGCCCACGGCCGTCGCCGCGCACCACCAGCCCCTCGACTCGGTGCGGCCGGCCCAGGGCCTCAGCAGCCGCCGACACATCGCCGGCGTCCACGCAGGACCGAATGTAGGTCGAGGAGAAGGTGACCGATTGGGCGGCGTCGGGGCGCTCGGCCACCAGCGACACCGATTCGACGCCGAAGCCGAACTGCTCGCCGGCGCGGCGCAGGGTCTCGACGTTGCCGGCCGCCTTTCGGCCGAAGGTGAAGTTCTCCCCCACCACCACTTCCACCACGTGCAGGTGCTCGACCAGCAGTTGGTGGATGTAGCGGTCCGGGGTGAGCTTCATGAATTCGGGCGTGAACGGGATCACCAGGAACACGTCGATGCCGAACTGCTCGACCAGCTCGGCGCGGCGCGCCAGCGTGGTGAGCTGCGCCGGATGGTTGCCGGGATAGACGACCTCCATCGGATGCGGATCGAAGGTCATCAACACCGTCGGTACGCCGCGCGCCTTGCCGGCCTTCACCGCATGGGTGATCAGTTCCGCATGTCCACGATGCACACCGTCGAACACGCCGATGGTGAGCACGCACCTGCCCCAGTCTGTGGGGATCTCGTCCTGCCCCCGCCACCGCTGCACCAGGACAGCCTAAACTGTCGTGCGTGAGCCCTTGGGAGCAGTCGGACGGGCTGAGTAGCGTCGCCCAGGACTATCTGAAAGTCATCTGGACCGCCCAGGAATGGTCACCCGACAAGGTCAGCACCAAGATGCTGGCGGAGAAGATCGGCGTGTCCGCCAGCACCGCCTCGGAGTCGATCCGCAAACTCGCCGACGCCGGCTTGGTGGACCACGAGAAGTACGGCGCGGTGACCTTGACCGACGAGGGGCGCCGGGCAGCGTTGGCGATGGTGCGCCGACACCGGCTGATCGAGACCTTTCTGGTCTGTGAGCTCGGCTATGGCTGGGACGAGGTACACGACGAAGCCGAAGTCCTCGAGCACGCGGTGTCCGACCGGCTGATCGCGCGCATCGACGCCAAGCTGGGCTTCCCGCAGCGCGACCCGCATGGCGACCCGATCCCGGCACCGGACGGGCAGGTGCCCACTCCCCCCGCCCGCCAACTGTGGGCATGCGCCGACGGCGAGACCGGCACGGTGGCCCGCATTTCCGACAACGATCCGGAGATGCTGCGCTACTTCGCCCAGGTGGGCATCAGCCTGGACGCTCGTCTGCGGGTGCTGACTCGACGCGACTTCGCCGGGATTATCTCGGTGGGTGTTGAGGGCTCTGATGGCGAGCAGGTCACCATTGACCTGGGAAGCCCTGCCGCCCAAGCGATCTGGGTGGTGTGACCGCTACTTCACGTGCCCGGCCAGCTGCCCCTCAGCCCCGAAGAGTTCCTGCTGCCAGTGCGCGACAAGTTCGGCGGTGTCGATCTGGTCGGGGTGAAAATCCCGCTTCTTGAACGGCCGCATGTCGGAGTAGAAGCCCTTCCACATCGGGTTGCGCAGCATCTGCACCGTTTCCTTGAGGACCCGGAATGGCTGACGGCGACCCTCGACATCGGTGGTGGCGATCGAGAGCCAGGAGAACAGCACCAGGATCGGGATTCCGCAGTTCTGAGCGAAGCGCATCCAACGGATGCGCGTCGACTCCGGAACGCCCACCGCGCGGTACACGTCGAACGCGACCGACTTGTGCTCCAGTTCCTCCAGCGCATGCCAATTGAGCAGATTGCGGATCTCGGCGTCATACATCATCGCCTGGACCGCCGGGCGTTTGAGGATGTTCTCCGCCCACACCGCGGTGAAATGCTCTGCGGCCACCGTGAATCCGAGGAAGAAGTGGCGAAGGCGGGGCAGCCGGTCCGGGCTGGGGTATTGCTTGTCGAGGAACTTCTCCATGCGCTCAGTGCTCTGCAGCAAGTACTCGAACCATGCGGTCGGGTATCCCATGGCGGCGAGTTGCTCATTGAGCTCACGATGCTGGCGGCCGTGTGTCTTCTCCTGCCCGATGAATCCGGCTACCCGCTTGGCCAATTCGGGGTCGGCAAGCTGGCCGGAGTAGCGGCGCACCGAGCGCACGAAGATGTCCTCGCCGGGCGGGAAGATCGCGGACAAGATGGCGACCAGATGACTGAAAACGATGCTGCCGTCGGCGAAATACCGGCTGCCCGCGGACTGTTCACCGAATCCGAAGTTCAGTCGTCGCACGGCCGGGTATGTCATCACGTTCGTCATGTCAACGACGCTAGGTCCGCCGACCGGGCGAGCGGAATGAGCGAGTCGGACAAGGATTTGATGTTTTCGGACAGTCGGCGGTCAGGCCCTGCGGCGCCGGTGTTTGCTGGGCGGAGTTCCGGCCCACCGGATGAAGGCACGACTGAAGGCGGCCGTCTCCGAATACCCCAGTTGACGGGCTGTTTCCTCGACGGTGAGGCCCGATTCAAGCATGGCCACGGCCAGGGTCACCCGCACCTCGTCCACCAGCGCCCGGTAGCTGGTGTGTTCGGCCAGCAGGCGGCGATGCAGGGTGCGCTCGGTGATGCACAGTTCGTCGGCGATCACCGCCATCGACGGCAACACTCCGGGATCGCGGACCAGCCGGGAACGCACCTGCGCGGCGATTCCACGACGCCGCCGACGCGTCTGCAAGAGCTCTTCACACTGTTGAGCACAGGCCTCGGCCGCGGCCGTGTCCGCCGCCGGCATCGGAAGCTCCAGCAATTCGAAGGGAAGGGTGATCGCGCTGCGTGTCGCGGACACGTCGAGTTCAATTGTCAGCCCGGGGAACTCGAGACGTCCGGCCGGAAAGTCGATACCGGGTAGTTCGACCTTGACCGGAGTGTCCGAGCTCAGCTGGCCGATCAACAACGGCACCATGCTGGTCAGCGCGAACAGATCCCGTTCCATCATGAAACCGCGAACGTCAGCGGGCACGGCACTGTCGTCGAACACGAGGACGGCGCCGTCGGGGGTGTCGTGGCGACTCAGCCGCAGAAACGTCGACGACAACGTCGCGTACCGACAGGCCAGGTTGACCGCATCGCCCAACGTCGGGCTCGCCAGCAGCGCATAGCCGAGCACGCCGGTATTGGCGAAGTTGTACTGCAGGCCGACATCGCGCGCGAATTCATGTGGATCGTCTACCCGGCCAAGAATGTTTCGCAGGATCGCCAGCTCCTGGCCCGCTTGGACCTCGGTACCACTGTCATCGATGTCGGCGGGCGTGACACCGGTATCGGCTAGGCAATCCGCCGCCTCGATGCCATGTAGGCGAGCAGCCTCCAGAAGATGCCGACAGGTCGCCACCGGCCGCGGAATGTCCCAATCCGCCTGCGCGGCATCGCCGATCGACACCTGTCCGAATCTATCAAATTTGTGTCGGCAGGCGCCGTCGGCCCTACGATCTGCAGATGGCAAAGCTTGAGCTCTCTCGTGAACTGTCGCTGCCTCCCGACCAAGCCTGGGCCCACGCGTCGAATCTGGCTGAGTTGGGTGACTGGCTGTCCCTACACCAGGGGTGGCGCTGCGACATCCCGGCCGAGCTCACCGCCGGAACCACGTTGATCGGGGTGGCGGGGGCCAAGGGTATGCGCAACCGAGTCACTTGGACGGTCCGCAAATTCGACCCACCCGCACTGCTGGAACTGACCGGCGACGGCGTGGGCGGCACCAAGTACGCGCTGACCTTGGCGATCAGCCCGGCCGCAACGGGATCGAAGTTCCTGCTGCGGATGGACCTGGGCGGCCGGCCGCTGTTCGGGCCGATCGGGGCGGCCGCCGCCCGCGCGGTCAAGGGCGACATCGAGGGATCGATCAAGCGATTCGAGCAGCTTTACAGTTGAGGCGTTAACCGGCGCATCAGAGCAGCCGAATCAGCGCTCACCCGCTGAGCAAGCCCTTGGCGATGTGGGTGACCTGAACCTCGTTGCTGCCGGCGTAGATCATCAGCGACTTGGCGTCGCGCGCCAGCTGTTCCACCCGGTACTCGGTCATGTAGCCGTTGCCACCGAACAGCTGCACCGCCTCCATCGCGACCTCGGTCGCCGCCTCCGAGGAGTACAGCTTGATCGCCGACGCCTCGGCCAACGTCGGGATCTTGCCGTGCTTGGCCTTCTCCAGCGTCTGGAACACCATGTTCTGCACGTTGATCCGGGCCACCTCCATCTTGGCCAGCTTGAGTTGGATCAGCTGGAATTGGCCGATGTTCTGGCCCCACAAGGTGCGGCTCTTGGCGTAGTCGACGCAGAGCCGATGGCACTCGTTGATGATTCCCAGCGCCAGTGCGGCAACCCCGACCCGCTCGGCGACGAAGTTGGCCCGGGCACTGTCACGCCCGTCACCGCCGGTGTGCTCCTCGGTCTCGCCCAGCAGCCGGTCGCGCCCCAACCGCACGTCGTCGAAGAACAACTCACCGGTCGGCGAGGAGTGCATGCCCATCTTCTTGAACGGCTTGCCCTGGGTCAGGCCCGGCATGCCGGCGTCGAGAACGAAGGTGAGCACCCTGCGGTTACGCGGATCGGCGCCGTCCTGTTCGTCCAGCTTGGCGTAGACGATGAGCGTGTCGGCGTAGGGACCGTTGGTGATGAAAGTCTTCTGGCCGTTGAGAATGTAGTCGTCACCGTCACGCCGGACATAGGTCTTCATCCCCCCGAACGCGTCGGAACCCGCATCCGGCTCGGTGATCGCCCAGGCGGCGATCTTCTCCAGGGTGACCAGCTCCGGCACCCAGCGCTCCTGCTGCGCCAGGGTGCCGCGCGACAGGATCGTGGCAGCCCCCAGCCCGAGACTGACACCCGCGGCTGCGACCAATCCCAAGCTGACGCCGGCGAGTTCGCTGACCAGGATCAATCCCATCGAAGCCTGGGCGCCCAGATCGCCGAAGCCGCCTTCCGACGACCCGCCCGGCTTGCTCTCGCCTTCAGATGTCTGCTGCGCGTGCGCCTTTTCCAGTCGGCTCTTGATGGCTTCGGCCGCGAGCACGTCGATCCCGAAGTCGGCGAACAGCTTCCGCAGGATCGGGTACGGCGGCAGTTCACCGCTCTCCAGTGCGTCGAGGTTCGGCCGAACCTCCCGGTCGATGAATTCTCGGACGCTGTCCCGGATGAGCTCGTCGGTGTCGGACCACTCGATCATGGCAACCTCGCCGCGATGTCGTCGATCTGCCAGATGCCGTCGGTCTCGATGGTGTCGGTGTCATGCCAGCCGGCCAGTTTCGAAATGGCACCGCCCTGCACCGCATACACCGTGCCGGTGATCGGACACTTTTCGGTGGCCAGGTAGGCCACCAGCGGTGAGATGTTGGCGGGGCTGAACAGGTCGACCTCGCCCTCCTCCGGCTCGGCCATCAGTGCGCCCATGCCGGGAGTCGCCAGCGTGAGTCGGGTACGGGCGATGGGGGCGATGGCGTTGACCCGCACCCCATAACGGTCCAACTCCTCGGCGGCGATCAGCGTCAGTGCGGCGATCCCGGCCTTGGCCGCGCCGTAGTTCGCCTGACCGGCGTTGGGCAGCGTGACCCCGGACCCCGAGGCGGTGTTGATCACCGCGGCGTTGGGCTGATCCCCCGCCTTGGACTGCGCCTTCCAATACGCCGCGGCGTGGTGCAGCATCGCGAAGTGGCCCTTGAGGTGTACCGCGACCACCGCATCCCACTGTGCCTCTTCCATGCCGGGGATGAATGCATCGCGCAGGATTCCCGCGTTGTTGACCAACACATCCAGTCGGCCGAACTCGTCGATAGCCTGCTGGACAAGACCTTTCGCGGCGTTCCAGTCGGAGACGCTGTCGGTGTTGGCCACCGCCCGCCCGCCGGCCGCCACGATCTCGTCGACAACCTGCTGCGCGGTGGTGCTGTCGGAGCCCTCACCGGCATTGCTTCCGCCCAGGTCGTTGACCACCACCGCGGCACCTTCGGCCGCGAAGAGCAGGGCGTGTTCGCGCCCGATGCCGCGTCCGGCGCCGGTGATGACGGCGACCCGGCCTTCCAGTACACCCATTGATTTTCCCCTTCAGTCGGCGATGACGGCCAAGCCGTCAGTGATCGCCATTTCGCCGGCGCCTACGCGCGCGGTCTCGAATGCGTACGTCGTGGCGTCGTCGCCGCGACCGCTGGTCCAGATCCGGGTTTCCAGGTCGTCGCCGGGCAGCACCATCTTGGAGAACCGAACCGCCAACCGCCGTAGCCGGCTGACATCCGAGCCGGCCACCTCGGTGAGCACCGCCCAGGACGTGAACGCCATGGTGCACAGGCCGTGCGCGATGATCCCCGGCAGTCCGGCGTCGCGGGCGACTTCCTCGTCCAGGTGGATCGGCATCGGATCACCGGCGGCCGGCCCGTAGCGGAACGTCTGATCGGCATCGACGTGCTGGACGACCTTGGCCACCGGCGCCTGGTCGCGCAGTGCGTCGTCGAACTTGTGTCCGGGGCTGAGTTCGCCGATCCGCTTTCCGGCATTGTGTCCGCGGAAGAAGCAGGTCACGTATTGCTCGTTGACCAGTTCGCCGTCCTCGGTGCGGCATTCGAGCAGAATCGCCGCGCGGGTGCCCTTCTCCAGTCCTTCGTAGCCGATCATCTTGCCGCGGGAGACCAGCTTGTCTCCCGGTCGGATGGGCCGGTGGAACCAGAAGTCCTGTTCGCCGTGTACCACCCGCGGGATCAGCTCGACCGGTGCCACCTCGACGGCTGGAACCAGCAGTGACTCGAACACCGGCACAATCCCAAACACCGGCGGCGCGAGGTCGCCGCTGCGGTGCGCGGCGATCGGGTCATTAGTCGCCGCGGCGTACTCGACGATCCGTTCCCGGGTGACCTCGAAGCGGTCCTCGTCGCTCCACTTGTCCAGCCCGGCGTCGTCGAATGCCAGATCGTCGTCCACCTCAGGCCGCCTCAGACCGCCGACGCGGCCAGCGCCTCGAGCTGGGCGAGCGTCTTGTCGAGTTGCTTGGCGCCGTCCTTCTCGACCGCCTTGCCCAGCGCACCCTTGATCAGCGCGCCCTCGAAGTCGCCGGCCACGCTGAATTGCGAGCCATCGCCGTCGGGCGTGACGCTGAAGTCGAAGCGGCACTTCACGCCCGCCATGCCGGTGCCCGACAGCGTCAGGCTGGTCGGGGCGTCCACCTTCTCGACCGTCCATTCGATCTTGTTCGCCATCCCCAGCATGACGATCTTGGCCGTCAACGTCGAGCCCGGTACCAGTGCGGCCGGTGGTTCGGTGAGCCACTTCTCGTGGATGGTGAACCACTTGTCCCAGCTGGACAGGTCGCTGATGGTGTCCCACAGCGCGTTCGGGCTGACGGCAAGGCTCTTGGTGGCTTCGATGTGTCCCATGATGTGTTCTCCTGCGCTGTCGATGGTTTAGCGCTCGGCGCGCTGGTAGGCGGTGACCACGGCGGCGCCGCCGAGGCCGATGTTGTGTTGCAGCGCGGCGGTGACGCCCGGCACCTGGCGCTTGTCGGCGTCACCGCGAAGCTGCCAGGTCAGTTCGGAGCACTGCGCCAGGCCGGTGGCCCCCAGCGGGTGTCCCTTGGAGATCAGGCCGCCGGACGGGTTGACCACCCAACGACCGCCGTAGGTGGTGTCGCCGTCATCGATCAGCCTGGGCGCATCGCCCTCGGCGCAGAGTCCCAGCGCCTCGTAGAGCAGCAGTTCGTTGGCCGAGAAGCAGTCGTGCAGCTCGATCACCTGGAAGTCTTCCGGCCCCAGTCCGGATTGCTGGTAGACACGTTGCGCGGCTTGCACATTCATGTCGTATCCGATCAGGTTCTTGGCGCTGCCGTCGAAGGTGGAGCCGAAGTCGGTGGTCATCGCCTGCCCGACGATTTCGACAGCCCGCCCGGCCAGGCCGTGCTTGTCGACGAACGCCTCGCTGGCCAGAATCGCCGCCCCGGAGCCGTCCGAAGTCGGCGAGCACTGGAGCTTGGTCAGCGGGTCGTAGATCATCCGCGATCCCAGGATGTCGTCGAGGCTGTACTCGTCCTGGAACTGGGCGTAGGGATTGTTGACCGAATGCTTGTGGTTCTTGTAGCCGATCTTGGCGAAATGCTCGGCGGTGGAGCCGTGTTGCTTGATGTGCTCGCGGCCCGCGGCGCCGAACATCCACGGCGCCACCGGGAACAGCACCTCAGAGATCTCGGCCAGCGCGAGCACATGCTTTTCCATCGGCTGGGCGCGGTCGTCGTAGGTAGATCCCAATGAGCCGGGCTTCATCTTCTCGAAGCCCAGCGCGATGGTGCAGTCGGCCAGCCCGCCCCGGATCGCCTGGGCAGCAAGGTAGAGCGCGGTCGAGCCGGTGGAACAGTTGTTGTTGACGTTGACGACCGGGATCCCGGTCAAGCCCAACTCGTACAGCGCTCGCTGCCCGGAAGTGGACTCGCCGTAGACATAGCCGACGTAGCCCTGTTCCACCTCGCGGTAGTCGATCCCGGCATCGGCCAGCGCCTTGGTGCCGGATTCCCGGGCCATGTCGGGGTAGTCCCAGGCCGATCCGTCGTCGTTTTGTCGCCGGCCCGGCTTCTCGAACTTCGTCATCCCGACGCCGATCACATACACCTTGTTCGCCATGGTTGCCTTTCGCCTCCGACCAGTGGCTAGAAACATACAGACCTGATTGCATCTTTACAAGGGTGCGCAGCGGGACGCCGCAAGAGCGAAGCTGCGGTGAGTTCTCGGCCCGGGAAATCAGTCGGCTTGCGGCAAGACGCCGGCCGCGACCTGACGCAGGTGCACGCACGCGCGATCCCAGCGCCGCCGAGCGCGCTGCGGATCGTCGTCGACGAAATTCGACACCAGGATGCCGCGCAGCACGTCCATCGCGGTGAAGACGACGTTGCGAATCTCCTTCTGCGCCGGGTGCCCCGGCATCAGCTGGGCGATCGCGGCGACCAGAGTCCCGTTGACGACGCCTTCGACCCGCTCGATGTGTTGCGCCAGCACCCGGTCCGTGCGTGCGGCAACCCAAAGTTCCACGGTGGCAATGAACATCGGCCCCTGGTGGGCCTCCCAAAGGAAGTCCAGGGCGGTTGCCACCGGGTCCGGAATCGACCGAACTCGGCCGAGTTCACGAATGGCGGCCTGGGTGCGCTGCTGGGCGAGGTGCTCGACGGCGGCGACGACGAGGTCTTCTTTAGACCGGAAATGATGGATCTGGGCGCCCCGGGTAACGCCGGCCAATTCGGCGATACGCGGTGTCGTGGTGCCGGAATAGCCGTAGCTCACCAAGCAGTCGATGGTGGCGTCGAGCAGGCGGGTCCGCATCGCGGCACTGCGCTCGGCCTGGGTACGCCGCGCCGCAGGTGCACTACTGCTCGCAGCCATCCCGCCACCTCCACCAGTTTCCAACCGCAACTCGCGCGTCAGCATAACTGGCGGAGACACGTTTACATACGTTCTCGCTGGCATGTAACCATCCCGGAGCGGCGCTCACCAGAGCATGTGCACCTGTTCGGTCCAGCCGAGAAGACCGTCGACGGCCACACTCGCGCCGTCATCGGTGCGGATCCGGCCGTCGTAGTGCCCGAAACACTGATGGGTCCCCGGCAACGGTGACCGGTGATGGAACGGGGTGAACGTCAGCTCTACCTGATCGTCCTCGGGCGTGCGGATCGTCCACGGCCCACTGTATTCGGGGTAGTGCCAGGCCAGTTCGGCACCGATCTTGGTCAGTCGACCGTCCACGCAGAGCGCGTTCTCGGTGCTTGCGGTGCCGGCAGTCCATTTGCCGCCCAGCTGCAGTCCGACGGTGTGGCCGTCGGTGTGCCCGGAGGCCGCGCCCCAGTTCCACACGATGTTGGCCGGCCATCGGCCGCGTCCGTGGTCGAGCACACCCCACCCGTCGGCGAAGTCGTAGGTGTCGTCGCCGATCCGCACGACACCCGACACCGGCCGCGCGGTGTGCTTGGCGGTGTACTGAAATCTCTTCTCGTTCCACGGCACCACCACCGCCAACGTCTCGTGCCCGGGCGGCAGAGCCACAAACAGGTCACCGGTCATCGGGCCGGCGGAGGTCTTGCAGGAGAACCGGATCCGCGTGCCGTCCGGCTCGGTGGCGAGGTCGATCGCGACTAGGCCACGAGCGGCGGCCGGGCCGTCACCGAGGCTGGACGGCAGCGTGATCCCCCACCCGCCCGGGTGCAGACAGCTCCGGCTCACCTCACGCCCGGCATAGTCCAGAAAGAAGACGTTGCTCACCCCGAGGTAATCGAGGTCGGCGACGGTGATCGCGATCAGGTGGGTGGGCGTCGTCAGGCACCAGTACTCCCACCGCTTGGTGCGGCCCCAGCCACGCAGGTTGCAGCGGTGTAGCGGTGTTCGGGTCCAACCGACGGCGGCGGGGTTCAGCAATCCGGCCGCATCGCACAGATCGACCGGCTCGGTGATCTCGCGTTCCTCGGTGGCCATCGGCGGACTATAGCGTCGCCGGCCGGATGACGACCACCGATTTCGTCCGCCTTCCCGAATCCTCCAGTAGTGCGATCACCTGGCCGTCGGCGTCGGTTGCCGCGTAGATCCCGTCGATGCCCGCCGGGGCCAACGGCCGGCCGTGGCTGACATCGATTGCCTCCTCGACGCTCAGGTCCCGGCGCGGAAAGGTCTGCAGGCAGGCGTCATCCAGGCTGTAGCTCAGCGCTGCGCTCTCCCCCAGATCGTCGAGGGTGCGAGCCTGATCCAGCCCGAAGCTGCCGGCCCGGGTGCGTCGCAATGCGGTCAGGTGTCCGCCGACCCCCAGCTCGTTGCCCACGTCACGGGCCAGTGCCCGAATGTAGGTTCCCGCCGAACAGTCCACCTCGACGTCCAGGTCGACAAACGACTCGTCGCGCCGCAGCGCCAACAACTCGAAGCGCGCGATATGTACCGGCCGGGCAGGCAGCTCGACGGCGTAGCCCTCCCGGGCCAACTGATAGGACCGCTTGCCGGCGACCTTGATGGCGCTGACCGTCGAGGGCACCTGCGCAATATCGCCGCGCAGGCCGGCGATCGCCGCGGCGATCTGACTGTCGGTGATATGGCCCGCCGGAGTCGTCTCCAGCACCTCGCCTTCGGCATCCTCGGTCGAGGTGCTCTGGCCCAACCGGATGGTGGCGGCATAGGACTTCTGCGACGCGGTCAATAACCCCAGAATCTTGGTAGCCCGTTCGATGCCGACCACCAGCACCCCGGTGGCCATCGGGTCCAACGTGCCGGCGTGGCCGACCTTACGAGTCCCGAAGAACCTGCGACACCGCGCAACGACGTCGTGGCTGGTCATTCCGGCGGGCTTGTCGACGATCACCAGACCGGCCGGCGGCGGCGTACTCACAGGACGATCGCCGTCAGCACCAGGCCGCCCGCCACCGACCACCGCCCGCGCAGTTCCGTCAGCGGGGGTCCAGCCAGCGCCGCGGGATCGATCAGGATGCGGGAGACGAAGCTGCCGTCGGAGTCGAAGCTGATGTGGGCGTCCTCGAAGCCCAACCACCGCCTGGTCAGCGGGAACCACACCTTGTAGGTGGCTTCTTTGGCACAGAACAGGATTCGGTCCCAATGCCAGTCTTGCGGCAGCGCCGCGAGTTCGTCACGCTCGACCGGCAGGCTGACCGCTTTGAGCACGCCGTCGGGCAGCACGTCGTGTGGTTCGGCATCGATACCCACCGATCGCACGTCGCCACTGCGCCCTACCACCGCGCCGCGGAAGCCCGCGCAATGCGTCAGGCTGCCGACAACGCCGTCGGGCCACGTCGGCTCGCCCTTCTCCCCCTTGAGGATCGGGACCGGCGGTTGCCCAAGCTCTTCTAATGCCAGCCGCGCGCAGTACCGCGCGGTGATGAATTCGTTGCGGCGCTTGGCAACCGAACGAGCAACCAGCGGCTCTTCCTCGGGCAGCGGAGCCAGCCCGGGCGGATCGTCGTAGCGTTCGGCCCAGGCCAGCGAACCCGACGGTGCTCCAACAAGCACCCTGTCCAGCAGCTTGCTCATCGCGCCTGCCGCTGGCGCAGTCGTTCGGCGAACTTCGCACTGGCCTCGCGCATCTCATCGGTGATGGCGAAGTGGCCGCCGAACTCGTTGAGGTAACCGGGCGGGTAGTGCGGCTCGGGCAGTATCTGGCGCAGCCACCGGTGCGGCTGGCGTCGGCGCCATTCCCGCGGATAGCCCACCGAGACCTCTTCGAAGCGCACGTCGTCGTAGTACGTGGTGCGCGGGATGTGCAGGTGACCGTAGACCGAACACGTCGCGTTGTAGCGCGTATGCCAGTCGGCTGTTTCGACGGTGCCGCACCACAACGAGAACTCCGGATAAAACAGTGCGTCGCAGGGCTGGCGCACCATCGGGAAATGATTGACCAGCACGGTCGGGGTCATCCAGTCGAGGTCTTCGAGCCGCTTACGGGTGGCCGCCACCCGGTCGCGGCACCATGCGTCGCGGGTGCCGTAGGGCTCGGGTGACAGCAGGAACTCGTCGGTGGCGACCACGTTGTTCTGCCGGGCGATGGCCAGACCCTCGGCCTTGCTCGTCGCTCCGGCCGGCAGGAACGTGTAGTCGTAGAGCAGGAACAGCGGCGCGATGGTGGCCGGGCCACCCTGCTCGGTCCAGACCGGGAAGGGGTGCTCGGGGGTGATGACACCCATCTGGTCGCACATGTCGACCAGATAGTCGTAGCGCGAGCGGCCGAACACCTGCATCGGGTCCTTGTTGGTGGTCCACAGCTCGTGATTCCCCGGGACCCAGATCACCTTCGCGAACCGCTTGCGCAGCAGATCCAGCGCCCAGCGGATCTCGTCGGTGCGCTCCGCGACGTCACCGGCGACGATCAGCCAGTCGTCACCGGTGACCGGATGCAGCGCCTCGGTGATCGGCTTGTTGCCCAGGTGGCCGGTGTGCAAGTCAGAGATCGCCCACAGAGTTGGGCCGTCGGCGGCCCTGCGCTGGTGGGTGGTCACGGGGATTCAGCGTAGCGGCGATCGCGAGCGCGGCGGAGCCGGGCGAAGCGGGTCGCCGCCATTCAGCCCAGCGGGTGCGCAGAATTAGAACGTGTTCTCGCCTTCGGGGCAGTGGCCGGGGCCACAACTTGTACACTCCCGGCAGAACACCGGGCGGAAGCGAGGAGTGTCATGCTCACCAAACTGCGTCTTATCACCGCGCTGGGGGCGCTGGTGATGGCCGTCGTGATGGTCTGGCAACAGACACCCCCCAACCGGGACGTCGCCGGCGGGTCCGCGGTGCAGTTGCGGTCCACCGCGATACCGCTGGCACCCCCGACCACCTCGAGCAAGGCCGTCAACATCACCAACCCGCGGCCCTTCGACGCCTGCGAGGACATCCCCTACGACGTCATTGCACAGTTGGGCCTGGCATTCACTCCGCCCAAGCCGGTCGAGGGTGTGCGCTGCGAATTCGACTCCGGCAACTACCAGATGGCCGTCGAGACGTTCGTGTGGCGCAGCTACGACGAGTCCATCCCGGCCGACGCGATCGAGATGGACATCAACGGTCACCGGGCGGCGCAGTACTGGGTGATGAAGCCCACCGAGTGGAACAACCGGTGGTGGTTCTCCTGCATGGTGGCGTTCAAGACCAGCTACGGGTTGATCCAGCAGTCGCTGTACTACTCGCCGGTGTACTCCAACCCGGACGTGGACTGCCCCACCGAGAACCTGATGCGCGCCCACCAGCTGGCTCCGCACTACAAGTACTGATCCCGTGGCCGCCACCAGCTCGCCGCGTCTGGCCGATGTTGTGGTGAACCGGGCGCTGCGGCGACTGCCGCCGCCCACCACCGGCTACACCGTGCGCCGAGAACAGATCCCGATGCGCGACGGGGTCGCGCTGCGCGCCGATCACTATCAACCGACCGGCGATGTGGTCGGCACCCTGCTGGTGCGCTGCCCCTACGGCCGCAAATTCCCGTTCTCCCTGGTGTTCGCTCGGATGTACGCCGCCCGCGGCTACCGGGTGATTCTGCAGAGTGTGCGCGGCACCTTCGGCTCCGCCGGTGTGTTCGAGCCGATGGTCAACGAGGCCGCCGACGGTGCCGACACCGTGGTCTGGATGCGTACCCAGCCGTGGTTCACCGGGTCGTTCGGCACCATCGGGTTGTCGTATCTGGGCTTCACCCAGTGGGCGTTACTCGCCGACCCACCGCCGGAATTGAAGGCCGCCGTCATCACCGTCGGGCCGCACGATCTGTACCAGTCGACCTGGGGTGTCGGGTCATTCGCGCTCAACGACTTTTTGGGTTGGAGCCACATGATGGCCCACCAGGAAGTCCGCCCGCGGATCCGGGCCGGGCTCCAGCAGCTGACCGCGCAACGCAGGGTCCGACGTGCCACTGCGGCGTTGCCGCTGGGTTCGGCCGGCCGGGCCCTGCTGGGCGGCGGCTCGCCCTGGTACGAGTCCTGGGTCGAGCACCCTGATCGCGATGACCCGTTCTGGGACCGGTTGCGTCACCCGGTGGCGCTGGAGCAGACCAGAGTGCCGGTACTGCTACTCAGCGGCTGGCAAGACCTGTTCTTGGAGCAGTCGCTGACCCAGTTTCAGACACTGCGCGACCGAGGAGCCGAGGTCGCGCTGACCGTCGGCCCGTGGACCCACACCGAGATGTTGACCAAAGGACTGCGCACCGTCACCACGGAATCCCTGGCCTGGCTCGGCACTCACCTGGCCGGCGCCGACAGGCAGGCGCGAACCAGCCCGGTTCGCGTCAACGTCACCGGCGGCGGAGGCTGGCGTGACATGCCGGATTGGCCGCCCGAGACGACCGAGCGAAGCTGGTGGCTGCAGCCCGGCGGGCGGCTGGCCGACTCCCCCGTGGCCGACGGTACGACAGACGCGGCGAGCTTTCACTACGATCCCGCCGACCCCACACCCACGGTGGGCGGGCGGCTGGCCGACTCCCCCGTGGCCGACGGTACGACAGACGCGGCGAGCTTTCACTACGATCCCGCCGACCCCACACCCACGGTGGGCGGGCGGCTGCTCGCCCCGGGCGGCGGCTACCAGCGCGACGACGCGCTGGCGCGCCGCGGCGACGTGCTGACCTTCACCGGCCAGCCCCTGACCGAGGATGTCGACGTGCTCGGCGGCCCCGTGGTGGAGCTGGCGCATTCCAGCGACAACCCAAACGTCGACTTGTTCGTCAGGGTCAGCGAGGTCGACTCCCGCGGACGCTCACGCAATGTCAGCGACGGCTACCGCCGGCTGAGCCAGTCCTCGGGCACGGTCCGGATCGACCTGGATCAGATCGCTCACCGCTTCGCGGCCGGCTCCCGTATCCGGCTGCTGATCGCCGGCGGCTGTCATCCCCGGTTCGCACGCAACCTGGGCACCGACGAACCCGCGATCAGCGGCGCCGCTCAGCGACCGGCAACGCACACCGTCCAGCTGGCCGGCTCACGACTGCTGCTGCCCGCGGACCGCCGAAACGGCTTTGACCAGCAGGTCTGACATCAGCCGCTGCGGGTCCAGTTGCGCATCCGCACTGCCCATGACGACGACCGAGGTTCGATCGTCAAGCGCCGCCGTGTACAGGTAGTCGGGGTCTTCCTCGGGGCCCGCGACGCTCAGCTTGACCCCGGTCGTGGTGATGCCGGCGATGGCCGGTGCCGGGATACGCTCCACGGTCCCGGTCGCCTCCGGCGAACCGGCCAGCGAGATCTGATCACAGCCCGCCGGTTCCGACTCAGCCGCAACGGGATTGGGCGATCGCAGGGCGACAACGTACATGTTGCCCTGATCGCCCTGCCCGATCACGCCGGCAGCTTCGGTGCCGACTGTCGGATCGACGTACGGCGGGATGACCACCGACCGGCACTGTGCCGGATCCACCTGGGCATCGGTGAACGCCGCGACCGCCGACCCGTCGATATCGGATTGCCCCAGCGTCTTAGCCTGGTGCGCTTGCGCGGTGAAGCCTTGCGGAAAGTCGTCGGCGACGGCGCCGACTCGCGAGATGTCGTAAGGTGCCGGGCTGGGCTCGGCGGCGGGCGGCTGCGACGCAACCGGACCGGCTGCGGGAGCGACTTCGGTGCTAGCGCCGCACCCGGCGAGGGTTGCCCCAACGCCGAGTGCGGCCAGCACTACCAGTCCGTGCCTGCCGGCATGTCGCCGACCTCGATCAACACGTGGCATGACCGACACCTCGATCACCACCACCACCACCACCGGTGCCACAGGCGATGACGCCAGTGGTGGCCCCACCACTGCGGCATGGGCGCCATACGCAGGTCGGTGGCGAACACGGTGTCCGCCGGTGCGCGGTCGATACCGAGCCGGCTCCCTAACCCGGCCGGAGCGCCGACCTGGTTACCGGCCACCTGGACGGTGGCAGGCGGTGCCGCAACCTCCCCTGGGAAGGCCTGCGCCGGTCCCGCGGGGCCGACCAAGAGCGCGCCGGCGATCGTGCCGGCACTGATCGCTCCGACTGCCATGCGTCGGCACGAATTCCGCGAAATCAACATGATTCCCTCTCCCTTGTCAAGATTCCCGAAATTATCTTGATATTCGGAGGCTAGCATCGGATACCGCGCTCGACAACGGTTGGATTGACATTTTTTTCGACGCCCGCTCATTGGACATCTAACGAGCCCCAATGAGGCAGGTAGCAAGATATTATACCTGTTCAGAGGCCATCTACTGATCTACTGAACCACTGATTCACGGATGTCCGTATTTAATGCAATCATGACCGATCAAGCGCGTTTAACATTTCTCTAACCTTGCATTGATATTGCCGCAGATAATTGCTATCGACCGAATTAGCGCGCATCCGATCAGGTAGCGCTCTCCAAACAGTCCTGGGGCATGCGGGTATGCGATCGTGAAGCAGCAATACGAGCGCCGCAGTAAGGCGATGGCCGCCGACCGCCTAGATGCGACGTTGCGTACTGCGATCGAGGCCCATGCCGCCGAGAACCGGCTCGGGCGATCCCGATCGCGAGCACCGGACCGTGGCCCTGCTAACTGCGCACTACCAGGCGACGGTTGACGGGTTACGCTGGCGTGAGTACCAGGGTGAGGTTCCGCCGCAACCGAAGGTCTACACAATGAGCACTGCCAGCGATTCCCTCAATAACCGCAGTATCGGCGCCCCGGCCACCGGCTGGGCACCGACTCGCGACACGGGGATGAAGCCGACTGAGCCAATCCCGCTGCGTCAGACGCGAACCCGCCGCACGGTCGATCTGTCACCGGCCCAACATCGCGGCCTCGACCTCTGGCAGCGCGACGCCGCCGACCGGGTGGGATGTGCGCGCATCACCGGGCAGGAAGTCATGACAGCGCTGATCGACCAACTGCTCGCCGACCCCGAACTCTCGGCACAGATCATTCGGACCCTGCGGTCGCGGCGGTAGCATTCGCCGCGACCACCGGACCTGCACTCGCCCAATCGCGACGGAACATCACTCGGCCAGGATTGCCGAGCAGTTCGAGTTGGTCGAGACACCGTTGAAGCGATCGCTGACCCAGGCCATACTCCGCTCACCATCGACGAACTGGGGCAACAGGATGTTGATGTCCATCTTGTTCAGGAACGGAGGCTGTTCGTTGGTCCATAGTTCGACGTCCGCGCCCAACTTGCACCAGTCGCGCGCGGTGTCACGGGCCGAGGTATAGGGCGCCAACGGGTCCCAGCGGTTGTGCGATATATACACCGGCCCCTTGGGTTTAATGTTTCCAACCCGTTGTGCAGAAAAGATCGTCTTGAGCGGTTCGGCCGAGGCGAGTTCATTCAGGTCGTCCTTGAACCAGAACTGCAAGTGACGGAACGCGTAGTCAACGCCGCCCTGCACCAAGCAGGTGTGCCCGCTCCAGTCCAGCATCTGGACTCCGCGCGGGGTAAGCGCATCCCAAATGGCTTGGTCGGTCTCGGGATACGACGCCTGAATGCCGCGCAACAAGTAGCCGGCGAGCACGGCCAAGAAGTTGCCGTCGACGCCGGGGATCGCCTCGACCACATTGCTGAGCGGCGCGTTGGCGTAAGTGCCCACAACGTTGAGTTCTGGCGCGTACGTCGGTGCCAGCTCGGCCGCCGACAACGACGCCTGCCCGCCGGATGCCCAGCCCCAGAACGCGACCGGCCCGTGCGGGTCCAGCGATGTGCCGGGCAGCTTCTGGGCTGCGCGGGCCGCGTCGATCAGCGCGGTTCCGGCAGCAACCCGATTCAGGAACTGTGGCGACTGCGGTCCGTGTGTGCCCAGCCCGACCCCATCGGTCACCACGATGGCGAACCCGCGTGCCAACAGCGTCGCAATGAAGCCCTCTTCGTAGTTGAACGTCAGATCGAAACCTTGTGAGAAGTGGATGCCCTGGTCGAGTAATCGCGACGGGGCGCACTGCTCACCGACCCCGTACGGACCCGTCGCATAGGCGATCAGGGGACGCGGTCCGCGCCCCGGCCAGGGCACGTCGGGCTCGATGTAGGCGCCGGTGACCGCAACCGGATGCGCCTGAGCATCCGTGCCGCGGTACATGATCCGCGTTCCAGTCCCGACGAAGGCACCCAATTGACCCGACGGCTCCAGAACCAGCCGCAGCGGCTCGCTTCGAATCAGGTCCCCGGGACCTCCGGCCGGCAGCGGAGCCGGCGGTGTGTAGAACGCTTCGTATTTGACGTCGTCGGCGTTCGCTACCGGGCCAGGTATCAGACTCAACCAACCGGCAGCCACCAGGACCGCCGCCACCACCGCTGCCAGGTGCGCCTGCACCCTCCGGCCCGTCACCGGACTGACCACTGACCCCGGGACTGCGCAATCGGTGCGCGTCCGCCACCGACGGATCACTGCGGACAAGTCATCACGATTAGTCGTAAACCTCATTGGTTCTTCCTCTTTGGACGCTTGGACCGTCGGCACAGCTAGGCCCGCAAGATCACCGTGCGTCGGACGGCGATTCAGGACGGAAGCAAAATTCACTCCACGCCGATAAGCAACAGGCGGCGCACTAGTGCTCAGAGGTCACAAAGCTGTGAACAGCGGCTTAGCATTCGATAACGGTTAAGTCCTCGCCGAACGAAAAATGCTGCGCCGGCTACTACGTCGGGCGCCGCGATCCTCTACCGGCAGTCCGCACCGCCACGAGGCGCACCGTCGCTGCTTTCCCAGCTGAATATCTGCGCTGTCCCCCACGCAATTCGAATCGCTTTGCTTTTAGCTCGTCGAAACAGCATCGGCACTGCTCAGCAGCGGTCGGCCGCCGCGACCGGCCGAAGCTCATGCTGGCCGGGATCGACTCCGGCACGTTGTATCTGGTGACAAAGCCAGACATCCGGTGTGCCACTGAGCCTGTCCAAGGAGTTCCCCATGACCGTTGTCACCGAGCGGCCGGCCGCCAGCGGCCAAACCCTCGCTAACGTGCTTGCCACCGCTGACCGGGTCGCTGAACAGCTTCACCAGACCGCGGCCGAGCGCGACAAGGCCAATGCGACACCGCGCGCCGAGATCGAGCTGCTGCGCACCAACGATCTGCTTCAGATCCAGGAGCCGGTCGAATACGGCGGATCGGGGCTGGACTACGCGCAGGCCTCGCTGGTCGCCAGGCGGATCGCCCGCGGCGACACCTCGATCTCCCACCTGCTCGGCTATCACTTCGCCCAGACCCGGGTCGCCCGGCTGTTCGGCACGCCCGCGCAGGCAGATGCCCAGTCACGTCGCAACGCCACCGAGAAATTATTCTGGGGTGGCATCCAAAACCCGCGTGGCAGTTCGGGATTGGTTTTGACCCGCGACGGAGATGGCTTCCTGCTCAACGGCAGCAGGACCTTTGCCAGCGGCGCGAGCACGGGTGACCAGTTGTCGGTCACCGCATTGCTGGACGGGGCGCAGGTCTTCCTCTCCCTCGACGCCCGCGGAGGGCGGCAGGGTTTCACCTTCCTCGATGACTGGGACAACATCGGCCAGCGCCTGACGGACTCGGGCGGTGTCCGGGTGGTCAACGCGCGCATCGAACATCACGAGGTACTCGGTGAGGAACCGTTCACCGGTGGCACCCTCAGTCCGTACCAGACGCTGATCACCCCGCACTGGCAGTTGGCCTTCGTCAACTTCTACGTGGGCACCGCCGAGGGTGCGCTCACCGAGGCATTGGCTTGGACCAGGGACAAAGCCACACCATGGGAGTCCTCGGGCGTAGACCGCGCCACCGACGATCCGTACATCCTGCAGACCGTCGGCGAGCTGGTCAGTCAGGTACGGGCCGCAGCGCTGTTGGCCGACCGGGCCGGCGAGGCGCTGCAGGAAGCCATCAACATCGGCCCCACACTGACCGAGGACCAGCGCGCCGAGGCCGCGATCGCCGTGTACGAAGCGAAGTATCTGTCCACCGAGGTCGGCTTGCGGACCGCCAGCCGACTGTTCGAGATCCAGGGCGCCCGAGCTACCACCAGTGCCTACGGCTTCGACCGGCATTGGCGCAACCTGCGTACGCACACCTTGCACGACCCGGTCGCATACAAAGCGCGTGAGGTCGGTGACTGGGTGCTCAACCACCGGCACCCCGAGTTCTCGCTCTACCGCTGATGGCCATCACATTGCACTGGTTCCTGCCCACCAACGGAGATTCCCGCAGCGATCTGAGTCTGGGGAACGCCGTCGGTTCGGCAGGCAGCCGCGTCAACCCCTACGGCGCCGACCGCGCGCCGGACCTGGACTACCTGCGTCTGGTGGCTGGAGCGGCGGAGAAACTCGGGTTCACCGGGGCGCTGACCCCCACCAGCAGCTGGTGCGAGGACGCCTGGGTGTTCACCGCCGCGCTCAGCCAGCTCACCACGCAATTCAAGTTTCTGGTGGCCTTCCGTCCGGGGCTGCAGGCACCGACTCTGGTGGCCCAGGCGGCGGCGACCTTCCAGCGGGTCTCGGGGGGCCGGCTGCTGCTCAACGTCGTCACCGGCGGTGACGACGCTGAGCAGCGGCGGTTCGGCGACGACTTGGATAAGACCGCGCGCTACGCCCGCGCCGCCGAGTTCCTGACGGTCTTCCGGCAGCTGTGGGCGGGAGATCCCGTCACATTCCGCGGCGATCACCTCTTCGTCGAAGATGCGACCATCGTGCCCGCATCGACCTGGCCGGAGATTTATCTCGGTGGGTCCTCGGCCGCGGCTATCGACGTGGCCGCCAAGCACGCCGATGTCTACCTGACCTGGGGCGAACCACCAGCACAGGTCGCCGACAAGCTCGATGCGGTTCGCCGGCGGGTCAAGGACGTGGGTTCGGCGCGGGCGGCCTCGGGCGAGCTGCGGTTCGGGATCCGACTGCATGTCATCAGCCGGCCCACCGCGGCAGAGGCCTGGGCTCAAGCCGACCGATTGCTGGCCGGCCTGCGCCCCGAGCAGATCCAGCGTGCCCAGCAGATCCAACAAAAATCCGGATCGGAAGGTCAGCGACGGATGACTGAGCTGCACGGCGGGCGGACCGATCAGCTCGAAGTGTCACCGAACCTATGGGCCGGTGTGGGCCTGGTCCGAGGCGGCGCGGGAACCGCACTGGTGGGCAGCCACGAGGAGGTCGCCGACCGCATCGAGGAGTACTACCGCCTGGGACTGGACGAGTTCGTTCTGTCGGGCTACCCGCACCTGGAGGAGGCGTTCTCCTTCGGGGAGGGTGTGCTGCCGATTCTGGCCGAGCGGGGGCTGCTCGACCACCCCGTTACCTCACTGACAACCTAAGGAAGACAAGGCAATGCCGACCAATGCCCCCACGCCGCTGAGCTTCGCCTACTGGGTTCCCAACGTCAGCGGTGGACTGGTCACCTCGACGATTGAGCAACGCACCGACTGGAGCTACGACTACAACGTCGCCCTGGCCCGGATCGCCGAGGAAGCCGGCTTTGAATACGCACTGACTCAGGTCCGCTACACGGCCAGCTACAGCGCCGAATATCAGCACGAGTCGACCAGTTTCAGCCTGGCCCTGCTGCTGGCCACACAGCGGCTCAAGGTGATCGCCGCGGTGCACCCGGGCATGTGGCAGCCGGGAGTGCTCGCGAAGTGGCTGGCGACCGCCGACCATCTGTCCAACGGGCGGGTGGCGGTCAACATCGTCAGCGGCTGGCTCAAGGACGAGTTCACCAAGCTCGGCGAGCCGTGGCTCGAGCACGACGAACGCTACCGGCGCAGTGCTGAATTCATCCAGGCGTTGCGGGCGATCTGGACCGAGGACCCAGCTAACCTGGCCGGCGACTTCTACCGCATCCGCGACTTCAATCTGCAACCCAAACCCCTTTCCTGGGATGGCCGGCCCCACCCGGAGATCTTCCAGGGCGGCAACTCCACCGCAGCCCGCATCAACGGCGGTCGCTATTCCGACTGGTATTTCTCCAACGGCAACGACTTCGACGGGGTCACCGCGCAGTTGGCCGACCTTCGCAGGGTCGCAGCAGATTCCGGACGCGCCGAGCCGCCGCGTTTCGGCCTGAACGGCTTCGTCATCGTGCGCGACACCGAGGCAGAGGCCAAAGAGGTGCTGCGCGAGATCATCGCCAAGGCCGATGTTCCCGCGGTACAGGGGTTCGGTGCGGCGGTGCGTCAGGCCGGCGCGTCGACCACAGACCAGCGGGGCATGTGGGCGGACTCCAGCTTCGAAGACTTGGTGCAATACAACGACGGCTTCCGCACGCAGTTGATCGGCACCGCCGAACAGGTCGCCGAGCGCATCGTCGCCTACCGCAAACTCGGCGTGAACCTGATCTTGGCCGGGTTCCTGCACTTCCAGGAAGAAGTCGAGGCGTTCGGCCGCAACGTGCTTCCGCTGGTGCGCGAACTGGAGGCACATGCCGGTTTGGCGCCCGTACCGGCGCCGGCACTGCCGTGACCGGTTCAGCAGCCTCATTGGGCAGCCACGCCGAAGCAGTCGCTGCCGCTGAGGCCTTCGCGGCCGCCGTGCGTCCGGGTGCGGCTGACCGAGACCGAGCCGGGAACGTCCCGCGTGTCGAACTGGCCGAATTCGACCGCTCCGGTCTGGCGGCGATCACCGTCCCCGCCGCGGACGGCGGATCCGGTTTGGGCCCGGTGACACTGGCCGAGGTGATCAGAACCATCGCCGCCGCCGACCCGGCGTTGGCGCAGATCCCGCAGGGCCACTTTCTAGCCATCGATGTCCTGCGCCTGTTGGGCACGCCAGAGCAGCGCAGTCGGGTCCTGTCCGCAGTCACCGAGGGCGGACGGGTTGCGCCGGTGCTGGCCGAGCGTGGCGGTACCCACGCCCTCGACCTCAAGACCCGACTGGTTGCCGACGGTCCGAGCTGGCGCCTGGACGGCATCAAGTACTACAGCACCGGTGCCATCACCGCCCGCTGGCTGGCCGCCAGCGCGCTGGACCCCGACGGCCGGTTGGTGCTGGCACTGGTCGAGCGCGACCGTGCGGGGGTGACCATCGGCGAGGACTGGTCGGCGATGGGACAGCGCTCCACGGTCAGCGGCACAACAACTTTCGACGGGGTGCACGTCGATGCCGGATTCGTCGTGCCGTACTGGACAGCGTTCACCGAACCACAACTGCTCGGTGCGCGAGCCCAGTTGGTGCACGCGGCCATCGAAGCCGGGATCGCGCAGGGGGCGCTGGCCGATGCCGCAGAGTTCGTGCGAACCCGCAGCAGACCGTTCTCCGAGGCGTACCGGGCCGACCATGCGCCGACTGCCGCCGAGGATCCCAACATCCGGTTGCGGTTCGGCAGATTGGCCACCCGCAGCCGAGCCGCCGTGCAGCTGCTGCGCTGGGCAGCCGACGTCCTCGATGGGCTGGGCTTGGTGCCGACCGGCCCCGACACCGCCGCACACGGGTCGATCGCGGTTGCCCAGGCCAAGGCGTTCGCCAGCGACGTGGCGGTCGACGCGGCCAACGAGCTGTTCGCGTTGACCGGGGCCAGCGGAACCGACCTCAAGCACGGATTGGATCGGCATTGGCGCAACGCCCGTACCCACAGCGTGCACGATCCCGTGGATTGGAAGTACCACCACATCGGAGCATGGGAGCTCGCCGCTGTTCGGCCGCCCAATCACGCACAGATCTGACCCGCCAGGCCGCTCATCCGACGGTGTCGCGGACCCGGGCGGTCACCGCCTGGAGCTGTTCGGCGGTGAACACCGGGGCACCCAACTCCGGGTCGGTGACCGGGAGCTGCACCCAGCTGGCACAGCCGGCATAGTCGGGGCTGCGCGGCAGCCGCACCGGTGTCGACAGCGGCAACACCTGGATCACCAGCGCCGTCAACCGATGTTTGGGCCGGAAATCCAGCCGATCGGCACGCACCGATTCAGCGGTCCAGATGTGCAGGTCCGCGATGTCCTCCAGCGCCTCGGGCCGCTCGACAGGCAGCGCTGCAACGACTTTCGCAGCGGCCCGCACCAGCACCTGCTCCGCGGTGGAGTCGGCAGCGGCCGGCGCAAGCAGGTCGCGGTGTTCGGGCCGGACGCGCTCGGCGTGGCTGTGTACCGAGGTCGGGAACAGCAGGAACTCGTCGGCGCTGACATCGAAGCGCTTCTCGTGAATGCCGCCTTTACGCAGCAGGATTCGTTGCCGGCCGGCCAGCAGCGCGGCAATGACAGCGCTCCACTCCTTCAACGCCATACCGTGCATTCCGCCCAGCGTAGCCGGGGTTACGGTGAACCGGTGAGCGACGACATTCTGCTGGTTCAGACACAGGACCGCATCCGCACCCTGACCCTCAACCGCCCGAAGGCCCGCAATGCGCTCTCCGGCGCGCTGCGTGCGGCCATCTTCGGCGCGCTGGCCGATGCGGACGCCGACGACGACGTCGACGTGCTGATCCTGACCGGCGCCGATCCGGTGTTCTGTGCCGGGTTGGACCTCAAGGAGTTCGGTGAATCCACTGGCATTGCAGACATTTCCCCGCAGTGGCCACCGATGACCAAGCCGGTGATCGGCGCCATCAACGGTGCGGCGGTCACCGGCGGGCTTGAGTTGGCGCTGTACTGCGACGTGCTGATTGCCTCGGAGCAGGCCCGATTCGCTGACACCCACGCCCGCGTCGGTTTGCTGCCGTCGTGGGGCCTCAGTGTCCGACTCCCCCAGAAGGTCGGCGTGGGCTTGGCCCGCCGGATGAGCCTGACCGGCGATTACCTGTCGGCTGCCGATGCGCTGCGGGCCGGGTTGGTCACCGAAGTGGTGCCGCACGACGAGCTGTTGCCGGCCGCCCTTCGGGTGGCGGCGTCGGTCGTCGGCAACAACCAGGCCGCGGTGCGTGCGCTGCTGGCCTCCTATCACCGCATCGACGAGTCGCAGACCGCCACCGGACTGTGGTTGGAGGCGATGGCGGCCAAACAGTGGCTGAACGCCGTGACCGGCGCCGACGTCGCCGCCAACCGGGCGGCCGTACTGGAACGGGGACGCGCCCAGGTGCAGTGACAAAACACGTCCCGGACGGTGCTGGCGCACCGCCCGGGACGTGTTTGTTGAGGCGAACTGCTAGAAGTCGAGCCCCAGGAACGCAGCACCCGGGTCCATCAACGCCGAGGCGTCGAAGGCACCGAACAGCCCGCTCAGGTCGAAGTCGCCGAACGGGGTCACGAACGTGTCGGTGATGGTGCTGTCGGCGCCGTCGAGACCGGGGATGGCGGAGTAGACGTTGGCGAAACCGCCACCGAGGCTCAGCACGCTGTACACCGAACCGATCTCAGGCAGGCCAACGGCGTCGCCGTCACCGGGCGTCACACCATCGATGACGAACTCCGTGGTGGTCAGGCCCAACAACTGGGTGACGGTCTCCTGCGCGTGCGCGGTGCCGAGCAGGTCGGTGCCGTCATAGATGTTGAAGTCCTGCGACGTGATCGGGAGCGGGAAGTAGGTGCCCCCGAGGTCGAGGCCGGGGGTGCCGCCGCCGATGTTCAGGAACGGCAGGGCACCGACGGTCTGGAAGACCGGCGTGAACCCCGAGGCGGCGTCGGCGCCGGACCCGGTGAACGGGTCGAAGGTGGTGCCGCCGATGGTGAAAGCGTCCTCGCCCACAGCGCCGTTGCTCAGGGCGCCGAATGCGGCTCCGGGGTCCATCGAGATCCCGGTGGCCATGCCGCTGAACAGCCAGCTCAGGTCCATGCTGCCGAACGGGGTCACGAACGTGTCGGTGATCGTGCCATTCTCGCCCGGGGTGGCGACGTAGACATTCGCGAAACCGCCACCGAAGTTGAACGCGTCGTAGACCGTCCCCACCGCCGGCAAGCCGTCGCCGGTTTCCGAGCCGTCGGTGACGACAAGCTGGGTGTTGGTCAAGCCCAACAGGTTGGTCACATCCACCGCGGTGTTGATGGTGCCGATCTGAGTGGCGTCGTCACCGGTGCCGCTGTACACGTGGAAGTCCTGGGAGGCCAGCCCGTTGCCCTGGTGGCTCGGGTCGCCCAGGGATGCGCCGCCGATGGCCAGCAGCGGCGCCGCGCCGCCGAGCGCGGTGACCGGTGAGAACCCCTCGACCGCGGAGTCGCCGGAACCGGTGAACGGATCCAGCGTGAGGCCACCGATGGCAAAGGCGTCCGCGCCGCCGCCCGACGCTCCGGCCTGCAGCGCGGCGAAGGCGTCGCCCGGCTGCAGCGGGTCCGCCGCGTTGAATCCGGCGAACATCGAGCTCAGGTCCATGCTTCCCCAGGGGGTCACAAAGGTGTCGGTGACCGTCCCGTCCTCGCCCGGCGTAGCGACGTAGACGTTCGCGAAACCCCCGCCGAAGTTGAAGACGTCATAGACCGAGCCTGACGTCGGCAGATCTGCTGCCGATCCGCCGGATGCTGCGGTGACTTCGGTGACGGTGAACTGGGTGTTGGACAGACCCGCCAGGTTGGTGACGACGACGCTGGAGTTAATGCTGCCCAGGCTGGTGCCGTCGGCACCGAACACTTCGAAGTTCTGCGGCGCGGTGGGCAACAGGCCGCCGGGGCTACCGCCACCCAAGGTCAGCAGCGGAGCAGAGCCGGTAAGCGGGTGAACCAGGGAGAACCCCTCCGCGCCGGTGGCGTCGTTGAAGGGATCAAACGTGTATCCGCGGATCGTGAAGGCGTCGGCACCGGTGGCACTCGGCGACACGGCGTCGTCGCCCGGAGCCGCCACGGCGACCGCGGCCTGCAAGAACGCCGCAGTAAGCAGCCCACCCCCGGTGGCCAGACCTGCGGCGATCAGTCGGTAATGCATCATTGTGCGCTTCCCATCTCCGTCGTTTTCCCAAGTCAGTGGATTACACCTACGCGGTCAGGCGTGCGCCACCGGTAACAGCGGGCAAAACGCTACCCGCGAGTAACCTAAATGTATAGATAGGCACTGTAGGTTTTTTCCTGTCAATAAGCTGGACAAATAGAACGCCCCGACGGGCTGGAGCGCGGTTACGCTGAGACAGCAAACCGGACACACCCAGGTGGACTTAGCCGTGACACAGAACTACCCGCCCCGTCCCCCGCGGCCCTACGGCAACGTTGCTCCGCCGCCGCGTCGGCGGCCCGGAGATGTGATCGCCGCAACGCTGCTCGCGGTGCTACTGCTTCTGACGTGCGGCCTGGGTTTGATCTATTCGATGTTCGCCGGGATGGCGACCGACGTGTGTTCCAGTAACCATCGTTGTGACTACAACCTGATCAACGGGGCGTACCTGGTTGCCTGGGGCGGCATTGGCGCGGCGGTGCTCACCACCTTGGCGGGCATGGGTGTCGGCGCGCGCCGAGGGGGCCGCATGGTCGTTTGGCCGGCACTGGGCTGGTTGATCTTCGTGGTCACCTTCGTGGCCGGCGGCTTCCTGTTGAACGCCGGAGTGGACGGCTGAGACCTCGCCGACTAGCCGATCGGCCGAAGGATCCGGCACGGATTTCCGGCCGCGAGCACGCCGGCCGGCAAATCGCGGGTCACCACGCTGCCGGCTCCCACGACCGTGTCGGCTCCAATCGTCACGCCGGGGCACACGATCACCCCTGCCGCCAGCCACACGTTGTCACCAAGGGTGATCGGAGCGGCCGACTCCCAGCCGGCCCGCCGTGCCTCGATGTCATCGATGGGGTGCAGCGCCGTCAGCAGCTGGGCGCGGGGTCCGATCGACACATGGTCCCCGATGGTGATGGGCGCGCAGTCCAGAAAGACCGCGTCGTAATTGACGAAACAGTTGACGCCGATGCTGATGTATATCCCGTAGTCGCAAGAGAATCGGGGCAAAATCTCCGAGTCCGCCCCGAATGATCCAAGCAGTTCGCCCAGCAGCTCACGGCGGCTGTCTTCGTCGTCTGGCCCGGTGGCGTTGAACGCCGCGACCACGCGCTGACATGCCCGCCGGCCGGCGACCAGGTCCGGGTCGTCGGGCCGATACAGGGCCCCGCGCAGCATCCGCTCTCGCTGATCACTCACGCCAGTCGATCCTACGGCCGTCCGGCTCGCACCCAGTGCCCAGACAGTGCCCGCCACCCGACGAACAGCAATCGCAACACCAGAGAAGCGGTCAGCCCGGACCAGATTCCGGCAAGCCCCCAACCGAAGGCCAACGACAGCCACACCAGCGGCAGGAAACCGACGAGCGCGCTGATCACCGTGGCGGTCCGCATGAACGCCGTGTCACCGGCTCCCAGTAGCACCCCGTCGAGGGCGAAAACAATTCCGGCAATGGGCAATTGGGCCACCAGAAACCACCATGGCACCCCGATCGCGGCCAGCACCGCATCATCGTTGGTGAACAATCCCGGCAGCAGGTGCGCACCGAGGGCCAATCCCGCCGCCAGCGCGGCAGCAGCAACCAGGGAGAACACCGTGACCCGGCCGGCCACCGCCTTGGCGTGTCGGACGTCAGATGCGCCCAGCGCCGCACCCACTAACGCCTGCGCGGCGATCGCCAGCGAATCAAGGGCCAACGCCAGGAAGTTGAACAGCTGCAACACGATCTGATGAGCAGCCAACGCTGCGGCCCCGAATCGTGCCGCGACCGCGGCGGCCGAGACGAAGCTGGCCTGAAATGCCAGCGAGCGTGCGATGAGGTCGCGTCCCATGACCAGTTGCGCCCGCAGTACTGCGCCGTCGAGCTTGCATGACACCGGTTCGCAGTACAGGGCACGCAGGAACAACAGCGCGGCAAGCCACTGGCCCACACAGTTAGCCACCGCCGAGCCGGCAAGACCCCAGCGCGGCATGCCCAGCGCGCCGTAGACCAGCAGCGGGCACAACAGCGCCGAAAGCGCGAAGCCGGCCACCACATAACGCGGCGGCCGCGCCGTGTCCTGCACCCCGCGCAGCCATCCGTTGCCCGCCAGCGACACCAGAATTGCCGGAGCACCAAGAATGGCGACCCGCAGCCACGCCCACGCGGCTTGCGCGATGCTGTCGCGTCCGGCGATGGTCGAGACCAGCGGCTCTCCCACCGCCTGCACCGCCAGCACGACGACCACGCCCAGGCCAAGGGCCAGCCAGGTGGCCTGAATACCCTCGGCGACCGCGGCGGAGCGATCGCCGGCACCGAAATGCCGCGACGATCGCGCCGTCGTTCCGTAGGACAGGAAGGTGGCCTGCGAGGCGACCAGACTCAGGACCATCCCGCCGATCGCCAGACCGGCCAGGCCCAGGGCGCCGAGCCGGCCGATGACCGCGGTGTCGAACAACAGATACAGCGGTTCGGCGGCCAACACCACCAGCGCCGGCAGGGCCAGCGCCGCGATCCGTTTGGTGCCGGCGCCGGAATCCTCAGCCAAGGCCGGCGACCAGCCCGGCAACCACGTCCGCTGCCGTGCCGGTGACCGAGTATCCGGCGGCCAGCCGGTGCCCTCCGCCGCCGAATGCCACAGCCACGGCGCTCAGGTCCACCGCCGACTTGGCGCGCATCGACACCGCCCAGCATCCCGGCGCGATCTCCTTGAACACCGCCGCCACCTCGGCCTGCGCGGTGGTGCGCACGATGTCGACGATGCTCTCCACCTCCTCCGGCCGCGCCGCGGTCCACTCGGCATGGTCGACCACCGCATAGACCAGCCCGCGCCCGGCCGCTGCGTCCGGCAGCAGTCGCGCGCCCGCCAGCACCCGCGACAGCATCGTCAGCCATCCGAACGGGTGGGTGTCCATCACGGTCCGGGCGACCGCGGCATTGTCGACTCCGGCGTCCACCAGCCGCGCTGCCAGCCGATGCGCGCGGGGACTGGCCCACCGGAACGACCCGGTGTCGGTGGCCAGCCCCGCATACAGGCAGTGCGCCACGTCCGCATCGATCGGCTCGCCCCAGGCGTCGATCAGTTCTGCCACCATCATGGTCGTCGAATCTGCTGACGCGTCAACGTAATTGGCTGTGCCGAACAACTGATTCGACGCGTGATGGTCGATCACCAGCAGCTCGCGTCCGACCGCCAGCTGCCCCAGCTCCCCGAGCCGATCCGCGCTCGAGACGTCGACGGTCACCACCAGATCGACGTCGCGACGCATCGCGTCGGCAGCGACCAGCAACTCGCCGCCCGGTAACGATTGCAGCGACTGCGGCAACGCCGCCGGCCGGGCGAAACTGACTTCGACCGCCTTGCCGCGCCGTCGCAGGACCGAGGCCAGCGCCAGCCCGGCGCCGATGGTGTCGGCGTCGGGATGCACATGACAGATCACCGCCAGCGTGCTCGCGCCCGCCAGCAGTGCCACGGCTCCGACGGCGTCGACCCGCCGGCCCGTGGGCAGCGGGTCAGTCGCCCGACTGCTCACCGTCACCGCTGTCGTCGGCACCCGCTTGTCCAGGTGCCTCGCGATACGGGTTGGCGTCCCCGACCGGCTTCTTGCCCTCCCGTATCCGGGCCAGGTCGGCGTCGGCGGCTTGGGCTGCGGCCAGCAACTCCGACATCCGATGGGCGGCGTCGGGGACGGTGTCCCGCACGAACGTCAGGGTCGGCGTGAACCGCACCCCGGTGCCTGCGCCCACCTTGGACCGCAGCACCCCCTTGGCGCCCTCCAACGCGGCAGCGGCACCGCCGTAGTTGGGGTCGTCGTCCAGAGATCGGCCCAGCACCGTGTAGTACAGGGTCGCGTCGTGCAGGTCAGCGGTCACCTTCGCGTCGGTGATCGTCACGCCGGCCAGCCGCGGATCCTTGATCTCATACTCGATCGCCGAGGCGACGATCGTGGAGATCCGCTTGGCCAGCCGGCGTGCCCGTGCTGGGTCAGCCACTACGTCCGAGCCTTCTCGACGAGCTCGTAGGCCTGGATGACGTCGCCTTCCTTGATGTCGTTGTAGGTCAGCGTCAAACCACACTCGTAGCCGTCGCGGACCTCGGTGACATCGTCCTTCTCCCGCCGCAGCGAGGAGATCGTGACGGTCTCGGCGATCACCACGTTGTCACGCAGCAACCGCGCCTTGGCGTTGCGGCGCATGATGCCCGAGGTGACCAGGCAGCCCGCGATGTTGCCCACCTTGGAGGAGCGGAACATGGCGCGAATCTCGGCGCGCCCCAGCTCCTTCTCCTCGTAGATCGGCTTGAGCATGCCCTTGAGCGCGCTCTCGATCTCTTCGATGGCCTGGTAGATGACCGAGTAGTACCGGATCTCCACACCCTCGCGGTTGGCCAGCTCGGTGGCCTTGCCCTCCGCGCGCACGTTGAACCCGATGATGATCGCGTCCGACGCCGATGCCAGGTTGACGTTGGTCTCGGTGATGCCACCGACACCGCGGTCGATCACCCGCAGCTGCACCTCGTCGTCGATCTGGATTCCCATCAAGGCCTCTTCCAGCGCCTCGACGGTACCGGCGTTGTCGCCCTTGAGGATCAGGTTCAGCTGGCTGGTTTCCTTCAGCGCCGAGTCCAGGTCCTCCAGCGAGATCCGCTTGCGCGAGCGCGCCGCCAGCGCATTGCGCTTACGCGCGCTGCGCTTGTCGGCGATCTGGCGAGCGATGCGGTCCTCGTCGACCACCAGCAGGTTGTCGCCGGCGCCCGGCACCGAGGTGAACCCGATGACCTGGACGGGCCGCGACGGCAGCGCCTCTTCCACGTCGTCGCCGTGCTCGTCGACCATGCGCCGCACCCGGCCGTAGGCATCGCCGGCCACGATCGAGTCGCCGACCCGCAGCGTGCCGCGCTGGATCAGCACGGTGGCCACCGGACCGCGACCGCGGTCCAGGTGAGCCTCGATCGCCACACCCTGAGCCTCCATGTCGGGGTTGGCCCGCAGGTCCAGGGCGGCGTCGGCGGTCAGCAGAACCGCCTCTTCCAGGGCCGCGATGTTGGTGCCCTGCTTGGCGGAGATGTCGACGAACATGGTGTCGCCGCCGAAGTCCTCGGCAACCAGTCCGTACTCGGTGAGCTGTCCCCGGATCTTGGCCGGGTCGGCACCTTCCTTGTCGATCTTGTTGACCGCCACCACGATCGGCACGTCAGCCGCCTGGGCGTGGTTGATCGCCTCCACCGTCTGGGGCATCACACCGTCGTCGGCGGCCACCACCAGGATCGCGATGTCGGTGGCCTTGGCACCACGGGCACGCATGGCGGTGAACGCCTCGTGACCCGGGGTGTCGATGAACGTGATCAGACGCTCGGAGCCGTCGAAGTCGACCGACACCTGGTAGGCGCCGATGTGCTGGGTGATGCCACCGGCCTCGCCCTCGCGGACGTTGGCCTTGCGGATGGTGTCCAGCAGTCGGGTCTTGCCGTGGTCGACGTGACCCATGACGGTGACCACCGGCGGCCGGCTCTGCAAGTCTTCCTCGCCGCCCTCGTCTTCGCCGTAGGTCAGGTCGAAGGACTCCAGCAGCTCGCGGTCCTCGTCCTCAGGCGAGACGACCTGCACCACGAAGTTCATCTCGCTGCCCAGCAGCTCCAGCGTCTCGTCACCCACCGACTGGGTGGCGGTGACCATCTCACCGAGGTTGAACAGCGCCTGCACCAGGGCAGCCGGGTTCGCGTCGATCTTCTCGGCGAAGTCGCTCAGCGATGCGCCGCGGGCCAGCCGGATGGTCTCGCCGTTGCCGTGCGGCAACCGGACACCACCGACGACCGGGGCCTGCATGTTCTCGTACTCGGCGCGTTTCGCCCGCTTCGACTTGCGTCCGCGCTTGGGTGCACCGCCGGGACGGCCGAAGGCGCCGGCCGCACCGCCGCGCTGGCCGGGACGACCGCCGCCGCCACCGCCGCCGGGGCGACCGCGGAAGCCGCCGGCGCCGGCGCCTGCGGGGGCACCTCCGCCGCCGGGACCGCCGGCCCCGCCGCCGCGGTAGTTACCGCCCGGACCGCCACCGGGACCGCCGGGACGGCCGCCGGGAGCACCGGGTCGGCCACCGCCGCCGGGACGAGGCGGACCGCCGGGACGTGCCGGGCGGCCCTGTGCGCCGAAGTTGCTGGAGCGTCCGGGCATGTTGCCCGGCGTCGCGCCGCCGCCGGGACGCGGCATGCCGGGCCGGGGTGCTCCGCCCGGGCGGGGCGCCTGCGGATGCGGACGCGGGATGGCGCGCTCAACCGGCTGCGCCGACGAGAACGGGTTGTTGCCGACGCGCGGGGTGCGGGCGCCGGGCTTGGGACCGGGTGCTGCCGGCCGGGGGCCGGGAGCGGGCGGAGCCGCCGGGGAGGGTGCTGCCGCTGCCGGCGGCGGGGTCTCGGCCGCGGGCGCGGCCGGAGCCGCTGGAGCTGCCGGAGCCGCCGGCTTTGCGGCGGCGGGAGCGGCGGGCTTTGCGGCCGCACCGTCAGCGGCAGGGGCCGGTGCTGCCGGTGCCGGTGCCGGTTTCGCCGGTCCCGGGGTTGCCGCCGGGGCCGGGGCGGCCTTGGCGGGCGCCGGGGCCGCGGGCGCTTCTGCCTTCGGCGCAGGCTTGCCGCCGCCGAAGGCCTCGCGCAGCCGCCGCGCGACGGGGGCTTCCACGGTTGAGGATGCCGACTTGACGAATTCGCCCTGCTCGCTCAGGCGGGCGAGAACTTCCTTGCTGGTGACACCGAGTTCCTTGGCCAACTCGTGTACGCGGGCCTTTGCCACTACATCTCCTGTCTATGAGGCGACAGCGGTGGTGGGCCGCGCCTCGGGTTTAGCTATGACGCATGGTCATCGGGACTTCACGGTGTGCTCATGTTCTTCGCTACCTGTTCTGTTGCCCGGGGCGGTGAGCCGATCTTCGAATTCTTCGAAGTACTCCTCCACCCCGGATACATCCGGGGAACCGCTGATCCGCAGCGCGCGCACGAATGCCCGTCTCCGAATCGCCGCGTGCAGGCAATCCGATGCGGGATGCAACCACGCACCCCGCCCCGGTTGGTTGCCCGCGCGGTCAATGATCACGGCGCCGTTGCCGTTCTCCGTTGACACCGCGACCACCCGAAGCAATTCGACGGTCAACGCACGTTTCCGGCATCCGACACACGTGCGCACCGGTCCATCTGGGGAACGGTGCGTCCGCGAGGCGGTTGTCGAAATCTCGCGCTGGATCACGGCTCAGTCTACCCATACAACGGCGATGACCCGAACCACCCGAATCCGAACCCGGCGGTTCAGCGAGGCTCGACGCAGGAGAGCCGAAGCTGGAACCGCCGCATGAACCCGGCAGTGCACGTGTGGCGCGCTGGTCGGGTCCCGCTCAGTGCTCCTGGTCGGGTCCCGCTCAGTGCTCTTGCGGCACGCCCTGACCGGCCTCACGCTCGGCGCCGTTGGCGCCGGGTTCCGGGATATCACTGCGGATATCGATGCGCCAGCCGGTCAGCCGGGCCGCCAGCCGGGCATTCTGGCCTTCCTTGCCGATGGCCAATGACAGCTGGAAGTCCGGCACCACCACGCGCGCGGCTCGGGCAGCCTGGTCGATCACGGTCACCGACATCACCTTGGCGGGTGACAGCGCGTTGCCGACGAAGCGCGCCGGGTCCTCGTCATAGTCGATGATGTCGATCTTCTCGCCGGCCAGTTCGCTCATCACGTTGCGGACTCGCTGGCCCATTGGGCCGATGCAGGCGCCCTTGGCGTTGAGCCCGGGAACCTGCGAGGCCACCGCGATCTTTGATCGGTGGCCGGCCTCGCGGGCGACCGCGACGATCTCCACCGACCCATCGGCGATCTCGGGGACCTCCAAGGCGAACAGCTTGCGCACCAGGTTCGGGTGGGTGCGCGACAGCTCGATCCGCGGTTCGCGCAGGCCCCGGGTCACACCGATCACGTAGCAGCGCAGCCGGTCGCCGTGCTCGTAGGCCTCACCGGGTGCCTGCTCTGCGGGGCGGATGACGCCGTCGAAGCCCTTGGCCTCGGTACCGAGTCGCACCACGATGACACCGCGCGCATTCTCCCGCGCGTCGCGCTGGACGACTCCGGCGACGATATCGCCCTCCCGCGCCGAGAATTCGCCGTAGGCCTTCTCGTTCTCGGCGTCCCGAAGCCGCTGCAGGATCACTTGACGGGCCGTGGTCGCCGCGATACGCCCGAAGCCCTCCGGCGTGTCGTCGTATTCGCTGATCACATTGCCGTCGTCGTCGATCTCGCGAGCCAGCACCCGCACCACGCCGCTCTTGCGGTCGACATCGATCACCGCGTCGGCCTGATGACCTTCGGTATGGCGGTACGCGGTGAGCAACGCCGATTTGATCGTGTCCACGACCACGTCAACCGAGATGCCCTTGTCTGCCTCGATCGCATGCAGCGCGGCCATGTCGATGTTCATTGGCGCCACTCCTCTCCGTCCCTATGTCCCCCTAGCCGTTGACCGGCTGGGGGTGCCCCCACCGCATCGTCGCCGGCGCAATTCATGCTCCGGCCTCCGTTCCCGGCTCGGGGGCCTTGATACCCGCTAACTCCAACTCACGTTCGCTCGGCGGCGAGAATTCGACTTGCACCACCGCTCGACTGATTTCGCTCAGTGGCAGACGGCGACGGTTCCAGTCCCGCCCGGCACGCACCACCAGCGTCAGGATCTCGTCATCGACGACGCCCACTCGACCGGTCAGACCTGACCCGTCGGACAGCGTCAGGTCAACTTTGCGACCGTGCGCACGCCGAAAATGCTTGGCGGAGGTCAGCGGCCGGCCCACGCCGGGCGAGCTGACCTCCAGCACGTATTGGTGGTCGAATTCCAAGGTGTCGAGCAATTCCGACGCAGAGCGGGCCAGCGCCGCGGCGGTGTCCAGATCCAGTGGGGTGTCGCCGTCGGCGACCACGGTGATTCGCGGCAGCGGGTCCTGATCGTCGACGACGACGTCTTCGATCTCGAATCCGGCGCGGGTGAACTCAGCATCGAGCAGCTCGATCACCTGCGTCTGGGAAGGTAGCCCGGTGGCCACGGCGAGCTCCTCATCTTGAGTTGTTCAGTCGGCGCGTTCCCACGCGCCAGGCGCGGCCGGGAACCAGTTATCAACGATACGCCGTGGAAAACACAGCCACAGCAAACCGGCAAAAGCGCCCGTCAGCGTACCTTGGCCCGCTCGCGGCCACGTCGCGTCCCTGCCGCACAGTCGCAATGGCAGGATGTCAGGGTGCCCGGCCCCCTGTCCGCCATCGACCGACGGCGCGTGCTCACCGGTGCCGGGATGCTTGCCCTGCTGGCCCTTGCGGCGCCGGCCTGCGGCTCGGCTCCAACGGCGCCCCTCGTCGACGATCTGGAAGCGCAGCGACAGCTGGCACTACGCGACAGCGAGCTGGCCACCGCAGCCGCCACAGCACTGACCGACCCGGAGTCCAAGGCGCTGGCCGCAGCACTGGATCAGGTGTCGCAGGAACGAACCGACCATGCCCGAGCGCTGGCAGCCGAGATCGCCCGCGCCGCCGGAAAGACGCCGGCGGACGAGACCGAAACCAGCACGCCCAGTGCCGCGCCGGACGCGCCCGCTCCGACCGTCTCGCAGGTGATCAACGCGTTGCGGGCCGCCGCGGACAGTGCCGGGAAGCTGGCGGTCGCCTCGTCGGGTTACCGGGCCGGGTTGCTGGCCTCCATCGCCGCGGCCTGCACGGCCTCCTACGCAGTCGCCCTGGTGGTGCAGGCATGACATCTCCCGAGCCCCGCCCGGCGTCGGGCCCCGACGCGGCCCTGACCGATGCCTTGGCCACCGAATACGGAGCCGTCTACGGCTACGGGCTGGTGTCGGCGTACTCGCTGCCGGAATTCAACGATCTGGTGGTCACCACCATCCGTCAGCACCGCGAACGGCGGGACCGCACCATCGCGATCCTGACCAGCCGCTCAGTTGCCGTCCCGCCCGCCGCGGCCGGATATCAGTTGCCCATGCCGGTGACCACGTCCAACGATGCGCTGCGGCTGGCGGTCCGGATGGAGAACGACACCGCGGCGGCGTGGCGCGCGGTCGTCGAACAGACCAGCGATGCCGCCGATCGGGAATTCGCCGCGACCGCGCTCGGCCAGAGCGCCGTGCTGGCCGCGCACTGGAATCGCGCGCTGGGCAATTGGCCGATCACCCAGGCCTTCCCGGGCGGCCCGGACTGAGGGAGACTGACCTCGACCGGGCGAAGGGAGCAGGAATGCTGGTGGTGCATAAGCGTGGTGCCCTGATCGCGACCGTGGTAGCAGCAGGGGTGTTGTTCGGTGCCGGGCCGGCCGCCGCCTGGCCGATCCCCTACACCTCCGAGGACATCAGGTACCTCGATGCAACCCGCGGCAACTTCCCCGGTGACGACGACCAGCTCCTGCTGGCCGGCAAGCAGGTCTGCCGGCAGCTCTACACCGGCCAGTCTGCGGGTTCGGTGACCGACCAGGTCGCAGCGCAGTACGGGGCCAGCCCCGAGCAAGCCGCCATCGTGGTGCGCGCGGCGCGCAGCGCCATGTGCACGCAGGCGCCGGGTTAACTGTCCTGGCCGCGGACCGCGGCCGCGATCTGCCCGGCCAACTCCGCACCGACGGCCAGCTCGCGGGTCTGCCCGGAGAAGCGGTTGCGCAGTTCGACAACGCCGTCGGCCCAGCCGCGGCCCAGCACGGCGATCCACGGCACCCCGATCAACTCGGAGTCTTTGAACTTCACACCCGGTGAGGCCTTCCGGTCGTCGAACAGCACCTCCAGACCAAGCCGGTCCAGTTCGGCGGCCAGTTCGGTCGCGCCCGCGCGCGCGGCGTCGTCCTTGTTGGCGACCACCACGTGTACGTCGAAGGGAGCGACCTGCGGCGGCCAACGCAGGCCCAGCTCGTCATGCTGCTGCTCGGCGATGACGGCCACCAGCCGAGAGACCCCCACGCCGTAGGAACCCATGGTGAGCCGCACCGGACGGCCATCCTCGCCGAGGACGTCGACGGCAAACGCGTCGGTGTACTTGCGGCCGAGCTGGAATATGTGAGCGATCTCGATGCCCCGCGCGCTGACCAGCGGCCCGGCCCCATCCGGCGACGGGTCCCCGTCGCGGACCTCGGCCGCCTCAATGGTGCCGTCGGCATGGAAGTCACGCCCGGCGACCAGCCCCACGACGTGCTTGCCGGGGGCGTCGGCGCCGGTGATCCAGCTGGTGCCGTCCACCACGCGCGGGTCGACCAGGTAGCGCACCCCGTTGTACTGCAGCGCCTTCGGACCGATGTAGCCCTTCACCAGGAACGGGTGTTTGGCGAAGTCACCGTCGCCGAGCAACGCGTACTCGGCCGGTTCGAGCGCCGCGCCGAGCCGCTTCTCATCGATCTCGCGGTCGCCGGGGACCCCGATGGCCAACAGCTCCCATTCGCCGTCGGGCTGGCGGACCTTGAGCAGCACGTTCTTGAGGGTGTCGGCGGCGGTGACGAGGCGACTGAGGCCCAGATCAGCAGAGTTGGCCCAGTCCACCAGGGTGGCGATCGTCGGGGTGTCGCCGGTGTCGTGAACCTGCGGCTCGGCCAAGCCGTCGACCGGTCGGGCCTCGGGGCGGGCGGTGGTCACGGCTTCGACGTTGGCTGCGTAGCCGGACTCGACGCAGCGCACGAAGGTGTCTTCACCGACCGCGCTCTCGGCGAGGAATTCCTCGGAGGCCGATCCGCCCATGGCGCCCGAGACAGCGGAGACGATCACATACCGCACACCGAGCCGGTCGAAGATCTTCTGATAAGCCACCCGGTGCGCGTCATAGGCGGTGGCCAGACCGGCGTCGTCGACGTCGAAGGAATAGGAGTCCTTCATCACGAATTCGCGGCCGCGCAGGATGCCGGCTCGCGGCCGCGCCTCATCGCGGTACTTGGTCTGGATCTGATACAGCACCACCGGGAAATCTTTGTAGGAGCTGTACTCCCCCTTGACCGTCAGGGTGAACAGTTCCTCGTGGGTGGGACCCAGCAGGTAGTCGTTGTCGCGGCGGTCCTTGAGCCGGAACAGGCCATCGCCGTACTCGGTCCAGCGATTGGTGGTCTCATAGGGTGCGCGCGGCAGCAGCGCCGGGAACAGAATCTCCTGGCCACCGATGGCGTTCATCTCCTCGCGGACCACACGCTCGATGTTGCGCAACACCCGCAGGCCGAGCGGCAGCCAGCTATACAGACCGGGTGCGATCGGCCGGATGTAGCCGGCCCGGATCAGCAGCTTGTGGCTGGGGACTTCGGCATCGGCGGGGTCGTCGCGCAGGGTGCGCAGGAACAGTTCGGACATCCGGGTGATCACAGGCCGAGAGCCTATCTTCAGCCGCGAGTAGACGCGGACTTGCCCGGCGCCCCTACAGTTCCCCGGCCTCCACCGCCTCCAGGGTGTGCTGGGCGCGGGCAATCTGTTCGGCCGAGAACCTGATGAACAGTGCCGCCGCACCCACCAGAACGGCGAGCGCGGCCACCCACAGCAGCGAATAGGTGTAGCCGTGGCCGAGGGCATCCAGTTCACTGTCGGTCATGTTCTTCACCGGGCCGGTAGTGCCGCCCAGGTACAGCGTGCGGGAGGTCTGCACGGCCTGGATGATCACCAGCACCACCGGGCCGCCCAAGTTGTAGACCATCAAGGTGACCGCCGACACCGGGCCGATCTCGCGTGGGCCGACGTCGGTCACCGCGCACAGCGGCAGCACCACCGAGATCACGCCGATACCGAATCCGCCGACCACGAACAGCATCACCAGATCGGGGACGTATGGCACGCCACGGTCCAGCGTCGACCCGAACAGCATGGCGCCCCAGACCAGGCTGCCGGCCCCGATGATGAGCCAGCGCGGCGCGATCAGCGCGGCCGCCCAGCTGGTCAAAAGGTTGCCGACACCCATGGCCACCGCAAACGGGATGAAGCAGATACCGGCGCGCAGGGCCGAGTACCCCAGCACGTCTTGAACCAGTAGTCCGATCATCACGCTCACCGTGAGCATCACGCCGCCGGCCATGAAGTACGCCACGAAGGTGGCGACCCGGCTGGGGTTGTCGAACACCGCGGCCGGCACCAACGGGTTGGTGGCGTTGCGTTCGACGAGCAGGAACGCCAGCAGGAACAACGCCGCCGCGATCCCGGCGCCGATCACCCACGGGCTTACCCAGCCCTGGGGCGGGCCCTGGGTGAATACCAGCACCGCCGCGGTGCACCCGCCGGTGGCCAGCAGCGCCCCGGTGAGGTCGAGCCGGAGCCGTTCGGTGTTGGTCTCGGTCAACCGCGTCACGGCGATGGCCACGATGGTGATCCCGATCGGGATGTTGATCAGAAACGCCAGCCGCCACGAGATGACGGTGAGGGCGCCACCGAGCACCAGACCCATGACCGAGCCGATGCCCTGCATGGCTGCCGACACCGCCATCGCCCGGTTCCGGGCCTGCCCGGCCGCGTAGGTCGTCGCGATGAGCGCCAGGCCGGTCGGTGCGGCAACCGCGGCCCCAATGCCCTGGACCGCCCGGGCGGCGATCAAGGTGGCCGAGTCGGTGGCCACTCCGCAGACCAGCGAAGCGATAGTGAACAACCCGACCCCGGAGACGAACGCCCGCTTCTGTCCGATGGCGTCGCCCACCCGGCCACCGAGTAGCAGCAGGCCGCCGAAGGTCAGTACGTAGGCGGTGATGACCCAGCTCTTGGCGGCGTCGGACAGATCAAGGTCGGCCTGCATCCGCGGCAACGCCACTATGACGATGGTGCCGTCCAGCGTCGACATCAGTTGCATGCCGGTGATCGCCACGATGGCGATACCGAGCACGTTGGACGACAACGACCGGCCGGCCGACTGGGATTCCCCCGGCGCGGCCATAGCAGGTCAGCTTAGCTACCGACGGACCCGTCAGCGCGGCGTCCGGGCGAAGTCACATGGCGCCGAAGGCGTCCTGCACATCCTGGGCATGCGCGACCTGCTGGGCGGTGTAACCGATCAGCAGGGAGATCCCACCGACCAGGACCGCCACGGCGGCAATCCACAGCAGTCCGTAGGTGTAGCCGGAATCCAACGCGGCGATCTGCGCGGGATTCATGGTTTTGACCGGCATGTTGGTGCCGCCGAGGTACAGAGTGCGCGAGGTGATGACGGCCTGGATGACCGCCAGCACGATCGGCCCGCCCAGGTTCTGCAGCATCAGTGCGATCGCCGAAGTCGGGCCGATCTGGTCGAAGCCCACGCCGGCGATCGCCGACAGGGTCAATGGCACCACGATCACGCCGATCCCGAGCCCACCGAGCACGATCAACGTGACGAAGTTCGGGAAGTACGGAAGATTCCGGTTGATCGTCGAGCCGTAGATCATCGCGCCCAGCAAGACGACGCCACCGGCGATCACCAGCACTCGGGGCGGAAAGCGGCGCACCAGTTGGGAGGACAGACCCAGTCCGATGCCCAGCCCGATCACGAACGGGATAAATCCCACGCCGGCACGCAAGGCCGAGTAGCCCATCAAATCCTGTACGTACAGACCGATGGTCACGGTCAAGGTGAACAGCACGCCGCCGGCGAGGAAGATCGCCGCGAAGGTCAGCAGCCGGTTGCGGTCGCGGAACAGGCTGAACGGCACCACCGGATTCTCGGCAGTGCGCTCCACCACGGCGAACGCCAGCAACGCCACGACCGCGACCACAGCGGAGCCGATGGTGATCACCGAGATCCAGCCCTTCTCCGGGCCGATCGTGAACGCGAACACCGCCGCCGTGCAGCCCATGGTCGCCAGCAGGGCACCTGCGGCGTCCAGTTTCATCCGCTCCCGGTGGGTCTCGGTCAATGCGGTGCGGGCCAGGTAGACCATCAGCAGGCCGATGGGCACGTTGATCCCGAACGCCAGCCGCCATGACACCTCGGTCAGCGCGCCGCCGACCACCAGGCCCATCACCGACCCGACGGCGGTCATGGCTCCGAATATCGCGGTGGCGGCATTACGGGCAGGCCCCTTCGGGAAGGTGGTGGCAATCAGCGCCAGCGCCGTCGGAGAGGCGATGGCCGAGCCGACACCCTGCAGGAGCCGTGCGATAACCAAGGTGGGGGCGTCCCAGGCCACGGCGCACAGCACCGACGCGATGGTGAACAGCGTGACCCCGCTGATGAAGGTGCGCTTGCGGCCGATGGTGTCGCCGAGTCGGCCGCCGAGCAGCATCAGGCCGCCGAAGGTCAGCACGTACGCACTGATCACCCAGCCGCGTCCCGCGTCGGACAAGCCCAGGTCGTCCTGGATCTTAGGAAGCGCGACGATAGCGACAGTGCTGTCCATGGTCGCCAGTAGCTGCATGCCACCGATGGCGATCACGGCGTAGATGAAGCGACGAGAAGGCAGCCAGGACGACACATACTTGCTGGTCCAGCTCACGAGATCGGAGCCGGTACGTCCAGGGGGAACCGCCCCGGCCGCACCCTCGGACCACTGCGCGCTCGCCCGCCCTGCATCATCGAGTGCAGTCATAACGGGCTACCCTACAGTAATATTAAGAGCTGTTTAAACCCCGAAGCCTGCGACGGCCCCGATAATCACGATCGCGGGAGGTCGGATGCCTTCCGCGCGGATTTTCTCGGGCGCGTCGGCCAGGGTCGCCCGCAGCGTGTGCTGGGCCGGCGTGGTGCCGTGCTGCACCACCAGAACCGGTGTATCCGCAGGTCGACCGCCCTTTTGCAGCACGGCGCTGAATTGCTCGATGCGTTCGACAGCCATCAGCAAAACGATGGTTCCGCGCATTGCCGCCAGGGCATCCCAATTCACTAACGATTCGGGATCGTCGGGCGCAACGTGCCCGCTGACCACCACAAATTCGTGGTTCACGGCCCGATGGGTGACCGGCACACCGGCCAAGGCCGGGACCGCTATGGCACTGGTCACACCCGGCACAACCGTCACCGGGATCCCGGCGTCGGCACAGGCCAGCACCTCTTCATAGCCGCGCGCGAACACGAACGGGTCGCCGCCCTTGAGGCGCACCACGAACTTGCCGGCTTTGGCGCGTTCGATCATCAGCGCGTTGATGGCGTCCTGCGCCATGGCCCGCCCGTAGGGGATCTTGGCGGCGTCGATGACTTCGACGGTCGGGGACAGTTCGGCGAGCAGCTCCGGCGGCGCGAGCCGGTCGGCCACCACGACGTCGGCGTGCGCGAGCATGCGACGACCGCGCACCGTGATCAGCTCCGGATCGCCTGGTCCGCCGCCCACCAGCGCCACACCGCCGCGCACCACATCGGGGGCTGCCTCGGCGTCCACGGTGATGGTGCCGTTCTGCAGGGCCTCCCGGATCGCCGAGCGGATCGCCGCCGACCGGTTGTGCTCGCCGCCGGCCAACACTCCCACCGACAGTCCGGAGTAACCGAAGGTAGCCGGGGTGACCGCGGATCCCTCGACGGCCAGATCCGCGCGCACACAGAAGATCTGGCGACGGTCGGCCTCAGCCACGATGGCGGCGTTGACCTCCGGGTCGTTGGTGGCCGCGATCGCGTACCAGGCATCGGCCAGGTCCCCGTCGCGGTAGCTGCGCGAGACCAGCGTGATGCCGGGCTTGCGCTCCCCCAGCGCTTCGACCGCCGGGGTGGCGCTGGGTGCGATCACCAGCACCTGCGCACCGCTGTCCACCAACAGCGGAAGACGTCGCTGCGCGACGCTTCCCGCGCCCACGACAACAACCTTGCGGCCGGCCAGCCGTAAACCGGCCAGGTAGGGGTTCTCGGTCACCCGATAACTCTAGTGGCGACCGTCAGCGCGGCGAAGCCGGGCGCAACGGGTCGCCACCATCAACCCCCGCGTCGATCAGCCGAGCTGAAGTTGCCGGCTGCCCCACTCCCACACCTGCTCGAACAACGTGGGTTCGTCGGACAGTCGCGTACCTAGCGACGGCACCATCTCTTTGAGCGTCGGCAGCCAGTCGGCGAACTTGCCGGCGAAACAGCGCGCCAGCACCTCCAGCATGGCCGGCACCGCGGTCGAAGCCCCCGGCGAGGCGCCGAGCAGTCCCGCGATGCTGCCGTCGCCGGCGCTGACGATCGTGGTGTTGAAATCGAGCTGTCCGTGGCGAATCACCTGCACCCGTTGGCCGGCCCGGATCTCGTGCCAGTCCGCGTGATCCGCATCCGGCAGGAACTCCCGCAGTGCCTGGACCCGGGTGCCGTGGGTCCGCCGCAGTTGGCCGAGCAGGTACCCGACCAGTTCACGCTCTCGGATCCCGGCGCCCAGCAGCGACCTGACGTTGTCGAAGCGGACCGATCTCGGTAGATCCGTGGCTCGACCGTGCTTGAGAAACTTCGGCGACCAACCGGCAAATGGTCCGAACAGCAGCGACGACGAACCGTTGACCATCCGGGCGTCCAGGTGCGGGGCGGTCGTCGACGGCGCGCCTGGAACCGGGGCGCCGTACACCTTGGCTCGGTGTGCGGCGGTGAGCTCGGCGGCCCCGCAGCGCAGGAATACCCCGCCGATCGGGAAACCGCCGAAGCCACGCACTTCGGGGATCCCCGAGCGCTGCAGCAAGCCCAGGGTCGCTCCCCCGGCGCCGAGAAAGACGAATTTAGCGTTGAGTCTTCGGGTTTCGCCGGTTCGGCGGTTGGCCAGAACCAATGTCCAGCTGGCGTCGGACTCTCGGCGCAGCGCGCGCACCTCGTGACCGAAATGCACGGCGGTGCCGTGGCGCACCCCGTAGCCGATCAGCTGGCTCGTCAGCGCGCCAAAGTCGACGTCCGTGCCGTGCGGAGCCCAGTCCAGGGCCACCGGCACCTTGCGGTCTCTGCCGGTGGCCATCGCGGGCAGGCGCGCGGCGAACTCGCCGAAGTCAGTGATGAAGTCGGTTCCGGCGAACAGCGGGTTGTCGGACAGCGCACGATGACGCCGTCGCAGGTAGTCCACGCCGTCGGCGCCGTGTACGAAGCTCACGTGCGGGATCGGGTGCACGAAGTCACGCGGATCCTCCAGCAGACCGTTCTGCACGGCATAGGCCCAGAACTGCCGGGTCACCTGGAACTGCTCGTTGACCCGCACCGCTTTGGCGATGTCGATCGAGCCGTCGGGCCGCTGCGGGGTGTAGAACAGCTCGCACAGTCCAGCGTGGCCGGTGCCGGCGTTGTTCCACGGATCGCTGCTCTCGCCGGCTGCGGAATCCAACCGTTCGACGACGGTGATCGCGGCACCCGGTTCCAGCCGGCGCAGCATCGCCCCCAAGGTGGCGCTCATGATGCCCGCGCCGATCAGCGCTACGTCGGTCATCTCGGTCTGAGCCGATGGGGACACGCCATCAGATTAGCCCGCACACCGTTTAGGCTGACGCAATGGAGAGCTACGACCTGGCGATCATCGGAACCGGTTCGGGCAACAGCATTCTCGACGAGCGCTACGCGAACAAGCGGGTGGCGATCTGCGAACAGGGCACTTTCGGCGGCACCTGCCTCAATGTGGGCTGCATCCCGACCAAGATGTTCGTCTACGCCGCCGAGGTCGCCAAGACGGTGACCGAAGCGTCGCGCTACGGCATTGATGCCCACATCGACGGTGTGCGCTGGGACGAGATCGTCTCGCGGGTATTCGGGCGGATCGACCCGATCGCCGCAGGCGGTGAGCAGTATCGCCGCAGCCTGCCGAACGTGGACGTCTACGGCGAGCACACCCGATTCGGGCCGGTGGGCTCCGACGGCCGCTACTTGCTGCTCACCGCGGGAGGTGAACAGTTCAGCGCCGAGCAGGTAGTGATCGCCGCCGGGTCACGCTCGGCGATCCCGCCCGCCATCGCCGACAGCGGGGCGCGCTACTACACCAGCGACGACATCATGCGGATCGCCGAGCTGCCCGAGCATCTGGTGATCGTGGGCGGGGGCTTCATCGCCGCCGAGTTCGCCCACGTGTTCTCCGCCTTGGGTGTCCGGGTCACGGTGGTGATCCGCGGCTCGACATTGCTGCGGCACTGCGACGAGACAGTAGCGGAACGGTTCACCCGGATCGCCGCGGCCAAGTGGGAGCTGCGTACGCACTGCAACGTGGTCGCGGCGCGCAACGATGGGAGCGGTGTCGTCGTGGAGCTCGACGACGGCTCGGTTCTGCGGGCCGACGCGATGCTGGTCGCCACCGGGCGGGTGCCCAACGGCGACTTGTTGGACGCCGAGCAGGCCGGTGTCACCATCGCCGGCGGGCGGGTAAGCGTCGACAAATACCAACGAACCTCGGCGCGCGGCGTTTTCGCGCTCGGCGATGTGTCTTCACCGTATGAGCTCAAGCATGTCGCCAACCACGAAGCCAGGGTGGTGCAACACAACCTGCTGTGCGACTGGGATGACGTGGACTCGATGCGGATCACCGACCACCGCTATGTTCCGGCCGCGGTCTTCACCGATCCGCAGATCGCCGCGGTCGGCTTGACCGAAACACAGGCATTGGCAAAGGGTCTCGACATCTCGGTGAAGATCCAGGATTACAGTGACGTCGCCTACGGCTGGGCGATGGAGGACAGCACCGGATTTGCCAAACTCATCGCCGAACGCGGCACCGGACGGCTGCTTGGCGCGCACATCATGGGCTACCAGGCGTCGTCGATCATCCAACCGCTGATCCAGGCGATGAGTTTCGGTCTCACCGCGCCGGAGATGGCCCGCGGTCAATACTGGATCCACCCGGCGCTGCCCGAGGTCGTCGAGAACGCGCTGCTTGGGCTGGAGTGAAAGGACCGCAGATGAAGTCCACCCTGCTGTCGCGGCAAGACCTCGATTTCCTGCTGTTCGACTGGCTGCACGTCGAGGAACTGACCGGACGGGACCGGTTCTCCGAGCACTCTCGGGAGACCTTCGCCGATACCTTGGATCTGTGCGAGCAGCTGGCGAGCCGTTATTTCGCCCCGCACAACAAGAAAAGCGACGCCCACGAGCCCACCTTCGACGGGACGAAGGTCACCATCATCGGTGAAGTCAAGGAGGCACTGGCGGCCTGCGCCGAGGCTGAGCTGATCGGCATGGCCATGGACTACCGCCTCGGTGGCGCGCAGTTGCCGGCAACGGTGGCCCAGGCCGGCTTCGCCTGGCTATTCGCCGCCAACGTCAGCACCGCCGGCTACCCGATGCTGACCATGGCCAACGCGAACCTGCTCGCCAAATTCGGTAGTGAAGAACAGATCACCGCCTTCGTCAAACCCATGATCGCCGGCCGCTTCTTCGGGACGATGTGCCTGTCGGAGACCCAGGCCGGATCATCGCTGGCCGACATCACCACCCGGGCAAACCGGTGCGCCGACGGCACCTTCCGGTTGTTCGGGTCCAAAATGTGGATCTCCGGTGGCGAACACGAACTGACCGAGAACATCGTCCATCTGGTGCTGGCCAAGATCCCCGGCGGTCCGGCCGGGACGAAGGGGATCTCGCTGTTCATCGTGCCGAAGTATCTGGTGAATCCCGATGGCACGCTGGGTGAGCGCAACGATGTCGTGCTGGCCGGGCTCAACCACAAGATGGGCTATCGCGGCATCACCAATACCGTGCTGAACTTCGGGGAGGGCGTCCACCAGCCCGGCGGCGAAGCGGGTGCCGTCGGCTATCTCGTGGGCGACGAACACCGCGGCTTGACCTACATGTTCCACATGATGAACGAAGCCCGCCTGGGTGTGGGAATGGGTGCCATCGCGCTCGGCTACACCGGATATCTGAAGTCGCTGGAGTACGCCCGCAGCCGGCCGCAGGGCCGTCCCGCAACGACGAAAGACCCTGCCGCACCACAGGTTGCGATCATCGAGCACGCGGACGTCAAGCGGATGCTGCTGGCGCAGAAGTCCTATGTCGAGGGGGCGCTCGCGTTGGCGCTGTACTGCGCGCGGCTCGTCGACGTTCAGAACGCCGCTGAATCCGATGCGGAACGCGAGCACGCCACCGCATTGCTGGACATCCTCACCCCGATCGCCAAGAGCTGGCCGTCACAGTGGTGCCTGGCCGCGAACGATCTGGCCATTCAGGTACACGGTGGCTACGGCTACACCCGCGAGTACGACGTGGAACAGCACTACCGGGACAACCGGCTCAACCCGATCCACGAGGGCACCCACGGTATCCAGAGTCTGGACCTGTTGGGCCGCAAGGTGGTGCAGCGCGACGGCGCCAGCCTGGCCGCACTACACGGCGCGATGAGCGAGAGCATCGCGGCCGCGCATCGGGCCGGTGGCGACGTGGCCGATATGGCAGCGCAACTCGACGCGGTGGTCCAGCGGTTGATGGCGGTCACCGCGGGCATGTTCGCCGCCGGTGACATCGATGCGGCGCTGGCCAACAGCGCGATCTACCTGGAGGCCTTCGGCCATGTGGTGATCGCCTGGATCTGGCTGGAGCAGTTGTTGGCCGCCGAGGGACGCACCGGGGACTTCTTTGACGGCAAACGCCAGGCGGCCCGCTACTTCTTCCGCTACGAGCTGCCCAAGACCGGCCCGCAGCTCGACCTGTTGGAAAGCCTGGACCGCACGACCCTGGAGATGCGCCCGGAGTGGTTCTGAAGTGGCATCTGCGCCCTCGCAGCGATGCAAACGAGCTGGGCGCGTGACTGCCGGTTCAATAGGATCCGGTGCACGCGTTCAGCGAGGCGCTCCGTATCCGTAAGTCAGTTCCTCTGTTTCCCAATTCATCCTGGCGTGATACTTCTCGCCAGACAGCGTGCCGTCGCCGTTGTCTTCGTTCGCGACAAAGCATTCAAATATTGTCGTTTGCTCCGAAAGATCGTCAGTGGACCCTCCCACTGGGTCGCACGAGACCTTCAGTATCGGACCATCGAACAAACCGTCTTGCATTTGTTGCTCAGCCAAGCTCCGGACGCTTTGCTCAATACGGTCGACGGCTGACTTCCGCTCCGAACGTTTCTCATCGTCCGCTACCTGTTTCCGTGCGGCCTCTGCCGCTGCGGCGGCGGCAGAAGATCGGGCCGAGGAAATGGCCTCCGCATTACGCGTGGCGAGCTCATGTGTGCTTTTCACGTAATACGCGACGACACCGCCAAGCACAATCGCGACAATAGCCGCAAGCACGCCGATCACCAGTTTCTTCGGGTCGCGCCCAGCGACCGGCGCCACAACGGAATCTATCGTTGCGAGCTGGGACGTGGGATCAGGCAATGGGAGCCAGCGTTCCCCATTCCAGTACCGGTTACTACCGTCTGGGGTCGGATACCATCCCGCGGGAATACGCTCTGAATCGTCCAACGCGCCCTAGCCTTTCGCTCGGAAAGTCAGAAGCCGGAGCCAAAGCTGCGAACAAACACCTCGGCCGCTAGGACCATAGCCAATTCGTTTCGCAGTAATGGCATTAATGCCGAAATTGGGCAGTCAGGCTGCTTGCGGCCGATGGACTCACGACGCACTTCGCCGCGCTTCAGCACCACACGTTAGACCAATTGGAATCCGCCTGGCGGAGAAATCCCGGCCTACAGCGGCGTGACGTACGCCGAGCTGATCCCGCCGTCCACCAGGAACGTCGAGCCGGTGATGAACGAGGCGTCATCGCTGGCCAGGAATGCGACCGCGGCAGCGATCTCCTCCGGCTCGGCGAACCGGCCCACCGGTACATGCACCAGTCGGCGCGCGGCCCGCTCCGGGTCGGCAGCGAACAGCTCTTGTAGCAGCGGGGTGTTCACCGGGCCGGGGCACAGCGCGTTGACCCGGATGCCCTGCCGGGCGTACTGCACCCCGAGCTCACGCGACATGGCCAACACGCCGCCCTTGGAGGCGGTGTAGGAGATCTGGGAGGTGGCCGAACCCATCACCGCCACGAACGATGCGGTGTTGATGATCGATCCCCGGCCGGCGGGCGCCATGTGCCGCAGCGCCGCCCGGCAGCACAGGTACACCGACTTCAGGTTGACGTCCTGAACCCGTTGCCAAGCAGGAAGTTCGGTGGTTTCGATCAGGTCATCGTCGGGCGGCGAGATACCGGCGTTGTTGAAAGCGATGTCCACCGAGCCGAACGTCTGGGCCGCGGTGTCGAACAGCGCATCGACCTGATCCTGATCGGAGACGTCGACCTGAACGAACAGGCCGTCGAGCTCATCGGCGACCGCTGCGCCCGCCGCCTGGTCGAGGTCACCGACCACGATCTGGGCGCCCTCGGCGCGCATCCGCCGCGCGGATGCCAAGCCGATTCCGCCACCGGCGCCGGTCACCACGGCCACCCGTCCAGCCAGGCGTTGGGTCAGGTCGGTCACTGCGTCTCCTTCACTGCGATGAATACGTTCTTAGTCTCGGTGAACGCCAGCGGGGCATCCGCACCCAGCTCCCGGCCCAGCCCCGACTGTTTGAAACCTCCGAACGGAGTGGTGAAACGCACCGAGGAGTGCGAATTCACCGACAGGTTCCCGGCTTCCACCGCCCGCGAGACGCGCAGCGCCCGGGACAGGTCGTTGGTCCAGATCGAGCCCGACAACCCGTAGACGGTGTTGTTGGCCATGGCGATGGCATCAGCCTCGTCGTCGAACGGCAGCACCGTCACCACCGGTCCGAAGATCTCCTCGGTGACGCATCGGTCGGTGGCCGCGGGAGTCAGGACGGTGGGCGGGAACCAGAAGCCGGGGCCGGTGGGCGCCTGGCCGCGGAAAGCGACCGGCGCGTCGTCGGGCACGTAGGAGGCCACCTTCTCCCAGTGCGGGCGCGACACCAGTGGGCCCATCTCGGTGTCGCGGGACGTCGGGTCGCCGACGACGACACCGGACACCGCGGGCTCCAGCAACTCCATAAAGCGGTCGTAGACGCTGCGCTGCACCAGGATCCGGCTACGTGCGCAGCAGTCCTGCCCTGCGTTGTCGAACACGCCGTACGGCGCTGTCGCCGCCGCCTGCTCCAGGTCGCAGTCCGCGAACACGATGTTGGCGCTCTTGCCGCCGAGTTCCAGCGTGACCCGCTTAACCCCGGCCGCCCCGGCCTGCAGCACCCGGGTGCCGGTGGTGGTGGAACCGGTGAACACGATCTTGGCCACGTCCGGGTGGGTGACCAAGCGCTCCCCCACCTCCGCGCCGCGGCCGGGTAGCACCTGGAAGAGGTCGCCGTCGAGGCCCGACTCCACGGCCAGTTCGGCCAAGCGCAGCGTGGTCAGCGGTGTCCATTCGGCCGGCTTGATCAACACCGCGTTGCCGGCGGCCAGCGCCGGCGCGAAACCCCACGCGGCGATCGGCATCGGGAAATTCCACGGGGTAATGATCCCAACGACTCCGAGCGGCTCGTGGAAAGTGACGTCGAGCCCGCCGGCGACCGGTATTTGCTTGCCGGACAGCCGTTCCGGGCTGGCGGCATAGAATTGCAGCACGTCACGGACATGCCCGGCTTCCCATTCGGCGGCCGACACCGGATGACCGGAGTTGGTGACCTCGATCGCGGCCAGCTCGTCGATGTGGGTGCCGACGATCGCGGCGAAGTCCCGCAGCGCGGCGGCCCGCTCGGCCGGGGCTCGTTTTGCCCACCGCTTCTGGGCGGCCTGCGCCCGGCGCACCGCGTCGTCGACGGCGGCGGCTTCGACGTGGTCGACGGTAGCGAAGACCGCCCCGGTGGCCGGGTTGATCAGTTCGTGCTTCATTCGCTCACCCGTGCCGCCGCGTACTTGCCCGCTTCGGCCACGATCGCGGCGAACAGCCGCAGATCGTCCGGCGATTCCTCGGGATGCCACTGAACCGCGAGCACGAAGTCCTCCCCGGGAAGCTCGATCGCCTCGATGACCCCGTCGTCATCGCGCGCACTGACCACAAGTTTCGCACCCACCTCAGCGATCGCCTGATGGTGGTAGCACTGCACCTGGCAGCTCTCGCCGAGAAGCTCGGCCGCCCGGGTGCCGGCCACGGTGCGCACCGGCATTGGGGTGAAGACGCCGTTGCCCGCCCGGTGGCCGTTGTTACCGATGACGTCTGGCAGGTGCTGGTGCAGCGTCCCGCCGAGCGCCACGTTGAGCACTTGGGCGCCACGACAGATCCCCAGCACCGGCATGCCGCGCCGCATCGCCTCGGCCAACAGGGCGAATTCCCATGCGTCCCGGGTAGTGTCGGGCCGATCGGTCTCGCCGTGCGGCGTCTGGCCGTACCCGTGGGGGTCGAGGTCGCGCCCGCCGGTGATCACCAGCGCGCTGACACCGTCGAGAACGCGCGCGGCGACCTGGGGTGTCACCGGCTGCGGTGGCAACAGGACCGCGATGCCGCCGGCGGCGGTGATGCCCTGGATGTACTGGGCAGGCAGTAGGCCCGCGCGAGCATCCCACACTCCAAACTTCGCGCGGTCCAGATAGGTCGTCAGTCCAATAACGGGCGAGTCGGGCTCAGAAGCGTTCAAAACCCCGGACCCTCTCCCAGTCGGTCACCGCGGTGTTGAATGCGTCCAATTCGACTCGCGCGCTGTGCAGATAATGCTCGACGACCTCGTCGCCGAATGCCTTGCGCGCGAGCGCTGATTCGGCGAACAGCTCCATTGCTCCACCCAGCGTCGTGGGCAGGCGCGGCAGCCCGGCCCGGTAGGCGTCACCGTCGACCGGCTCGGGCAGCGAAAGATCATTGTCGATGCCGTGAAGCCCCGCCGCGATCAGCGCCGCCACCGCCAGATAGGGGTTCACATCGCCGCCGGGCACCCGGCACTCCACGCGCATCGAGTCGCCGCGGCCGAGAACCCGCAACGCACAGGTGCGATTGTCCAAACCCCACGCAATCGCCGTGGGCGCGAAGCTGCCCCCGACGAAACGCTTGTAGGAGTTGATGTTCGGTGCGTAGCACAGAGTCAGCTCGGGCAGCGTGGCCAACACCCCGGCCAGGAAGGCGCGGAACAACGCCGACATACCGTGCGGGGCCGCCGGATCGGCGAAAACCGGAGATCCCTCGGTGCTGCGCAGCGACAGGTGCACATGGCAACTGTTGCCTTCACGTTGGTCGAACTTCGCCATGAACGTCAGGCTCTTGCCGTGCTGGTCGGCGATCTCCTTGGCGCCACTCTTGTAGACGCTGTGGTTGTCGCAGGTCCTCAACGCCTCCTCGTAGCGGAAGGTGATCTCCTGCTGGCCGGTGTTGCACTCCCCTTTGACGCCCTCACAGCGCAGGCCCGCGCCGGTCATCCCCAGCCGGATATCGCGCAGCAGCGGCTCCAGCCGGCTGCCGGCGACCAGACCGTAGTCGGCGTTGTAGTCCGTGCCCGGCGTCAGCCCGCGATACCCGCCGGCCCAAGCCTGCCGGTAGCTGTCCTCGAAGACCAGGAACTCCAGTTCCGTTGCGGCGTAAGCAACCAGCCCGCGCTCGGTCAGGCGGGCGATTTGGGCGGCCAGAATCTGGCGGGGTGCCACCGCTACTGGGCCACCGTCCGGCCAGTGTGCATCGGCCAGCACATGGGCGGTGCCGGGCAGCCACGGAATGCGTCGCAGGGTCGCGAAGTCCGGTTTGAGTACCAGGTCGCCGTAGCCGGTTCCCCAGTCGGCTATCGAGTAGCCGGGCACGGTGTTCATCTCCACGTCGACGGCCAGCAGATAGCTGCAGGCCTCGACGCCGTGTCCGGCGACCTCGGCAAGAAAGTGCTCACCGTCGACCCGCTTACCGACCAGCCGGCCCTGCATGTCGGCGAATGCCACCACGACGGTGTCTATCTCGCCGGAGTCGACCAGTTGTTGCAGCTCGGTCTGGGAGAGCATCGCGGGCCGGGTCATTGTGCTCCTTCGCCGACGACGGTCTTCCCTGACATTTGAGTGCTGTCAGGCTACCCGCCCGCGGTCAGTCGACGGGCTCCAGCCGACGAAATTGCGCCGAACGATAGCAGTCGGCGCATGTGGAACGGCGGATCTTTCCGCTGGTGGTGATCGGCAGCGATCCGGGAGCAACCAGCACGAGGTCGGCGACCCGGACCCCGTGGGATCGGGAAACCGATGCCGCCACATCTTTTTTCAGGGCTGCCATCCGTGCCAATTGTTCCTCGACGGTGTTGCCCCGGTTCTTGAGCTCGGCGATGACCACCAGCTGCTCACCACCCTCACCGCTGACCGGCACCGCGGCGACGCGGCCGCCGGTGAGCTCCTGCACGGTGGCCTCGATGTCGTCGGGGTAGTGATTTCGGCCGTCGACGATCAACAGGTCTTTGATGCGCCCGACCACCAGCATCTCGCCCTCGTAGATGACGCCGAGGTCTCCGGTGCGCAGCCACGGCCCCACCGGTGTGCCGGCGGACGGAGACTCGAGGTGGCCGCCGAAGGTGCGCTCGGTGGCGTCCGCGTTGTGCCAGTAGCCGCTGGCGACGTTGGGCCCGTGCACCCAGATCTCACCGACGCGACCGTTCGGGCACTCGGTGTGGGTCTCGGGGTCGACGATGCGTACCGTGCACGCCCGCGGGGCGCCGATGCTGACCAGCTCCGCCCCGCCCGGACCAGCTTGTGCGTTGCCGCCGACCAGGTTCTCGTAGTCGAGCCGAACGGTTACCGGACGGTTCTCGCGCGGCGCCGAGGCGACGTAGACCATTGCCTCGGCCAGCCCGTACGACGGTGCCAGCGCGTTGGCGGGGAGGTTGCATCGGGCGAAGCGGTCGTTGAAACGGCGGATCGTCGCTGCGTGGATGCGTTCACTGCCGCTCAAGATGGTGTGCACGCTGCTCAAATCGAGGCCGGCCATGTCCTCGTCGGTGGTCCGGCGCGCGGCCAGTTCGAACGCGAAGTTCGGCCCGGCCGTGAACGCGCAGGGGTTGATGGCGAGCTGCTGGATCCATCGAGACGGCTTCTGCAGGAACGCGATCGGGCTCATCACCACCGAGTGGCGGCCTAGCAAGACGGCTCCCATCACACCCAACAGCAGGCCCATGTCGTGGTAGAAGGGCAGCCAGGACACCAGCGTGGTGTCCGGCGGCGGCGCTCCCCCGTCCAGACCGAAGTAGTCCGCCATCACCTGCTCGATGTTGGCGAACACATTGCGGTGCGAGACCACGACGCCTCTCGGCGAGCCGGTCGACCCGGACGTGTATTGCAGCAGCGCCGTTTTGGTCGGCGGTGCCCCGGTTCCCTGCCAGGACACGGGGGCGTCGAGATCGATCAGATCCACCTCGATTATCGCGGGCGCACTGCCGCCGACCGCGCTGACGCACCCGTGGATCTCGCCGGCAACTGCCGATGTGGTGAGCACCGCGGCCGGTGCACAGTCCTTGAGTGCCGCAGTGACTCGCTCGTCGTGGCTGCCGAAGGCCGGTACCGGCAGCGGCACCACAATGCAACCAGCTTCCATCGCGCCGAAGAACCCGGCGATGTATTCAAGGCCTTGCGGCGCGAGCAACGCAATCCGATCGCCGGGTGACGCGATTGCGGCGATCTCCGCTGCGACGGCCTCGGTGCGGCGCAGAATCTGCCACCAGGTCAGGGTGTCGGCGTACCCGGCCGGATCCACCTCGTAATCGATGTAGGTGAACGCCGGCCGATCAGACCACTGCTGAGCTCGTTCACGTAGCAACGCTGGTATTGATTGCCCCCACGACAGCATGCTGTATCCCCCCAGATACGTATTCCATTATTTCTAGCCGACGCGCCCCTTGATCGCCGGCTACGCCGGAACCTACTCTCCCCCGCTGCGTTTTACCAGGTACTGGCGCGCAACACGATCTCCATGGCGAACTGTGCGGTGAACTCACTCGCACTGCGCCGCCCGGGCAGCATCACCAATCGGTGTTCGCCGTAGACGAACCGTTGGCTGGCGTTGGCCACCGACGCCGTGGCTCGGGAACTGACCAGCACGGTGGTGTTGATCTCCACCGGAGGGCAGCGCTCGTCGCGGATCGCACCGCTCAGATCAGGCGCGCGCGGATGTCCGCGGTCCAGCGCCACCAGCCCGGTGAAGCGGTCCGGGCGCGTGGCCGCCAGTTCCCAGGCGTTGTCGGCGCCGGTCCGATCGCCCACCAGCACGCCGCACTGCACGCCCAGCGAATCGAGGATGCCGATCACCGACTTGGGTGTCAGACGCGGATCTGCGCCGATCACGATGGTGCGCAATGAGGCGGTGTGCAATCGCTGGCAGACCGCGTCATAAGCGGTGAGCGGGTGCTGCGCCGCGGCGAGCACGACCACGACCGGCCCGTTTTGCGGGCCGGTCACATCGACTGGGATCGGGAATCCGTCGATGGTCATCATCGTGCCCGGCATCTGCGCCACGCTACCGCCCCTGCGGCAGCAGGGGGCGATTTTGGCGGGCCCCTTAGCGGCTCAACAGACATCGGCCGAAAGTCACGGCAGCGTCAATATCTCGGCGCCGTCATCCGTTACGACCAGGGTGTGTTCGAACTGAGCACTCCACTGGCCGTCGCTGGTGACCACCGTCCAGTCGTCGTCCCAGATGTCGTAGTCCAGGCCGCCGAGGTTGATCATCGGCTCGATGGTGAAGGTCATCCCCGGCTCGATG